>DCKU01000039.1:0-16649 GCA_002320455.1 Salinisphaera sp. UBA1666
CAAGCGCTGTTTTGCGGCAATCCAGCGTTCTAGCACGCTTGCGCAGAATGACTGCGCAGCGCGCGCTACGCCTCGTCTTGCCGCAAAACAGCGCTTGGCGCGGACTCGTATGAAACCTCAACAGGCCCTAGCCGCTCGGGCGTGCCGTCACCCACATCGAAATGACCACTGAGACCACGGTCTGACCGGCGCTGTCTTCCAGATCGACCACGATGGGATAGTCCATCTCGTCGTGGAACACGGGCGCCGGCGACTGGGCCACGGCGGTCGCGCGGATATCGGTGCTGGCTTTGGCGACATAACGAACCTGCATCCCCTTGGGAATCCAGCGATGCGTGCTCGGCACGCTGACCTCGGCCAGCACGCCCGCCGCCGCCTCGGCCAGGTTGCACATCGCGATCGCATGGACGGTGCCGATATGGTTCTGGACCGCGCGCCGCTTGGCCATGTGCACCACGCATCGATCGCGGCTAACGATCTCGAATCGCGGTCGGATCGTGGCAAAGTAGGGGGCGCGCCAGGCCACTGCGCGCGAAAAGATCTGTCGTCCGCCGGGCAGCCGCTCGGCGCGTTTCCAGAGAGTGAGCAGATCCGTCATTATCAGGGTCTCTTGGCGATGTGATATTGACACTTTAGCCCGTCGAGACCGGATGCGGCGCCATGAGCGATGAAATCATCACGTATCTGTCGATGCACACGCCGGCCGCGCTCGCGTGGCCGGCGCGAACGCCTGCGTTTTCGCTCACCCGCCAGCAGCCGATCGATCCCGGCCAGCTGGCCGCGTTGTATCACCGCGTGGGCGCGAACTATCACTGGACCGATCGGGCGTCCTGGACGCACGCCGACTGGCATGCCCGTAGCCGCGCGCCGGGCGTGTCGCTCTGGCTGGCACGGGCAGCCGATCTCATCGGTTTCGTGGAATTGGCGGTTGATACGGCCGGCGACGTCGAGATCGCTTATTTCGGCCTGCTGCCGGCCTTCATCGGCCGCGGCTTTGGCGGCAGCGTGTTGGCCGCCGGCGTCGAACAGGCCTGGCAATGGCCGGGGGCGCGTCGGGTCTGGGTGCATACCTGTAATTTCGATCATCCCAACGCGCTGGCCAACTATCGCGCGCGCGGATTTAGCGTCGATCGCATCGAGCGCGTCAGTCATACCCCATGATCAGAAGTGCTTCGGCGGCCTCGTCGCCGGCCTGGTAGCGGTGTGCGGTATTGGCCGGGTAGCGCATGTAATCGCCGGCTCTCAGCGTGATGCGTTCGTCGTCGGGGCCGGCGGTCAGCGTGCCTGAGACCATGTAGAGATGCTCGGTGGTGGCCGAGCGGTGCGCTGACGACACGTGCTCGGCGTTCGGGCTTAGATACAGCCGATAGAGCGAGTGACGGCTGGCCGCCGGCAGTTTGGCGATATAGGTCGCCTGCATCGGGCTGTTCTCGGCCTGTGTGATCGTGCCGTCGCCGGCGCGAACGACGAATGCCGCCGGTTCGGCCGGCGCAATCAGCTCGGCGAACGGGATAACCAGTGCGTTCGCCAGAGCCCATAGCGTTTCGATGCCAGGATTTCCGCGGCTGGCTTCGAGCTGCGTCACGGTCGAGGGGGCGATGCCCGCTCGTCGCGCCAGCGCCGACGCCGACAGGCCACGGGCGCCTCGATAGACACGTAGCCGCTGGGCGATGACGCCAATCAATTCGTGACGCGCGGTAGCGGGCTCGGATGGGTTGGTCACCACAAACCTCTGAGCGTGAAATAGTGCGATGCCGATGATATCGTTTTATAGAACAAACGATTTGTTGTTTTGTCGAAATGACGTCTGTATCCGTCGGCCAGACGCTATGGCGCGAGGTTGGACCGGTCTGTGTGGCTTATGCGCTGGTCGGCCTGTCGTTCGGCGCCATCACGGTCAGCGCGGGCATACCGGGCTGGGTCGCACCGCTGATGTCCGCGACCGTTTTCGCCGGCAGCGCACAGTTTGCCGCGGTGGGCATCATGCTCGGTGGCGGCGGCGTGCTGGCTGCGATGGTCGCGGGCTGGGTCATCAACGCGCGTATGCTGGCCTACGGATTATCGATTCGGCATACGCTGGGTCGCGGAACGTGGCGGCGCCTCGTCGGCGCCCATCTGATCACCGACGTGAATACCGCGCTGGTGCTGGCAGAGCCGAAGGCCGACTCGGGCTCGGAACGCGCTCGCGCGCTGTTCTGGGGCGCGGGATTGTCGATCTTCGTGACCTGGAACGTGGCCGTGATGGTCGGGGTGTTGGTGGGCGATGGTCTAACCGATATCCACGCGCTGGGCCTGGACGCCGTGCTGCCGGCGATTCTTCTTAGCCTGATCGCCAAGCCGCTACGCGACCGTCGAACCCGCGCATGCGCGATCGGCGGCGGCGTTGTCTGTCTGGCCGGTCTATGGCTTTTGCCGCCGGGCTGGCCGGTTCTGGTCTCGCTTCTGGGCTGCGTCTGGCTATACCGGCCGCGACCGAGGGCGACGCAATGACCTGGCTCATCGTGATCGCCGGAATTGCGCTGGGTACCTACGTGGCCCGCGTGGCCGGGCCCGTGGTCGGGGCGCGATGGCGCCTGGCACCGCGGGCGGGCGAGCTGTTCGAGATTGCGCCGGTCGTATTGCTGTTCAGCGTGGCGCTCGTTGCCACGTTCAGTGGCGAAGCCGGCGCGAGCATCGGGGTAGCCCCGAGTCGTCTGGCCGGCGTGTTGGTGGGCGCTTGGCTTGCCTGGCGCGGGCAGGGTATGGCTGTCGTCGTGATTGCGGCGGCCGCGACCACGGCGTTCCTGCGCGGGGTGCTCGGCGCCTGAACCGGCTGCGCAGACCCACGGCTCGGGCCCGGGCGGCAGGGGGTGGCGGCCTAGTCAATTTGTCGGTCTTGCAAAGTGCGCCTAACTGGGCGTGATTCGGGCCGGGGCGTGCCGATACGCCGACAGACGGGCGCTTGGCGCGCGCATTTTTTATTGTGGCGACCCATAGTTGGCTCACGCCGTGATCGGCCCGCATTGAGCCGGCCACGTCTTTCATGCTTTATGACAGAGCTGCGAGCGATGCGCTCGCGGGGGAGACTCAACGACAAACGAGGCCGGGCATCCGTCGAGCTAGAGGGGATGGCATCGGTCATCGGAGCAAGGAAGACACTCTATGACGTCGACGCTGATGTCGCTGCTGGCGTTCACGCCGCTGATACTAGCCGCTATTTTGTTGATCGGTTTCCGACTGGCCGCGCGTACGGCCATGCCGATCGTCTATCTGTATACCGTGTTGCTCGCGCTTCTGGCCTGGCAGATGCCGTTCGTGCGCGTCGTGGCCTCCTCGCTGCAGGGGCTCATGCTCACGATCTCGATCCTGTGGATCATCTTCGGCGCGATTCTACTGCTCAACACGCTCAAGCATTCGGGCGGGATCTCGGCCATACGCAACGGTTTTTCGGGTATCACGGATGACCGTCGTATACAGGTGGTGATCGCAGCGTGGCTGTTTGGTTGTTTCATTGAGGGGGCATCGGGCTTCGGCACCACGGCCGCGGTGGCCTCGCCGCTGCTGGTGGCGCTGGGTTTTCCGGCGCTACCGGCCGTGGTCATGGGGCTGATGGTTCAGTCCACGCCGGTCTCGTTTGGCGCGGTGGGCACGCCCATCATCGTCGGGGTCACCGGCGGCGTCCATCAGTCGTCGATTGCGACCGATCTGGTGGCCCAAGGCGCAAGCTGGGCCGAGTATCTGCAGCTTGTGACTTCAGAAGTCGCCATCATCCACGCGATCTGCGGCGTGACCATGCCGTTCATTCTGGTCACGATCCTGACGCGTTTCTTCGGCACCGATAAGAAATGGACCCATGGTCTGGCGGTGTTGCCTTTCTGTCTGTTCGGCGGGCTGGCCTTTGCCGTGCCGTTTGCGCTGTCGGGAATTCTGCTGGGGCCGTCGTTTCCCTCGATGATTGGCGCGCTGGTGGGGCTGGCCATCGTCGTGCCGGCCGCCCGGCGCGGGTTTCTCATGCCGAAGAAGAGCTGGCAGTTCGCCCCGGCCGAGCAGTGGCCGTCGGAGTGGATGGGCTCGATGGAGATCAAGTTCGAAGACGTGGCCGGCCGCGCGCCCATGTCCACGCTGATGGGATGGGTGCCCTACGGGCTGTTGGCGGTGCTGCTGGTCATCTCGCGCATGGTGCCGCCGGTGCAGGAGGCGCTGAAGTCGGTGGCGCTTTCCTGGAACAATATTCTGGGTGAGACGGGTATCTCAGGCTCCATCGAGCCGCTGTATCTGCCGGGCGGCATCATCGTGATCGCGGTGCTTTTGACTATCGGTATCCATCGCATGCGCTTATCGGCCGCCCGACAAGCGTTTTCCGAATCCACGCAGACAATTCTCGGCGCGGGCTTCGTGCTGGTCTTCACCATTCCCATGGTGCGTGTGTTGATCAACTCGGGGGTCAACGGCGCGGATCTGGTCTCCATGCCGGTGGCCATGGCGCAGTTCGTGGCTGACGGCGTGGGCGACATCTACCCGCTATTCGCACCGGCTGTCGGCGCACTCGGGGCCTTCATCGCAGGCTCGAACACCGTGTCGAACCTCATGCTGGCCGATTTCCAGTTCAACATTGCCGAAGCGCTGGGGCTGTCGACCGCCTTTATGGTCGCGCTTCAAGCCGTCGGCTCGGCCGCCGGCAACATGATCGCGATCCACAATGTGGTGGCGGCATCAGCCACCGTGGGCCTGCTCGGCCGGGAAGGCACGACGTTGCGCAAGACCATTCTGCCGACGCTCTACTACTGCCTGCTGGCGGGCATCATCGGGCTGATCGGCTTCTATCTGTTGGGCGTCAGTGACCCACTCTTGAGCGGCGCCTGAGCACCGACCGGGCATCGTCAAAGCACGATGTCCGGGTTATGTTGTGTCACCGATTTCATCCAGAGATAAAGGATTGTCATGCAACAGAAAGCTGTACTGGGGCTCGCCGAGGTCAACCGGATTCTGGACGCGGCGCAGGCTGAAGCCGAGGGCCAGGGCTGGAACGTGGCTATCGCCGTGGTCGACGACGGCGGCCATCCCTTGGCGCTGCGCCGGCTGGACGACTGTGCACCGATGGGTAGCTATATCGCGACAGAAAAAGCCCGCTCGGCCGCCTTGGGGCGCAAGGAAACCCAGGTGTTTGAGGAGATGATCAACAACGGGCGTAACGCGTTTCTCTCGGCGCCGGTGCTTCAGGGCACCATGACCGGCGGCGTGCCCGTGGTGGTCGACGGACAGGTCGTGGGCGCGGTTGGCGTGTCCGGCGTCAAGCCCGATCAGGATGCTCAGACGGCCAAGGCCGGCGTCGCGGCCATCGGCTGACTGCCCATCGGGCGATCTGATGAAGCCGAACGTCTGTCGACGTTCGGCTTTTTTATGGGCAGCCGCAGACCGGGGAGCGCACGATCAACCGTGTGGGCCGTATTCGCCAGCCACGATGCGCTCCAGGCCGTCGTAGAGATCGGCCTCTGCGTGCATGCTACGCAGAATCCAGTACAGCCCGGACAGGGTACGCAGCACAAAGACCATATCCGGGGCAGCGCGGAAATAACGCCAGTATTTCATCGACCGGCCGATCTCCGATCGGATCGAGCTGATCAGCGCGTCGCGCTCGAAGACGTAAGGCCGCTCGGCCTTGAGCGGGTCGATCGCCGAGGCGGCATGACGGGCATAGATCTTGGTATAGACCTCATGATCTTCCGCCCAGCGGCCGAACGGTACGGCGCCAATGGCTTCCATATGTTGGTGAACGCCTTGCCAGTCGGACTCGAACGCCCGCTCCAGCAGGCCGCGCAAGGCGATACGCGTGTCGTGATCCAGATATTTCACGCAGCCGAAATCATACAGCGCGATGGTGCCGCGCTCGGTGACGCCGTAGTTGCCCGGGTGCGGATCGGCGTGTAGCGCGCCGAGCTCGAAGATCTGGCGGTTGATGGCCTCAATCATCACGCGGCCCAGCGCCGGATCGGCTTCTTCGATCGGACGTGAGTCCAGGCGGGTGCTCACGAAGATCGCCTCGTTGCAAAGCGGGCGAACGGCCTCGGGCAGCTCAAAGCCTTCGAGGTTGAGCTGGCGCAGCGTGTCCAGATTGGCCAGCTCGCGGCGATAGTCGGTTTCTTCAACGAACCGATCCCGTAGCTCACCCAGAATGCTGTCCAGATCGGTGCCGCCGACCGGTAGCATGCGTGACCACTTCAGAAGCCGCGCCAGATTGGCTACGTCAGCGTCGATGGAATCGGCCACCCCCGGATAACGGATCTTGATGACGACCTCGCGCCCGTCGGTCAGCCGTGCGGCATGCACCTGACCGATCGAGGCCGCGGCCATTGCGGCCTCGTCGATCTCAGCGATCATGCCGCGTTCTTCGTCGGTCCAATAGGCGTTAAGGACCGGTTCCAGGCGCGAGAATTCCCAGGGCTCGGCGTCGCGCTGCAGGCGCACCAGCTGCTCGGTGATCTGCGGCGGCAGTACGTCCTCGTACTGGGAGGCGATCTGGCCCAGTTTCATGGCCGCACCTTTCATCCCGCCCAGCGTGTCGTACCAGTCCTGGCCGGTCTTCTGCCAGCTCTTGGCCCGGTCATAGCCCGGCATGGAGCGCAGGGCCCCGCGCGACAGGGTACGTATACCGGCGCCGATCAGCCGGCGCCGACGCGATTTCGGATCCGTGTTGTCGGAGTTATCGGAGGCCATGGACGTCGATACCTGTCTTGTTGCGAAGCCAGCCGTAAAGACTCTGTGCCTCGGAGGGCTTGACCGCCGTGCCGGGCAGCAGCGCGGTAGGCCGAGGCGTACGATCAAAGACGAACGCGCCGTTCAGCGCTGCGGCTCGCCGAGCCGAGCCCAGCCAGACAGCGGTGTCTGCGCCCATACGCGTATCGCGCAAAATCGGGCGCAGCAGTAGATGAAAGCGCGGTAGCGCATCGGCCACGCCGGGGGTGTCGACCCAGCCGGGATGCATGGCGTTAAAGACCACGCCCTCATCGCCATAGCGGCGATACCAATGATGGCTGAGTGCGACCAGTGCGCGCTTGGTGCGCGCGTACGCCGCCAGGCCGCTATAGTCGGCCGGCTTGGGCTCGAGCGCGGTACGGTCCAGGCCCTTGGCATACATGCCGCCGCTGGACATGTTGACCACGCGGCCCTGAGCGGCCACAAGTGCGGCCATCACGGTTTCGGTGAGTACGAACGGCGCGATGAGATTGATGGCCAGGGTCTGTTCGAACCCATCGTCGGTTTCGCCGTAGGCGTCGAATAGCGCGCCGGCGTTGTTGACCAGTACGTCCAGGCGCGGGGCGCGACGCGCGATGTCACGGCCGGCCGACTGCGCGCCTGCGACGCTCGCCAGGTCGATCTCCACGGTCTCGACCTTGGACGGGTCGCAGCCGGCAAAGCCGCGCACGTGCTCGGCGGCCGCGGCCAGGCGTTCGGCGTTGCGACCGATCAACAATACGCGTGCACCCAGGCGGGCATATTCGGCTGCGATGGTGCGACCGATGCCGCCGGTGGCACCGGTGACGGCGACGTTGGCTTCGTCCATGAATTCGGCGTGCGAGCGATCACGCATGGCGAAGTAGCCGCGGTCGGTATACAGCGCTTCGCCGGGCAGCAGTGTTCGATCGGCCAGATAGCTCGCCCAGCCTTGGCGCGGTGTGGTGGTTTTGACCGTCAGCGCGTCGATCAGTCCGCGCATGGCCTGGGCGGTCATACGTTTAATGGCCGGCCGGGCAAAGCGCGCCGCACGCGCCAGCGGGCCGCGCAACGAGAACTCGCCCGTGTAGTCGATGACGGTGCCGGCCTCATCGGCGCTGGGACGCAGCGTCAGCGTTTCCCGGGTCTTGATGCCAGCACCGCGGCCGGTCAGCTCTAGGCGCTCACCGGGCGCTACCCCGTCGAGGCGATAGCGCAGGGTCTTGCGCTTGGGCCCGATCGAAACGATAACGCGAAACTCGGTGCCCGGGCCGGGTGCGCCGGGCGTGAGTTTTTCGGCGCGATAGACCGCCGGGTCCCACTGCTCGCAGGTCGAGAAATCAACCAGATAGCGATAGCAGTCCGCTGTTGATCGCGGGGCGGTGCCGCGGCGCTCTGTAGTTATCGTCGTCATATCGATCAATACGACAAGGGTCGAACAGTATTGCAGTGTGTTGACCTCGTGTCGCGGTATCAAGTTCAGCCACGTGCGCGCGGCGACCGGCTGAGTCGCAGCCGCGAATATGCGACATTGCGCCCATGAACGTATTCGATCGGATCTATGCGCTGCACAAGCAGCTGGCCGGCGCGCGGCGGCCGATTCCCAAGGCCACGCTCGAGGCTCGCATGGAATGTTCGCCGGCTACGGTCAAACGACTGATCCGGGACATGCGGCTCTATCTGGATGCGCCGATCGAGTATGACCGCGAATACAACGGCTACTACTATGCCCGCCAGGACGGCGAGCGCTTCGAGCTGCCGGGGCTGTGGTTTTCCGCCGGCGAGCTGATCTCGTTGCTGGCGTTGGACCAGCTGCTTGAGTCGGTCCAGCCGGGTCTGCTGTCGCACGACCTGGCCCCCGTGCGTCGACGGGTGGAGCGTATTCTGGATAGCCGCGCGATGGGTGCCGGTGAGCTATCGCAGCGTACGCGCGTGCTACGTGCGACTGCGCGTGCGCCGGGGCCGGCTTTTGGCGAGGTCGCCAGCGGGTTGGCGCTGCGTCGTCGTCTGCGCATCGACTATCACGGTCGCGCACGCGATACGCAGACGACGCGCGATGTATCGCCCCAGCGGCTGGTCTATTATCGCGACAACTGGTATCTCGACGCCTGGTGCCACCGCGCCGAGGGCTTGCGCAGCTTTTCGCTCGACCGGATCAAAACCGCCCAGATTCTCGAGGCGGGCGCGAACGACATGACGCCGGACGATCTCGATGCGGCGCTGGGCGCGGGCTACGGTATTTTCTCGGGCCCCGCGCACGCGACCGCCGTTGTCCGGTTTTCAGCCCGCGCGGCGCGCTGGGTGGCCGACGAACAATGGCACCCGGAGCAGGCCGGGGCGTTTCTGGCCGACGGGCGCTACGAGTTGCGTCTGCCCTATGCCGCCGCCGAAGAACTGTTGCGTGATGTATTGGCTTTCGGCCCGGAGGCCGAAGTGGTGGCTCCCGAGGCGCTGCGCGCGGCCATCGCCGAGCGCCTGCATGACGCCGCCCAACTCTATAAATTGTAAATTCATACAGCTCTGGGTCGTTATCTGACCCACCCCCGGGCGCATCCTGTGTTCACACGATCAATACCCCGTGTCAACGCAGGAGTCTTGTCATGACCTATTCGATCCAACAGATTCGTTTGCCCTTCGGCGAGACGCATGTTGCCGATCTGCACGCTGCCAACCGCGCGCTGCGCGAGCGACTGACACACGCCCTGGCCATCGAGTACGACTGGCGCTATCACGACGGTCCAGAATGGGCAGCGCGGTATTGGTGCACCATCGCCGACGCGAGCCCGGCCGATACGATCGGCCAGACGGGCAGCCGGCCGCTGCATCACTTGCTGGCGCGCTTCGACTGGCCGCGGCTGTCGCAGGCCGAGACCGACGACGTGCGCACGATCTTTCGCAGCCTGCTTGGTTTGGTACATCCGGAAGCGGCCCCCAGCGGCTATCTCACCATTGGCGACGGCCTGTGGCAGCGCATCCTGCGCGCGTTTCGGGCCGGCGACCGGGCCGCGCTCGTCACCGCCTGGTCCGAGACACGCACGCTGATCCGCCCCGCGCGCGGGCCAGAGGATCGTCTCGGCCTGCAGCGCGAGCATGATCGTTTGGCCCGGGTGGCCGAGGCCGCCGATGCCCGTCTTCTGGCCATGAGCCAGAGTTTTCCGTTCAACATGCGCCAACGCCTGTCCGCGCCGGCGCGCCCGGCCAGCGCCCGCCACGCCGGGCGCAACACGGCGCCGGGCACGGTGGCTCGGGCGGACAGTGCCCGGCAGGCTGTCGTATCGTGAGTCGATGACCACGGATGACCAACATACAGAGGCAGACCGGGCACGGGTTCAGGCCGCGGTGGCCGACTGGATTAGCCGAGCGCGCGAGATTACCGGCGCCAGCGCCCGTCGCTTACCGGTGCCCGAGGTGCGCTTTGACCTGCGCGGGCGTTCGGCCGGGCAGGCGGTCTATGCCAAGCGCAGCCGACGGTGTCATATTCGAATCAACACTGAGCTTCTAGCGGCGTATCCAAGCGATATGCTGGCCGTTACGGTGCCGCACGAAGTGGCCCACGTCGCTATTTATCGGCTCTATGGCATGCGCGCCAAGCCGCACGGCGCCGAGTGGAAATCGTTGATGGCGGCGTTCGGCGTCGATGCCTCGGCCTGTCACAACATGACCACCACACCGACGCGTCGCTTGGCGCGGTTTCGTTATCGCTGTGGCTGTGCGGAGCCGGCTTGGCTGACCAGTATTCGCCACAAGCGTGTTCTTGCCGGAACCCGTTATTGCTGTCGGCGCTGTCATCAAACGCTGGTCGCGGATACGGGCGAATCTTTGAGCGGCTAAGCCGCTGATCAAGCCGGCTGGCGTCCAGCCCAATCGCGGGCGAATTGTTCGGCCGTGCGCCCGCTACGATTGCCCCGGGCCAGCGCCCATTGCAGGGCGGCGCGTTCCCAAGGTGCGTTGTCACCGACCACCGCCGGGCAGCCGAGTGCCGCCAAGTGACCGGCCGCGATCTCCAGATAGCGGGTCTGATCGAACGGGTAGAAGGACAGCCACAGGCCAAACCGCTCGGACAGGGAAATTTTCTCCTCGACCGCTTCGCCGTGGTGGATTTCACCGCTGGCGGCATCGACTGTCTTGCTGGCTTGGTTGTCGGCCTGATACTCGGGCAACAAATGCCGCCGATTGGAGGTGGCATAAATCAGCACATTATCCGGCGCGCCGGCCAGCGAGCCGTCGAGGACGGCCTTCAAGGCTTTGTAGCGCCCGTCGCCGGCTTCGAACGACAAATCGTCGGCGAACACGATGAAGCGCTCGCGCCGACCGGCCAGCCGGGCGACGAGATCGGGCAGATCCACCAGCCGATGAGCCGGCACTTCCACCACCCGCAGGCCGTCCTCGGCAAACGTCGCCAGCAGCGCTCGAATCAACGAGGATTTGCCGGTCCCGCGTGCGCCCCAGAGCAGGGCATTGTTGGCCGGCCGGCCGGCAAGAAACTGCCGGGTATTGGCCACGAGCTTGTCTTTCTGGGTGTCGATGCCCTGTAGCGTGGCAAGCGGCATGAGACGCGGCTCGGGAATAGGTTGCAGCTGACCGTCGTCGCGCCATCTGTAGGCCAGTGCGGCATCGCCAGATTCAGATGAGTCGCTCTCGGCCGGCTGCTCGCGGGCGTCTATCGCATCGGCCAGACGCGTGAGCTGGTCGGCGATGCGCTCCAGAGTTTCTTGGTTCATACACAAACTATATCGAAGGGCGACGACAAGGCCCAGACATAAATGAGCCCGCGGGAGTGCAACCACCGCGGGCTCGGGACCGAAAATGCTGCCTCAATCAGGTCGAGCCGGGCGTGTTGCTGGCCTCGGCTGCCCATTGCTGCAAGGCATCGTTGAAGCTTGCCAGCGAAGGCGGTACCGGCCGGTCGGCCAGCAGAATACGCGACGGATCGGCGCTTTCGCCGTAGAGCGCGGTATTGGCGCGACTGTCGGCCGACAGCGTGCCGCCCTGCAGATTCAAACCGGCATACAGCCCGCCGGTGCTCTGGCTGTAGATATAAACCGGCGAGGCAGCGCGGGCGCCGACACGTCGATCCCAGCCCGCCGGGCCGGCGGTCGCGCTGGCGGTCCCATTTAAAGCGAACTCGCCGTCCAGAACCTGGCGAACGGCTTTCTCGGTCTGAAACAGCATAATCACGTTAGCCGTCTGGGCGCCGGCCTGCAGGCCAAGACTACCCGCCGTCAGGCCATAAGCCGCCGGTGGCGCCTTGGCGAAATCGCCCGAGCGGTCGCGGCACGAGACAAAGCCCTTACCGTGAGTGCCGCCGACCACCAGGCCGGCCTTCGTCACGTTTGGCAGCACGGCGACACAACGGGCGTTACGGATCAGATCGCGCGGGATCCGCTGGTTGTTCGGTCGTTCCTGCTGCGTGGCCAAGACCCGTGCCGCGTCGGCCGCACGATCGCGTTGCTTGTCCAGAATCTCGGTCTTCTGTGATGCACTCATCGAGCCCGAGCTGGCACAGCCGGCCAGGACCAGCGCGCCGGCGGCGACGACGCCAAGCGTTGCTTGAGACATCAGACGCATACTCTCTTGGTTGGTTGTATAGCGCAGCAGTGTGAATACGAACGCTGCTCTTGGCTATACCGAACTTTTCGGACATAAAAAAAGCCCTGCCTGAGCAGGGCTTTACCGATACGGCCGGAGAGGCCGATCAGGCCAGCTTGCGATGCTTGGCCTTGGCCGAACCCTCGGCAGCGCTGCCGAGGCGACGTTTCCGATCGGCCTCAAAGTCTTGATAGTTGCCTTCAATGAATACGACATCGTCGTCTTCGAAGGCCAGGATATGGGTCGCGATACGATCCAAGAACCAGCGATCGTGCGAAATCACCAGTACCGCCCCCGGAAACTCCAGCAGGGCTTCCTCAAGCGCGCGCAGGGTTTCGACGTCCAGATCGTTCGTGGGCTCGTCCAGCAGCAGGGTATTGCCGCCTTTCTGCAACAGCTTGGCCAGCTGCAGGCGATTGCGCTCGCCGCCCGAAAGTTCGGAGACGCGTTTCTGCTGATCGCCGCCCTTGAAGTTGAAGCGCCCGATATAGGCCCTGGACGAGACCTCATAGTTGCCGATCTGCAGGATATCCTGCCCGTTCGAGACTTCTTCCCATACGGTCTTGTCGGAATCCAGCTCCTCGCGCGACTGCGTGACATAGGCCAGATCGACCGTATCGCCCACACGGATCTCGCCGGAGTCCGGTTCTTCCTCGCCGTTCAACATGCGGAACAACGTGGTCTTGCCGGCGCCGTTGGGCCCGATGATGCCGACGATGGCGCCCTGGGGCACTTTGAGCGAGACATCTTCGTAGAGCGTGCGATCGCCGTAGGACTTGGTCACGTCGTTCATCTCGAACACGAGATCGCCGAGGCGCGGGCCCGGCGGGATGTAGATCTCGTTGGTTTCCGAGCGTTTCTGATACTCCTTGGACTGGAGCTCCTCGAACTGCTTCAGACGGGCCTTGGACTTGGACTGACGTCCCTTGGCGTTGGAGCGTACCCACTCCAGCTCCGACTTGATGGCCTTCTTGTGGGCGTCTTCGGACTTGGCCTCCTGTTCCAGGCGTTTTTCTTTCTGCTCTAGCCAGGAGCTGTAGTTGCCTTCCCAGGGAATACCGTGACCGCGGTCCAGCTCGAGAATCCAGCCGGCCACGTTGTCCAAGAAATAGCGATCGTGAGTGACCGCCACCACGGTGCCCGGGAAATCCTTCAAGAACCGCTCAAGCCAGGATACGGATTCCGCGTCCAGATGGTTGGTCGGCTCGTCCAGCAGCAGCATGTCGGGCTTGGATAGCAGCAGCCGACAGAGGGCGACGCGACGACGCTCGCCACCGGACAGCTTGGACACATCCGCGTCCCAGGCGGGCAGGTTGAGGGCTTCGCCGGCGCGATCCAGCGTGTTGTTGATATCCCAGCCGTCGGCGGCGTCGATGGCTTCCTGGAGCTCGGCCTGCTCGGCCAGCAGCGCCTCGAAGTCGGCATCCGGCTGAGCGAAGGCTTCGCTGATCTCGTTGAAGCGCGTGAGCTTGTCGGCCAGATCGCCCAGGCCTTCCATCACGTTGCCGCGCACGTCTTTATCGGTATCCAGCTCCGGCTCCTGGGGCAGGTAACCGATGTTAATACCGGGCATCGGGCGGGCTTCGCCCTCTATTTCGGTGTCGATGCCGGCCATGATGCGTAGCAGCGTGGACTTGCCGGCGCCGTTATAGCCCAGCACACCGATCTTGGCACCGGGATAGAACGAGAGATAGATATCCCGAAGGATATGTTTTTTCGGCGGGACAACCTTGCCCACGCCGTTCATGGTGTAGATGTATTGAGCCATAACGATGCGCGCAGCTTGAAATACGGTGCGCAATTCTAGACCAAACCCGAACCGGCAACATCCTGGAACGAGCCGGGGCGGTGCTAAGTATATAACCAATCAATATTGAAAGCGCTTATGTAAATAACTTTCAAGCGTTTAGAATACGCGGCAATCAAGACCGATCCCGCGGTCGCGGTTTGCGACGAGGAGCTTCGCTATGAACGTCGATATTGAAAACGCCAACCAGGAACTGGCCGGCAAACATCCCCAGGAAATCGTCAACTGGGCCGTCGGGCTGGGCGGCAAGCCGATCGTAACCACGAACTTCGGCCCGTACGAAGCCGTGATCCTGCATCTGGCCGTACAGGCCAAGCCGGACATCGACGTTGTCTGGATCGACTCGGGCTATGCCACGCGCAAGACCTATCTGTTCGCCGAAAAACTGATCACGGACTACAACCTGAATCTGACGGTGTTTAATCCGTTGATGTCGGCGGCTCGCCGCGACGCACTGATGGGCATCCCCGACGTCGATGATCCGCAGCACGAAGAGTTCACCAATCAGGTGAAACTCGAGCCGTTCGGCCGGGCCATGCGCGAGATGGCGCCGGACGTCTGGCTGACCGCCGTGCGTCGCGATCAGACCGCGTTTCGTCAGGGCATGAATATCGTGTCGCAGGACAAGCCGGGTGCGGTAGTCAAGGTGGCCCCGGTACTCGAGTGGACCGCCGACGACATGGATACGTATCTGGCCGAGCACGGCCTGCCTAACGAGACCAATTATTACGATCCGACCAAAGTGTTGGGCAACCGCGAGTGCGGGCTGCATAACCGCTTTACGGCGTAGAGTCTGTCTACGGGCTCGAATCACCCGGCCGGGCCAGATAATCAAGCGTACGAGCTGAGCTCGTGCGCTTTTTTATGGGCAGCCGTCCCGTGGAGCCCGCCGGCGGGCGTAGGTCTAAAACACCGGCGAAGACAGCGCCGGCCCGTTGGGTAATGGGTCCGGCCGGTTTAGTCCGTGGGCCGGGGCCACCGCGAACGTCGGCTCGGTGACGCGCCGGTCGCTCATCCAGCGCAAAATATCGAAATACGCCCGAATATTACTGACGTAGGCCATTGCCGCCTCGCCGTTGGCCGGCCCGTAGCGCAGCAAGTCGGCGTAGCGAGCGCGGTCGAGGTCGGGCAGTGCATCCACGAGATTCACCCAGATATCGGGATCGCGTCCGGCGCCAATCAACAGGCGCCGCGCATCGAGCACGTGACCTAGGCCGATGTTGTAGGCGGCCAGTGCGTACCACATACGATCCGGGCGTTTGATGGAAGCCGGCAGGCGGTCCATGAGCTGAAGCAGATAGCGGGTGCCGCCATCGATTGACTGCTGTGGATTGCGCCGATTGTCTACGGCCATGCGCGCCGCGGTGGACTCGGTCAGCATCATCATGCCGCGTACGTCCGTGGGGCTGCGCGCTGCAGGGTCCCAGCGCGATTCTTGATAGCCGATGGCTGCCAGCAGCCGCCAGTCGATCCCGTACCGGCGGGCGGCCTGCTTGAAGTAAGGCCGCCACCGGGCCAGCCGCGCCTCGACCTGTCGAGCGAACTCGGCGCCGCCGACAAAGCCAAGACGTGAGGCGTGGCCGAAATAGCGCTCGTCCAGGCGGGCCAAATGTCCGCGGTTTTTCGCATTCTGCAAGAAGGCGATGGCCCGGTCGTACAACCCGTCGGCGCCGCGGCGCGCGTCGTGGTACGACAGCGCCCAGGCCAGCCGGCGCTCACGCTCGGCCAGCTCGAAAGCCACGCGTAGGCTAGGGTGATAGCGCTGATTCATCGCCACGAGATTGACCGGTGCGATCGTGGCTTGGAGCTCACCGGTGGCGACCCCGGCCATAACACCTTCGATATCCGTCCGCGCGGCACGGGTGAAGGCCAGATCCGGAAAGCGCCGGCGCAGCCAGTCGCCGATGGCGGTATCGCCGGCCAATGTCAACCGGCCGGACAGGTCAGCCAAGCGTTCGGGACGCTGTTCGTAGCGCTTGTAAACAACGGCCAGCGGCGTGACATCGTAGATCGGCGTGAAACGCACACGCCGCCGCCGGGCTTCGTTGACGGCAACGCCTACGCCGAGTTGGGCTCGACCGCGAGCCACGGCGGCCAGCACGCTGTCGCGATCGGCGACCGTGATGATCTCGAGCCGGGCGCCCAGCGTATCGGCAAAGGCGCGCACCAGGTCATATTCGTAGCCGCGCTCACGTTCCGGGCCCTTGTAATAGGTATCCACAGCGCTGACGGTCGCGACCCGCAGTACGCCGGTAGCCGCGACCTGAGCCAGGCCGGACGGTCGGCGTTGACAGGTCGTCAGGCCGGCGACGGTCAACACCAAGGCCGCGCCAAACAGCGCTCGCCAAAGGTGTGTGTGCCGGGTTGTGGAATACCAAAAATTAATCGGTTTCGCCTATTGGGTCCAAGCCAGGTTTCGTTTAAGATACGCGACTTCGCTGACGCAGGCAGCCTGCCTCGGCGGATTGCGACGGAGAGGTACCGAAGCGGTCATAACGGCACCGACTCGAAATCGGTTGGGGGCGAGAGCCCCACGTGGGTTCGAATCCCACCCTCTCCGCCA
>DCKU01000039.1:16953-24213 GCA_002320455.1 Salinisphaera sp. UBA1666
GAATCCCACCCTCTCCGCCATTATCGTTTCTTTCGCGGTCTCGCTCTCATCGCCTATGGCCGACGCCGATTCCAAGCATCGTCTGTATCGCGTGTCGTTTCATAACCAGGGCGAGGTCTATGAGATTTATGCGCGCCAGATTGCCCAAGGCGCGTTATTCGGTTTCGTAGAAATCGAAGAGCTCGTGTTCCACGAGCACACCACGGTGCTGATCGACCCGGCCGAGGAAAAGCTCGCCGACGAGTTTTCCGGGGTCAAACGCAGCTTCATCCCCATGCATGCGATCATCCGGATCGATGAGGTCGAGCGCCGGGGCACGGCCAAGGTCAAGAGCACTGATACCGGTGGCCAATCCAAGGTACGCCCGTTTCCGGTCTATACCCGCGGCCCCGGTGGGCCCGGTGGCTCGAGCGGCCAGGGGTCGTGACCGCCTCCAATATGTCGTTCGCGCTGCTGGGCAGCGGCAGTAAAGGCAACGCGTTGGTGGTGCAGTGTGGTGCCACACGGCTTCTGATCGATTGCGGTTTTTCGGCCCGCGAGATCGAACGGCGTCTGGCGCGTCTGGATCTGGCCCCGGCCGATATCGATGCGATCGTGATCACCCACGAGCATGACGATCACTGGAAGGGCGTGTCGCGTTTTTCACGCGCGCACGGCCTTCCGGTCTGGCTGACACCGGGCACGCGGGTGGCCAAGGACGGTGATGCGCTGGCGGCCATCGAGCTGTACTCCCCGCACGAGCCGTTCGCGATCGGCGATTTGGAACTGTTTCCTTATCCAGTGCCGCACGATGCCCGCGAGCCGGCCCAGCTGGTGATCGGCAACGGCGACAAGCGGCTCGGCGTGTTATCGGATATCGGCACCGTCACGCCGCACGTGCGCACCATGATCGATGCCTGCGACGGGTTGATCATCGAGTCCAACCATGATCCCGACCTGCTGGCCAGCGGGCCGTATCCGCCGGCACTCAAGGCGCGCGTGGCCGGTCGGCTCGGTCATCTGAGTAACGCCCAGGCGGCCGCGCTGCTTACTGAGATTGATACCCGCGCGCTGCAGCATGTGGTGGTCGCGCATCTATCCGAATCCAACAATCGCCCGGAACTGGCCCAGAGCGCGCTCGCCGAAGCGCTGGCCTGCAGCCTCGACTGGGTACATGTCGCACACCAACGCGAGGGGCTGGCGTGGCGTACTCTGAGCAATCGATGACCCAACCTGTGATCTTTGCCGGCGAGCCGGCCCTGGCGGATTTCGAACGCGAGCGGGCCGCCGCCGGTCTGCAGGCGGCCGGCTTGTCCGTAGGCGAGCTGACCGCGCAGGTGATCTACATCGCCGCGTTCGAGGCCGCGGCAGACCAAAGCACGACGGAGCGGCTACAAGACGTGCTGGGCGTCGACGGCCAGGCGCCCGAGGCCAGCGGCGTGCTCGTGCTGCCGCGTCTGGGTACGGTCTCGGCCTGGTCGACCAAGGCCGAGGATATCGCCCGAAACGCCGGGGTGACCGGTCTGTCCCGTCTGGACCGGGCCGTGGTGTATCGCTTCGACGGGGCCGTGCCGGATCGCGGGGCACTTGCCACCAGCGGCGTGCTCCACGATGCGATGACCGAAACCCTGACCGACGACTGGTCGCTGCTGGACACGGTCTTTGCCGTGCCCGCCGCGCGCCGGCTGCGCCGGGTGCCTCTGGCCGCGCAGGGCGTGGCCGCGCTGCAAGCGGCCAACCGCGACTGGGGCCTGGCCCTGGACGAGGGCGAGATCGACTACCTGGCCGAGCAATACACCGCGCTGGAGCGTGACCCCACCGACGTCGAGCTGATGATGTTCGGCCAGATCAACTCCGAGCACTGTCGGCACAAGATCTTCAACGCCGAGTTCAACCTGGACGGCGTGGCCCAGACAGCCTCGCTGTTCGACATGATCCGGGCCACGTACCGCGCCGCGCCCGAGGGCGTGTTGTCGGCGTATCGCGATAACGCGGCCGTGGTTGAGGGCCCGCTGGCCACACGGCTGGCCGTGGATACCAGCCGCGTGTATCGCCTGGCCGAAGAGCCGGTCCATCTGTTGATGAAGGTCGAGACCCACAACCATCCCACGGCCATCGCCCCGTCACCCGGTGCCGCCACGGGCGCCGGCGGCGAGATCCGCGACGAAGCCGCCACCGGCCGCGGCGGCAAGCCCAAGGCCGGCCTGACCGGGTTCTCGGTGGCCGATCTGCGGATTCCGGGGCATATCCAGCCCTGGGAGACCGACGCCGATGCGCCGGATCACCTGGCGAGCGCCCTGGACATCATGCTCGAGGCGCCCATCGGGGCCGCCCGCTATAACAACGAGTTTGGCCGATGCGCGCTGGGCGGCTATTTCAGAAGCTTCCAGCACGAAGAGCCGGCCACCGGGCTGCGCGGCTATCACAAGCCCATCATGATCGCCGGCGGCATGGGCAACGTCCGCCCCGGCCACGTCGAAAAACAAGTGGTGCCGGTCGAGGCTTGTCTGATCGTGCTGGGCGGGCCGGCCATGCTGATCGGCCTGGGCGGCGGGGCGGCCTCGTCCATGGCCAGCGGCGCGGATTCCGCCGAGCTCGATTTTGCCTCGGTCCAGCGCGCCAACCCCGAGATGCAGCGACGGGCCCAGGAAGTCATCGAGGGCTGTATCGCGCTGGGTGAAGACAATCCCATCGCCTCGATTCACGATGTCGGCGCGGGCGGTCTATCCAACGCGCTGCCCGAAATCATCGACGAAGACGATCGTGGCGGCTCGGTGCGCCTACGCGATATCCAGTCGGCCGATCCCAGCTTGTCGCCGATGGAAATCTGGTCCAACGAGAGCCAGGAACGCTACGTCATCGCGATCGCGGCTGAGGCGCTGCCCACGTTTGAAACACTGGCCGCGCGCGAGCGCTGTCCGTATGCCGTTGTGGGCCGGGCGACCGCCGATGCACGCCTGGTGGTCGAGGACTGCGAGGCCGCAAGCGCCGAAGACGCCCGCCCGGTCGATATGCCCATGTCGGTGCTGCTCGGCCGTACGCCGCGCATGACGCGCGATGCTGCACATAGCTCGGCGCGCCCGGCCGCCTTCGAGCATCAAGAAATCGATCTGGCCGAAGCGTTCGACCGGGTCCTCGGCCTGCCCAGCGTGGCCAGCAAATCGTTTCTGATCACCATCGGCGATCGCAGTGTAGGCGGCATGACCGCGCGCGACCAGATGGTCGGGCCCTGGCAGGTGCCGGTGGCCGATGTCGCCGTGACCACCACGGCGTTCACCGGCGACACCGGTGAGGCGATGGCCATGGGCGAGCGCGCGCCGATCGCGTTGATCGACGCGCCGGCGTCCGGACGCATGGCCGTGGGCGAGGCGATCACCAACATCGCGGCCGCCCGCATCGCCGGCCTGCGCGATATTCGCCTCTCGGCCAACTGGATGGCCGCCTGCGGCAGCGCCGACGAAGACGCTCGTCTTTACGACACGGTGCGCGCGGTAGGGGCCGAGCTTTGCGCCGAGCTCGGCCTGGCGATCCCGGTGGGCAAGGACTCCCTGTCCATGCGGGCCAGCTGGTCCGGGCCGGCGGGCGAGCGCACGAGTGCGGCCCCCGTGTCGTTGGTGGTCTCGGCCTTTGCACCCACCACCTCGGCGCGCGGGACGGCCACGCCCCAGCTGGTGGCCAGCGACGCGGCCGATACGCGGCTGATTCTGGCCGATCTGGGCCAGGGCCGGAATCGCCTGGGCGGCTCGGCCCTGGCCCAGGTCTACGGCGCGCTGGGCAACGATTGCCCGGATCTTGACGACGCGCAGCGACTGGCCGGGTTCTTCCGTGTGATCCAAGAGCTGGCGGCGGCCGGCAGACTCATGGCCTATCACGATCGCAGTGACGGCGGTCTAGCGGCCTGTGTCGCTGAAATGTGCTTTGCCGCACGTGCCGGCGTAGCACTGGACATCACCGCGCTAGACACCGACCCGCTGGCGGCCCTGTTCGCCGAAGAACTGGGAGCGGTCATTCAGGTTGACGCCGATGACGTTGAGGCGACCCTGGCCGCCCTGCGCGAGGCCGGCGTGGCCGCGACCGATATCGGCACGGTGACCGGCGACGCGCGGCTTAAGATCCGCCACGGCGACGCCGAGATCTTTGCTGCCCATCAGGCCGAGCTGCAGCGGCGCTGGGCGGCGACCAGCCACGCGATGGCGGCCCGCCGTGACGCCCCGGCTGCTGCCGACAGCGAATACGATGCGCTGCTGGATACCGATGATCCGGGCCTGCCGGGCAAGGCGACCTTCGATACCGAAGAAGACATCATCGCCCCGTATATCAACACCACGCGCCCCAAGGTGGCCATCCTGCGCGAGCAGGGGGTGAACGGGCACAACGAAATGGCGTTTGCCTTTAACCGGGCGGGTTTCGACGCCGTGGACGTCCACATGTCCGAGGTGCTGGCAGGCCGGGCTGATTTGACCGCGATGCAAGGCCTGGCCGCCTGCGGCGGGTTTTCTTACGGCGACGTGCTGGGCGCCGGGCAGGGCTGGGCCAAGTCGATCCTGTTCAACAAGCGCGCCCGTACCGCATTTGCTGACTTCTTCGCGCGCGAGGAGACATTCTCGCTGGGCGTGTGCAACGGCTGTCAGATGTTGGCGGCACTCGCCGAGATCATCCCCGGCACAGACGGCTGGCCCACCTTCGTGGCCAACGCCTCGCGCCAGTTCGAGGCACGCACGAGCGGGATCGAGATCATGGAGTCCAAGGCCGTACTGCTTGAAGGTATGGCCGGCAGCCGGGTGCCGATTGCGGTAGCCCATGGCGAAGGCCAGGCGCGCTTTGCCGGCGGCGCCGGGGATCTGGAAAAACTCTGGTCGGCCGGTCAGGTCGGCCTGCGCTATACCGCAAACAGAGGCGGGGCCGCCGAGCATTATCCGGCCAATCCCAACGGCTCGCCGGGCGGCGTGACCGGGCTCTGCAACGCCGACGGGCGCGTATTCATCTGTATGCCACACCCTGAGCGTGTGACCCGCACGGTTAATCTGTCCTGGGCGCCGGATCATTGGGGTGAGTCCAGTCCCTGGGCCCGGCTGTTTGCCAACGCGCGGCGCTTTGTCGGTTAGCAGCGCAGCCGGGCCCATTGACGGCCAACTGCGGCATGGCGTGACCTGCGGCCCGTGAACAGTTCGCACGCGGGACGCGTTAACCGGCGCTAAACTATAGTGGCAGACGGGGCGCGTGACCGTGGCTGTACCGGTATCCTTGCCGCGTCCATTTTTGCCCGGCAACGGCCCTCGCCCATGTCTTCTGCGATCGTCTACACGCCCGACGAGGCGACTGTGTCCCGGACCCGGCTGGCCGGCTATCTGCGCTGGCTGGCCGAACGCGGTCAGGCGCCGACCCATGACCCGCGCGACTACGCGGCACTGCACGCTTGGTCGGTCGCTGACGAGACGCCGTTCTGGGATACCCTCTGGGACTATCTGGGACTGGTGGGCGAGCGCGGTACGGCCCCGGCGCTCGATAGCACGCGTCTGCCAGGCGCCCGGTGGTTCGCCGACGCACAGTTGAACTATGCCGAGAACCTGTTGGCACCGGCCCGTCATGGCCGGGCCGATGCCACCGCAATCGTGGCCTTGTCCGAGGCGCGAGCGCGTGCCACGTGGACCTACGGCCAATTGGTCGCCGAGGTCGGCGCCTTTGAAGCCTGGTTGCGCGATCAGGGCGTGGTCGAAGGCGATCGGGTCGTCGGCGTGGTCGCACATACGGCCGAGCCCATCGTGGCCATGCTGGCCTGCGCCAGCCTGGGGGCGATCTGGGCTTCGGCGTCGCCGGACTTCGGCATTCCCGGCCTGATCGATCGCTTTGCCCAAATCGAGCCGCGGGTGCTGGTCACCGTCGATGCCTACATCTACGGCGGCAAACGTTTCGAGCGGCTGGACCGTATCGAAGCCCTGACCGAGGCGATCGACTCGATCACGTCGGTGTGTGTGATCGACAATACCGATACGCCGGCCGCGCTGCCCGAGCGCGCCGATGTGACCCGCTGGGCCGATATCCAGCATCGCCACGGCGGCGCGGCACCGACGTTTTCGCGCGGGGCCTTTGATCGACCGGTCGCGATCCTCTTCTCCTCGGGCACGACCGGCACCCCGAAATGTATCGTGCACGGGGCCGGCGGGATGCTGCTCCAGCACGGCAAAGAGCATGTTTTGCACGGCGATATCGGCGCCGATGACGTGTTTTTCTACTTCACCACCTGTGGCTGGATGATGTGGAACTGGCAAGTGGGCGCACTGGCGACCGGCACCCGGCTGGTCACCTACGACGGCAACCCGGCCGCGCCCGATCTGTCGGCGCTGTGGGCGATGGCCGAGCGCGAGGGGGTGACGCATTTCGGCACCAGTGCTAAGTGGCTTGGGGTCTGTCGAAAAGCCGAACTGGCGCCCGGCGCAGCGCACGATCTGTCGGCGCTGCGCGTGGTCTTCTCGACCGGCTCGCCGCTGCTGGACGCCGACTACGATTGGTTCTACGAGACGGTCGGATCACAAATCCTGCTGGGCTCGATCTCGGGGGGCACCGATATCGTGTCCTCGTTCGTAGGCTGCGTGCCGAGCCTGCCCGTGCGGCGCGGTGAAATTCAGGCCCGCCTGCTTGGCGCAGACGTCGCCGCTTTCGACGACACCGGCGCACCGCTGGCCACTGAAAAGGGCGAACTCGTCTGTCGCAAGCCCTTACCCTCGATGCCGGTCGCGTTCTGGAACGACGCCGAGGGTGCGCGCTATCGCGCGGCGTATTTCCAGCGTTTTCCGGGTGTCTGGGCCCACGGCGACATCATCCGCTTCACCGAGCACGGCGGGGCGATCATCTACGGCCGCTCGGATGCCACGCTCAACGTCGGCGGGGTGCGTATCGGCACCGCCGAAATCTATCGCCAGATCGAGCCGCTGGCCGATATCGCCGACTGTTTGGTTGCGGCACGGGCCAGCGGCGATGACGACGTGATGGTGATGCTGGTCGTTATGGCCGAGGGCGCAGAGCTGGACGACGCACGGCGCGCTGCGATCGCCCGCCACCTCAAGACCCAAGCCAGTCCGCGTCACGTACCGGCGCATATCTTGAGCGTGGCCGCGCTCCCCTATACCCGCAGCGGCAAGAAGGTAGAAATCGCCGTGACGAGGCTCTTGGGCGGGCAGACCATCGACAATACCGAAGCCCTGACCAACCCGGAGACGCTCAGCGCGATCCGGTCAGTGCTGGACGAGGCCGGGCTCCTGGGCGTGTCGTCATGAGATAAGG
>DCKU01000143.1 GCA_002320455.1 Salinisphaera sp. UBA1666
TATGACGACACGCCCTAGTCGCCGCCGGTTGCGGCGTAGCCTTGTTGCTAACCGGCTGTGCTAGCGGGCCCGCGTCGATGGACGACACTGCGGCCGCCAACGCGCCCGCGGCCCGCGCCGGCGAAAACAGCGCCGCCCGCGCGCTGCTGCGCTATATGGCCGCTTACGACGACGTCGGCACCGACAACGGCGCCCGTGTTCCAACGCTGTGCGTTGGCGTGGGCGCGCAGGTCAATGCTTTAAGCGACCCGAGGCCAGCCATGCTTGCCCGCCTCAAACGCTCGCTGGGTCGCGCGGTGGTGCCGGCCAGCCAGTGCACCGCCGGCGCCCGGGCGACAGACGCCGAAGGCAATCCGGCGCGTATCATCTACGTCCAGAAGCAGCGTCAGGACAACGCGCGAAGCTTTATCTTCCGAGGCGGCTATTACGAGGCCAACCTGGGGGCTGCGACCGGGTTGTATCGCGTCGAGCGCAGCGCCGATGACTGGTACATCACACCTGACGGGCCGCAGGCCGTCTCGTAACCGCTCCTAGGCTACGCAAGGAGTTCAGGACTTGCCGTGTCGCTGGTCGTCGCGCCGCAGCTTGGCCTTGCTGGGCTTGCGACGCCCCGGGCGGGGCACGGCTCGTGCCGCCTTGCGCGCGGCGGCGTCTTGGACCTCGCCTTGTAGCTTCAGATAGTTGGCCACGCGCCGGCTGTCCAGCTCACCGGCGGCAATTGCGGCGTTGATCGCACAGCCGGGCTCTTGATCATGGCGACAGTCGCGAAACGCACACCGCTCGGCTACGCGGGCCACGTCGACAAAACCGTCATCGTCCAGGGCCTCTTCGCCGGTGGGTTTCAGCTCGCGCATGCCCGGCGTGTCGATCAAACAGGCGCCGCCGGGCAATTGCCAGAGGGCACGGTAGCTCGTGGTGTGCCGCCCGCGGGCGTCGGCCTCGCGCACGGCGCCGGTCTTCATGCGCGCGTCACCCAGCAGCGTATTCGTCAGCGTGGACTTGCCGGCGCCAGAGCTGCCGACAACAACGGCCGTCTGGCCAGCGCCCAGCCAGGGCCCAAGCTGGCCAACGCTTGGCCTGTCGCGCGCGTCCACGGCCACGATTGGAACAGTCAACTCGGTCAGCCGCCGATGGGCAGCCTCGGTCAGCGCGCCGAGCGATGCGTCCTGGTCGGCGCGGGTCAACACGAGCACTCCTCGCGCGCCGCCGCGCACCAGCGCCAGATATCGCTCGATACGACGCAAGTTGAAGTCGCGCGTGAGCCCGCTGACCACGAACACCACATCGATATTCGCTGCGATGACCTGCTGGCCGTAGTGCTCGCCGGCCGCTGCCCGAGTCAGGGCCGTGCGTCGCGGCAGCAGCGCCAGCCCACGCGGCGCATCGGCCGGCTCGCCGGTAATCAGCAGCCAGTCGCCCACGCAGGGCCGCGCGCCCTGGGCCTG
Source organism: Salinisphaera sp. UBA1666 (assembly GCA_002320455.1). GTDB lineage: Bacteria > Pseudomonadota > Gammaproteobacteria > Nevskiales > Salinisphaeraceae > Salinisphaera. Next base: position 1,446 of record DCKU01000143.1, read on the forward strand.
GCGCGGCCGCTGCCACGCCGGCAAGGATTCGATATTGAACGCCTCGGCCCGATCGTCGCTGACGATATAACCGGTGCGGTGCTGGGCCACCACCCGCGCCGGGCGCGCGTCCACGGTCTCGGCGCGTACGCGGGCGGTGGTATCGGCCCAAGGGCTATCGGTCGGCCAGCCGTCAAATGGCCAGCCCAGCTGACGCAGGCGGTCGAAGTCCGGCGTCATTGCAGGCTTTCTCTTGGCTCGAAAGGGCGCCGCTGACCGGGAGGTCGATCACACCACAGCGCTCGGTACGGACACACATCACCCCCTGACACGGCCCGCGGCGCGCTATCATTCGCCGGCCGAGTCATCACCATACCGCGCGCTGTTCATGCAATCGTCCCGTCATTTTACGCTGCGTTTGTCCTGTCCCGATCGTGTCGGCATCGTCGCACGTGTTGCCGGTTTTCTGGCCGATGCGGGCGGGTGGATTCTACGCTCCAGCCAGCACTCGGACCCGGTCACTGGCCGCTTTTATATGCGTGTCGAGGTCGACGCCGACACGCTCGGCTGTGACCTGCCGATGCTGACCAAGCGGTTTGCGCCTCTCGCAGACGAGCTGGACATGGACTGGCGACTGGCCGACAGCGCCGTTAGAAAACGCATCGTCGTGCTCGTCTCACGCCAGATGCACTGTCTCTACGACCTGCTGGAGCGCTGGCGTTCCGGCGAGCTGGACGTCGAAATTCCGTGCGTAATCTCCAATCACGAAGATGCCCGCGGCCTGGTCGAGTGGCACGGCATCCCGTTCCACTACGTACCCGTGGACAAGACCGACAAGGAAGTCGCCTGGCAAGCGCTCGACACACTGTTTCGCGACGCCCAGGCCGACACCATGGTACTGGCGCGCTACATGCAGATACTGCCCGCTTGGCTTTGCGAGGCCTATGCCGGCCAGATTCTCAACATCCACCACAGCTTTCTGCCCAGCTTCGTTGGCGCGTCGCCTTACCAACAAGCCTGGGAGCGCGGCGTCAAGCAGGTCGGCGCCACCTGTCATTACGTCACCGCCGATCTCGACCAGGGGCCCATCATCGAGCAAGACGTCACCCGCGTGACCCACAACGACGCGGTCAAGGACCTGGTGCGCTACGGCAAGGATATCGAAAAAGCCGTACTCGCCCGCGGCCTGCGCTATCACCTGGAAGACCGCGTGCTGATCAGCGGGCGGCGGACCGTCGTGCTGTAGGAGGGCGCTACGGTGCCTCAGCCGGGGCAGGGGCGTTTTGTTATCCCGTGCGCTGCACTATTTCTTGCCTAACACCACACGCGCCCCGTCGGCGCCAGTCTGCTCGACATGCCGGGATCCAGCGGCAAGCTCACATACCTCGCCAGGACCAAACACCGTGGTACCGCTTGGCTGTGCCAGCCGAAACTCACCCTCAAGTATCAACAGCCGCACCGATTGGTCATGCGCATGCATTTCACCGTCGGCGTGGGGCGGGTAGGTTTTGGTTTCAGGCGTACCGTAGCCGTCTTCTTGCAGCTTTTCGAGAAAGCGTTGTTGTTCAGTCATTTCGATACGGTTTTTGCAAGACGGTGGATCTACTGTAGCGAAACTAGAGCTACAGGTACCGTAAATGAATGCGGGCTAGATCTGAGCAGCGCTGGTCTAGTACGTCCACGCAGACACTCAACAATCTGAAAAAGCCGAATCAATCCCGATAGAACGGAGATAAGTATACTGTCCCCGGATATCCCATGATGAGCCTTCTTTGAAGTGTCCGCATTAACGGGTGAGAACCCGCGGGATTCTGGCCTAAGTAATCTTGTATCTGCTGTAGCTTATCGCCGACCTCTGCTACAACGCTAGCGAGCTCGCCATCGGTAGTAATCGGCACATTTCCCCCTGTCTTCTAACGCAAAGTATACGACCAGTGCTAGGTATAGCGCTGACCGCTGAATTCGCATAGCGATAATGGCAATTCGGTAAATCCCACACGGAGGGGAGTCCGTCGCTTTAACAAGTGCTATGCGAACTCATCTTTTTACTAATTACGGATTTGTTGAATAGTCCCACTAGATAAACTCGAGACAGCATCAAACGCCGTTCAACCCACCAAAGAAGTGCGTCGCATTAACCCCAAGATGATCGACGTCATACCCGCCTTCCTGAATCACGCAAATCGGTTTGTCAGTCGCGGCGAGTAGCCGGCCCATCTGGCCGAATCCTTCCGAGGTGACGGACACCTTGGCTTGGGGATCTTCGTAGTAAGTGTCAAAACCGAGTGCTACGACGATGACGTCGGCCTCGAACAGGCGGATGGCGGTTAACGCTTCTTCGAACTTCTCGAAGAAGAATTCTTCCGAAGAGCCGTGTGGCATGGGCAGGTTGAGGTTGTAGCCGAAGCCTTTGCCGTCGCCGCGTTCGTCCTCGTAGCCGGTGACGACGGGGTAGAAGTTGGTGGGGTCGCCGTGGATGGAGACGTAGAGCACGTCGTCGCGTTCCCCGAATATTTCCTGGATGCCTTGGCCGTGGTGCATGTCGGGGTCGAGGACGGCGACTTTGTCGTAGGTTTGGCGCAGGTAGTCGGCGGCGATGGCGGCGTTGTTTAAGAAGCAGAAGCCGCCGGCGGCATCCGGGCGGGCGTGGTGGCCCGGCGGGCGGCAGATTGCATAGGAGGACTTCTGGCCGGCGGCGATGTCGTCGGCGGCGGATAGGGCGCATTGGGCGCTGGCGTAGGCGGCTTTCCAGGTGTCGGGGCCAATGGGGGAGCTGCCGTCGGCGATGTAGTAGGCCGTTTCCGCGAGGATGCCCTTCATGGGGTTGTTCTTGCGGACGTAGATGTTGGACATGACTTCCGCGCCCCAGTCTTCCGGCCAGCGGCGGTGGGCCGATTCCAGATAGCGCAGATAGCCCATGTCGTGCACGGCCGAGATGGGTCGCATGCCGTGGTCGGTGGGTGTGTCGATTTCGACGCCCATGTCTTTCAACGCGGCCAGTAGCGGGGGGATGCGGGCCGGCACTTCTTGCGGGGCGCGCATGGCGCCGCGGGTGAGATAGCTCTGGGGGTGGTGCAGGTTTTGGGTTTCGTCGAAATAGGCTTTCACTACGGGCATCCGGTTGGCTTTTTGGGACGGGCCTTTATGGCCTATGGGGATGGTTTGAACATACGCTGGCGGGGGATTGGGGTGCAATGGGGTTTCGGTCTTATATCGGCCTTATGGTGATCGAGTTCGAATGCTCTTTAGACTGTTTTAAGCGCCGGTTTCGCACTGCCGTGCGAGTCACCTTTATTTGCTTGTCCAAATAAACGTGACCCAAACAAAGGACACCCTGCATGTCCGCCCACTACGCGGGTACGCGCAGCCGCCCGGGGCGAGTGGGACACGGCCAGGAACTCGCACGGCTTTGGCCGCGCTCAGACATGCTGGCCGTGCCGGCGCGGTGCGCCGGACACCCACTCGCCCCGAGCGTCTGCGCCGGCCCTGAAGGGCACCCGAATACAGGCACGGCGCGGAAGATTACGTACTCGCGTAGGTCGGCTTAGGCCAAAGGCCGTAAGCCGACATGACCATCCTCAAAAGGCCCGCAAGCCTCTCATTCGACGCAAGATCCAAATCGCCCGCGCTGTATTGAACCCCATTTTGAGGCGACGGAGACGCGCAGCGGCGAGGCGTGTCCGGCGCGCTGCGCCGGTGCGGTCAGCATGTTTGAGTATCGCGAAAGCGATGCGAGTTCCTGACCGCATCGCTTCGACGTGAGCATCGGAGTGCACCGGCGAAGCCGGCGCCGAGGATGGGTGCTGTACGGGTCAACTACATCGGTA
>DCKU01000029.1:0-800 GCA_002320455.1 Salinisphaera sp. UBA1666
CCGGCGAGTCCCGCGGCGTAATTGATCAGGTTGAACGACATGATCGGTATCAGGCGCGCGGTCAGCAGTGTCGAAATACTGCTATCACTCACGAATGCATCCAACCGCGCCTGGTAACGCAGCGGAACCAAGCGCGTCCGCGTGGCCGGGCCCAGGGCCCGTGCGATCTCGTAACTCAGTATTGCGCCGATCATTGCGCCCGCCCAGGTGAGCAGTACACCCAGCCCGGAGCCGAAGACGACGCCATTGGCGATTGCGATCACCTCGGCCGGAAACGGCACGAAAGAGTGAGCCGTCATCAGGCCGATGGACGCGGCAGGCGCCCAGGGGCCAGCGCGCTCGAGGAGCGTGCGCAAACCGTCACTACTAAAATCGACAGCAAACAGGCTGTATTCGACCAAGCACCAGATGATGACGATATCGATCCAGAGCAGTGCTGCGGTTAGCACCACAGCCGCTATCAGCCACCCCTTGCGCGCGGTGCGTAGCAATGTGCGGAAGACCACGGCCAACAACACGAGGCCCAGTGCGGCCAACGCCAGGCAGACGAACAGCAAATCGGCGTTCATCGCCATCGGGCTTCTCGCTGATTTTTTCGTTTCGGTAGAAAATTAAGCTTGAACATGGGTACCACGGGCGGTCATGAGCCCCCAGAGCCAGTTGATTTTGTAGGTTTCGATCTGCACGGCGGCGTAGCCGCTTTCTTTGAGCATTCGAGCGCACTCATGCGTTCGATAGGTCCGTGCGTGCGCATGAGCGCGCAGCCGTTGATAGCGCTCGAACAGCCGGCACATCAGATA
>DCKU01000029.1:1167-6088 GCA_002320455.1 Salinisphaera sp. UBA1666
GCATTTCGATCAACGCGTCGAGCGGCCGCGCGACGTAGTGAAACATGCTGCAGGAAACGACGAGGTCGAACTGTGCGTCGGCAAATGGGAGCTGCTCTGCCCATCCCTCATGAAGCGCTATATCAGACGGGAGTTTGCGGCGCGCGATTTTGAGCATGGCGGGTACCGGATCCACGCCCACGAGCCGAGTTGGGGGATGAACGGTCGCAAGACGATAAAGCAGGGCGCCCGTTCCGCAGCCCACATCGAGTAATCGATCCTCCTCGCCCAGCGGCAAACGCGCGATCGTCTCCTGCATCGTCGCCTCGATATAGAACGACCACTTCCGATCATAGCGGCCCGCAATCCGAGCGTATTCCGCGACAACCTCTTGGTACGGAGCTTGGGTTTGCATGTCGGAAACAAGCCTTTGATTGGATGGCCGACGTCATGCATCGATCGGGTCCATACCCAGCGCGGACGGCTCATGACGTGATCGCCGGTAACGCCCCGGATACAGCAACGCGACGCGCCTGTATCCGGGGCAGCACACTCTCAGTCGTTACTTGTTCGGCTGCTTGGTCATGCGCAGGTAGGGCTTGAGTTCGTTCCAGCCGGCCGGGAACAGCTTCTCGGCTTCTTCATTGGACAACGCCGGCGACACGATCACGTCGTCGCCGTCCTGCCAATTGGCCGGGGTGGTGACCTTGTAGTTGTCGGTCAGCTGCAACGAATCGATCACCCGCAGAATCTCGTCGAAATTGCGCCCGGCGCTCTTGGGATAGGTGAGCGTCATCCGGATCTTCTTGTTGGAATCGATGATGAACACACTGCGCACCGTCGATGTATCGCCTGCGTTCGGGTGGATCATGTCGTAAAGTTCGGCGACCTTGCGGTCGGAATCGCCGATGAGCGGGAAGTTCACGGCCTGGCCCTGAGTTTCCTCGATATCGGCCGACCAGCGTTTGTGATCGTCCACCGAATCCACCGAGACCACGATGGCTTTCACGTTGCGCTGGGCGAACCTTTCCTTGAGACCGCCGACCGCGCCCAGCTCGGTGGTGCACACCGGTGTGAAGTCGGCCGGATGCGACATCAACATGCCCCAGCCGTCGCCAAGCCATTCGTGGAAATCGATCTCGCCTTCGGTGGTATCGGCGGTGAAATTCGGGGCGGTATCGCCTAGATGTAAGCTCATTTCTATACTCCTGTTCGATCAAGAAGAGGCCGGCGGCCACCGGGATTGGGGCCGCCGGCGCATTCGTGTCTAGCCCTTGTCGGTCGAACCGTCCGGGCCGTTCATATTCTCCATCTTGCTCTGCATCATCTTGTTGCAGGTTTCCATCATGTCGTTCATCCGGGTCATCATTTTCATCATCGGCATGTCCTTGTTGTTCATGCCCATGCCATGACCCTTTTCACTATCGTCTTGCATCATCTGCCCCATGTTGTCCGCGGGTGCCGACTGGGTATCGTCGCCTGGCGTGGCGGCGAGTACGGCGGGTGCGCCCGCGATCAGAGCGGCGGCAATAATCGTTTTTACTGTTGTACGCATGGTTCTAGTCCTCTTTGGATTGTGCAGAAGGCGCGCTCAACGGCGCTGTCTGCTGTGAATAACGGGTTTGCGTGTTTGGTTCCTGTCGGGCCGTTGAATCATCAGTAGCTTTCGGTCGCATGCTCCACATCATCCAGCCCATCATGATCATGCAGGGCAGGATGAACAGCAGCGGCACGGCCCCGATGGCCACGACCCAGTTCCAGTTGAATACGAGCCCGATTACCGCGGCGACCAAGCCGCCCACGAGCACGCTGCGTGGCTCGAGCCAGCGCCGGGCCGGATGACCCGAGTCGGACGACGAAGTCGATGCTTCGGAATTGCAGCTTTTCACCATTGATTTCCTCGATGGTTGCCTGAAGACAGGCCTAATACGTCGTGTAAACGTCATCACTCAGCGTGTGAATCACGAAAGGTTCCTGCTTTTCGCCACCCATGCCGGGGGATCCCATCGGCATTCCGGGCAGCGAGATGCCACGGATATCGGGCTGTTCGTCCAGCAGTTTGTTGATTACTTGCGCCGGCACATGGCCGACGACGACATAGTTGCCGACCATCATGGTGTGGCAGGAGGAGAGCTTGGCGGGCACGCCGTGCTGACGGTTGATGCCGGCCATATCGTTGGTGTCGAGCACTTCGACGTCGAAACCGTTTTCATTGAGGTAGTCGGCGTATTTCTCGCAGCACATACAGCCGGGGTTGTGATACAGGGCGGCCTGGATCGGCGCCGCGAAAGCGATGCCGGTAAAGGCCGAGGCAAACGCCAGGAGCGACCACATCGCTATGGCGCGAATTAGAATGTTCTTCATCGGAATATGACTCCACGTGACTTGAATCGATGTGTCCGGATTCATCCTCAGGGGCACGGTTTTCGCATTACCCGTATTTCGTCGGGTCACGACGATCGTGTGCTGCGGAGCGCTGCGGTCGGGCACAAATTGCCCGAGCGACCGCCAGGAAGAATCCGAGGAACGTGGCGCGTTAGGCGCCCGTCGGATCAGGCGTGGAGGTCACGCGGAGGGAAGGGATCGGGGCCATCCAGCAGCCGGCCGCGATGGGCGGACGGGGAAGGAAACAGCGCCGCGGGCGCCGGATGAAAAACCGGCATATCGGTACGGTTCATGCTGGCGACCATCGCGCAGGCGGCCACGGCACAGCTGGCGGTAGCCGATGCCGAATGCGGCTGATTCGACAACTCGTTCTGGCAAAGTGCGCAATCGTCCATCCGGGTCTCGGACTCCATGGACCATGCCATGACCGCGGGGCTCGCCAGTACGCTGCCGAGCATAACGATCATCACGAGCAATTGGGCAATGAACCGCTTCATATAAAAACTATAGGGCTTGGATTTTATCTTTACAAAACTGAAGCCGGGTACGGAGTCGAGGTTTTTTATACACGATAGTAACTCGGTTTATGAACGAACGCGGTAGTAACGCATCATGCCGTTATCCTCGTGTTCCATGTTGTGGCAGTGATACAAATAAAGCCCCTCGAAGTCGGCGAAGGTCAACGCGACACGCACGCGTTCGCCCGGCAACACAAGCACCGTGTCGTGTAGCCCGGAATCGACCAGTCCGGCCGCCAGACCGCTCCAGCCCCGGCGGCCGCCGATTTGCTCTCGCCCGACGACCGCGAACTGCAGCCCGTGCACGTGCATGGGATGCGGCATCATGGAGTCATTGACAAATTCCCAGACCTCGGTGTGTCCCAGGGGCACGATTTCGTGGTCGGCCACGGTGGCGCCTTCGAACCGGCGGCCGTTGATGGCGAAGCCGCGCATCATGACCATGCCCAACTTGAAGCGGCGCAACGGGGTGTCGCGCTCGACCGGTGGCGTCTGCAAATCCTCGGCGAGACGTTCAGGCAGTCGTTCCTTGCCGCGTTCGCGCCGTGTTACGCGCAAGGCGAGTAACGGGACGCGTGTGCCTGCGGGGAGGTCTGCGCCGCCCATCATGCCGCTACCCATCATTCCGCCGCCCATCATGTTGTCCATCATCCCGGCCTGGTAGCTGTCGCTGAGCAGGCGCAGTTCATCGCCGGGGTCGTTTGCGGATAAATCCACCCACAGATCGATGCGCTGGGCCGGCGCCAGGGCCACGAAGGGATATTGGCGCGGCGCCGCCAGCAGGCCACCGTCGGTGCCGAGCACAGTCATGGGCCGGCCGTCGCTCCAGGCCAGTTTGTAGATGCGCGAGTTGGAGCCATTGAGTATTCGTAGACGGTACGGCCGGGTGGCGACTTCGCGTGCGCTATCCGGTTGTCCGTTGACCAGGATGCGGTCGCCGAGAAAGCCGCGCATGCGGGTCATCATGGTGCCCATGCCGCTGCCGATATAGGTCAACTCGTTGTCGCCGGCGAAGCGGCGGTCTTGCAGAACCAGGATCATTTCCTGATCCCCGGCCGGCAGCCCCAGGGCGCGCTCGGCCTCGTCCTCGATGACCAGCGGGCCGGCCAAACCCGCATAGCTTTGAAAGCCCACCCGGCCGCCGTCCGGTCCATGCGGGTGCGGGTGGTACCAATACAGCCCGGCGCGGTCGCGCACATCGAAGGCTACGGTCATGGCTTCGTCGGGCTTGATCGGCAGCCGTGGCTGGCCGTCCACATCCGGCGGCACGTGCAGCCCGTGCCAATGCACGGTGGTGTCCTCCGGCAGGCTGTTCTCCAACCGGGCGTGGAAACGCTGGCCACGGCGCAGCCGGATCAGCGGCCCGGTGTAGCTGTCGCCCACCGGGGTGATGGTATCCGCGGGGCCATTACGCAGTTCGGCCGTGTAGCGCCAGACTTCGCTTGGCGTGCCGGGCAAAATGGGCACGGTATCCGGACGCGCGCGCAGCCGAATGTCGACGTCGAAGGGGCCATTTTCGAGGCCGTAATGGCCCGCGCCTTCGCGTTTCGTACCCGCGGCCGCGTTGTCTTTACACGCCGTCAACAGAGCTGTGGGCGTCAAAGCGGTGATACCCGCAAGGCCGCCCACGCAACGCAATAGCATGCGGCGTCTGGGGTCGATAGTCGTCATCAGCTACGCAGGTATTTGATCAGCGCCACCACGGCGAGCACCAATACGCTCAACACGAGAAGTGCAAACAGCACCCACGCGGCCATCATCGGGCCACCCATCATGCCGCATTGCATCATTGATCCGTTCATCAGACCGCCGTCGCCCATGCGGCCCGGGCCGGTCTGTCCCGCGGCAGGGGCGATCCCGATAATGGAGCCAAGCAGGCTCAACAGCAATGCTACGAATAGCTTCATGGTGTTTTCCATGCTTTTGGTCGGTAGAGATTCAGGTATCGAGCCGTACTTGTCATTCAAAATTACTCTAGCGTGCCCGGCCAGCGGTGGGGATTCGGGCAGCCCGAGCCGGGACTCAGCGATCGGGCCGAT
>DCKU01000174.1 GCA_002320455.1 Salinisphaera sp. UBA1666
CAGGTTGTGCAGAGCTTCCCTAGGGGCTGCTGCACCTGAGACAACAAAGCCGGCAGCGACTCCGTGCGTTGCCGGCGTTGTCGTGTCCAGCGCTTGCCCCGGCGGCCGTGGCAGAATACGGCTTATGCAAAAGAGCGCGACCGAGCCGCCGGTCAACAGCAGCGGCTATACGCTTGGCGAGGAGATTGCCAACGCTCTGACTTCGGCCATCGGCACCGCGCTGGCTATCGCCGGTCTGGTGGTCATGACCGTGTTTGCGGCCCTTAAGGGCGACGTCTGGCATATCGTCGGCGTTTCCATCTTTGGTGCGAGTCTGATCTTTTCGCACCTGTCGTCGACGCTGTATCACGCGATTGCGCCGCCGAGGGCCAAGCGTGTACTGCAGATCATCGATCATCTGGCGATCTATTTCCTTATCGCCGGTACATATACGCCGTTTACGTTGGTCAATCTACGCGGGCCGTGGGGCTGGAGCCTACTGGTGCTGATCTGGGCATTGGCGCTGTTCGGCGTCATCATCAAGAGCACGCGCCTGGACGACGTGCGTTATTTGTCCACGGCGTTTTATGTGGCCATGGGCTGGACGGCCGTGCTGGTCATCAAGCCCATGATCGAATCGGTGGCGCCGGGCGGGGTGGCGCTAATTGTGGCCGGCGGGCTGGCCTATACCGGCGGGGTGGCGTTCTATGCCTGGAATCGCCTGCCGTATAACCACGCGATCTGGCATCTGTTTGTGATCGCCGGCGGCGGCCTGCACGTGTTTGCGGTGCTGTTTTATGTCGTGCCGCTGGCCGGCGCTGCGCACGGTCTATGAGTCAGGCGCTGACGGTTCTCCAGCAGGTCTTTGGCTACGATGCGTTTCGTGGCCAACAGGCCGATATCGTCGACCACGTCATCGACGGCGGCGATGCGCTAGTACTCATGCCCACCGGCGGCGGCAAGTCGCTGTGCTACCAGATCCCGGCGTTGTGTCGCGACGGCGTGGCCATTGTCGTTTCGCCCCTGATCGCGCTGATGGCGGACCAGGTGGCGGCGCTTCGCGAGCTGGGTGTGAAGGCCGCCTATCTAAACTCCACGCTGGAACCGGCCGAGCAACAACGCATCGAAGCCGATCTGGTCGCCGGCGAGATCGACCTGGTCTATGTCGCCCCCGAACGGTTGCTGCAGCCGCGCATGCTCGACGGACTGTCACGCAGCCCGGTTTCACTGTTCGCCATCGACGAGGCGCACTGTGTATCGCAGTGGGGCCACGATTTCCGCCCCGAATACCGCGGCCTAGCCTGTCTGGCCGAGCGTTTTCCAAGCGTGCCGCGCATCGCTCTCACCGCTACCGCCGACCTGCGGACCCGCGAGGAAATCATCGAACAGCTCGGGCTGCAGGCGGCTGCGCACTACGTGCACAGCTTCGACCGGCCCAATATCCAGTATCGCGTGGCCGAGCGCGGCAGCGCCAAGCAGCAGCTGATCGATTTCATCCAGCGCGAGCACGCAAGCGATGCCGGCATTGTGTATTGCCTGTCGCGCAAGAAGGTCGAGGACACGGCCGAATGGCTCTCTGCGACCGGCCGCGAGGCACTGGCCTACCACGCCGGTCTGTCGCCGACGCTACGTGCGCACAATCAAGCGCGATTTCTGCGCGAAGAGGGCGTGATCGTGGTGGCCACCGTGGCCTTCGGCATGGGCATCGACAAGCCCGACGTGCGTTTCGTCGCGCATCTGGATCTGCCGTCCAGTATGGAAGCGTATTACCAGGAGACAGGACGCGCCGGGCGCGACGGCCAGCCGGCCACGGCCTGGATGCTCTACGGATTAAACGACGCCGTCCAGCGTCGCCGCATGATCGAGCAGGGGGCCGCATCGGCCGAGCGCAAGCGTGTCGAACACGGCAAGCTGAACGCGATCCTGGCGTATTGTGAGCTGGCCAGCTGTCGTCGGATCCATCTGTTGGCCTACTTTGGCGAAGCGAACCAAGCCGCCTGTGGCAATTGCGACACCTGTCTGAACCCGCCCGATACCTACGATGCCACCCGGTATGCCCGTATTGCGCTTTCAGCGATCTATCGCACCGGGCAGCGCTTTGGCACCGGGTATATCGTCGATCATCTGCGCGGGGCGCACTCGGATCGCGCTGAGTCGCTCGGGCACGATCAGCTGTCCACGGCCGGGCTGGGCCAGGACATGGCGGCCAAAACCTGGCGCTCGATCCTGCGTCAGCTGGTGGCGCTGGGCTATATCGAGGTTGAGCATGCCTATGGCGGTCTGCGCCTGGCCGAGGCGTGTCGCGGTCTGCTGCGGGGCGAAGAGCAGCTGGAGCTGCGCGTGGATCGCAGTGCCAAGCGCGCGAGCGCTGCGCGGTTGAAAAAAGATCTGCCGCCTATCGAAATCGAGGACGAGCCGCTCTGGGAGGCGCTTCGGCAGGTGCGCACCGATCTGGCACGCGAGGCCGATGTGCCGCCGTATGTGATCTTTCATGACGCCACGCTGCGGCACATGCTCGCCGAGCGTCCCACCGATCTGGACGCGCTGTCGCGAGTACCCGGCGTGGGCGATAAAAAACGCGATGCCTACGGCCGTGCCTTCATTGCGGCGATCGCCGAGCACGCCAGCTAACAACCGGCCGTTCGGGCGACGGGCGTAGCCTGCCAATTTGCAACATGAGCGCCTTGTCGGCAAGCTCTCGCGCTGTCCAGGCGCGACTCGGCGTAACAACGAGCCTTGCGCCTGGCGCCCGCACACGGCGAGACGTGATGCACGTAGGGGCAGGCGGACCCGATCGCACTCGATACTAGCCGTTGTTGTTCGGCACTGCGCCGTTGCGCGTACCGGCCGACTCAAACCAGGCGATCGTGCGCACCGGCCCCGTTGTCGAATCAGCACGAGGTCTCATGAGCCAGAACAACGCCAGCACTCAGAAACCTACGAAGGATCGGCTCAATCCGATCGTCTTCTATGGCTCTGCCATCACGATCATCGTCTTTTCTTTATGGACGATGATTTTCACCGATCAAGCCCAATCGGTCATCGCGCTCGTCCAGGGATGGATCTCCAACACGTTTGGTTGGTACTACTTCCTCACGGTCCTGATCTATCTCGTGTTCGTGCTGTTCGTAGCCGTGTCGCGCTTTGGCAAGATCCGGCTGGGCCCGGAACAGTCGCGACCGGAGTTCAACCTGTTCTCTTGGGCGGCCATGCTGTTTTCGGCCGGCATCGGTATTGGCGTGATCTTTTTCGGCATCGCCGAGCCGATCATGCAATACAACAATGCCCCGGACCGGCCGGTGGACGACGTGATGGCCGCCCGTCACGCCATGGAGCTGACGTTTCTGCACTGGGGTATCTCCGGCTGGGCGATCTATTCGCTGGTCGGGATGTCGCTGGCGTTCTTTTCGTATCGTTATGACCTGCCGCTGACGATCCGCAGCGCCCTGTATCCGCTGTTCGGCCAGCGCATCCACGGCTGGATCGGCCATACGGTCGACATCGCGGCCGTGGTCGCGACGGTGTTCGGCATCGCAGCCGCCCTGGGTATCGGTATCGTCCAGCTCAACTTCGGGCTGGAGTACATGTTCGGCATCACCGCCAGCATCTGGACCCAGATCTTCCTGGTGGTGGCCATCGTCGGCTTTGCCACCATCTCGGCCGTGACCGGCGTCGAAAAGGGCATTCGTCGCCTGTCCGAGTTCAATATCCTGCTGGCCGTGGCGCTGCTGGTCTTTGTACTGGTTACCGGTCAGACACTGTTTCTGCTGAACACCTTGGTCACCAACATCGGCGACTATCTGACGAACTTCGTGCAGCTGTCGACCGACACCTTTTCTTTCCAGGGTGAAGATGCCCAGGGCTGGCTCGACGGCTGGACGCTGTTCTTCTGGGCCTGGTGGATTGCCTGGGGCCCGTTCGTGGGCCTGTTCCTGGCGCGAATCTCGCGCGGCCGCACCATCGGCGAATTCGTGGCCGGCACCATGACGCTGCCCATCGCGTTCATGATGATCTGGATGTCGCTGCTCGGTAACTCGGCGCTGGACATGGTCATGAACGGCAACGCCGAATTCGGCGAAGCGGTGATGAACAACCCGCCGTCCGGGATCTATCTGTTCTTGGCGCAGCTGCCGATGCCTCTGGTCTCGACCATTGCGGTGACGGTGCTGGGTATCGTGTTCTTCGTCACCTCCGGTGATTCGGGCGCCCTGGTACTGTCGAATTTCACCTCGTACCTGAAAAACGCTAACAGCGACGCGCCCGTCTGGATGCGTGTGCTTTGGGCGGTGATCATCGGCGTACTGACCCTGTCGCTGCTCTTGGCCGGTTCCGGTACCAGCGGGCTGACGGCCCTGCAAAGCGCGGTGGTCGTTACAGGCCTTCCGTTCTCGGTGGTGCTGTTCTTCATGATCGCCGGGCTCTGGAAAGGCTTGCGCATGGAGGCCTTCAAGTTCGACAGTCAGCGCGTGAGCCTGCCCGGCCATCTGTCCGGTCGGACCGGCGGGCGAGATGCCGTGAGCTGGACGCGACGCGTATCCCGGGCCATGAGCTTTCCCAGCTATCGCAACGTGATGCGCTATCTGGATTCGGCCGTACGTCCGGCCATGGACGACGTCGCCGCCGAGCTACGCGAGCAGGGCATGACCATCGATGTCTATACCGACGGCGAGGGCGACGAGCGCCACGCCGGGCTGCGGATATCGCTGGGCGAAGAGCAGGACTTCAACTACCAGGTTTGGCCGCGCAAGTTCCAGACCCCGACGTTTGCCATTCGTGCATCGCAGGCCAGCTCGTACTATTATCGGCTCGAAGTCTTTTTGACCGAGGGCACCCAGGGCTACGACCTCATGGACTACTCCAAGGCCCAGGTCATCGATGACATCCTAGACCAGTACGAGTCGCACCTGCACTTTCTGCACTTGAGCCGGCTGGCGCCTGGGGACTCGACGCTGCCCGACGGGCCCGAGCAGCCCGGCAACTGATCGGGATCGCTTGACGTCCTAGAAGCCCGGCCCGCGCGCCGGGCTTTTTTATAGCCGCGCGGCCAGCTCGGCGGCTTCGCGGATTGCCCGCTTGGCATCCAGCTCGGCGGCCCGCGCGGCACCGCCAATGACATGTACCCGCTTGCGACCGATACGCGCGGTCAGCCCTCCGAGCAGATCCCGGCGGCGTTCTTGCCCGGCACAGACCACGACGTGGTCCACCGCCAGGCAGCGGGCTGTCTCGTCCACGCGAACATGCAGGCCGTCGTCGTCGATCCGCTCGTAGGCGACGCCGACCAGCGTTTCAACCTGCTTATGCCGCAGCGAGGCCCGATGTGCCCAGCCGCTGGTCTTTCCCAGATCGCGGCCCGGTTTGTGGGTGCTGCGCTGGCACAGAATCACCTCGCGCGGAGACGGCGCCGGAGCGGGCGGCACCAGGCCGGCCGGCGCGTCAAACGTCGGATCCACGCCCCATTCTGCAAAGAATCGCTGGCGATCCTCGGCCGGCGCCGGGCGTTCGTGGGTGAGATATTCGGCCACGTCGAAGCCGATACCACCGGCGCCGATGATCGCCACGCGGGCGCCGGCACGGCGCTCGCCGCTGACCAGCTGCGCATACGAGATGACCTTGGCGTGGTCGATGCCGTCGATATCGGGCACGCGTGGGACGACGCCGGTCGCAAGAATCACGGTATCGAAGTCCGCGGCCAGGGCCTCGACGCCGGCTGTGGTGTTCAGCCGACAGTCCACGCCGGTCTGGATCAGACGTCGCTCGTAGTAGCGCAGCGTTTCGGCAAATTCCTCCTTGCCGGGAATGGCCCGGGCCAGGCGGAATTGCCCCCCGATGGCGGCCTGTTGCTCGAACAACACCACCGAATGGCCCCGCTGGCCGCAGCGCATGGCGGCTTCCAGGCCGGCCGGGCCGGCGCCCACGACCGCAACCCGCTTGGGCGTAGCCGCGGGCGGAAAATTCAGCCGGGTTTCATAGCCGGCGCGCGGGTTGACCAAGCAACTGGCGCGCTGCCACTTGAACGTATGATCCAGACAGGCCTGGTTGCAGGCGATACACGTGTTGATATCGGCCGCGCGATTATCGCGTGCCTTCTGCGCAAACGCCGGGTCGGCCAGAAACGGGCGTGCCATAGACACCATATCGGCGGTGCCGCTTGCCAGCAGCGCTTCAGCCACGCCGGGGTCGTTGATTCGATTGGTGGTAATCAGAGGCAGAGCCACCGCACCCTTGAGCTTGGCCGTCACCTCGGCAAAGGCCGCCCGCGGCACCCGGGTCACGATCGTGGGCACTCGTGCTTCGTGCCAGCCGATCCCGGTATTGATGAGCGTGGCGCCGGCGGCTTCCACAGCCTGTGCCAGCGCGACGATATCGTCCCAGCTCTGTCCGTCTTCGACCAGCTCGAGCATGGACAGGCGATAAACGATGATGAAATCCGGGCCCACGGCGGCGCGAATGCCGGCCACGATTTCTGACACGATGCGTTGGCGCGCCTCGCGACTGCCGCCATAGGCATCACGCCGGTCATTCACGCGCGGCGCCAGGAATTGGTTCAGAAGATAGCCTTCCGAGCCCATGATCTCGACGCCGTCGTAGCCGGCGCGCCGTGCCAGGCGCGCGGCCCGGATATAGTCGGCAATGGTGCGCCGGATAGCCCGCTCGGAAAGCCGCCGTGGCCGAAACGGGGTGATCGGCGAGGCTTTATCCGACGGACCCACGATGAATGGATGATAGCCATAGCGCCCGGCGTGCAAGATCTGCATACAGATCTTGGACTCACCCTGGCCGGCGCCGTGTACGGCAGCCGTGATCCGCCGGTGCGCGGCCGCGTGTCCGATATGGCGCATCTCACCGGCCATAGGCGAAACCCAGCCCGCGTGGTTGGGGCTGATCCCGCCGGTAATCATTAGCCCGATGCCCGATTCCGCGCGCTCGGCGAAATAAGCCGCCAGCTCACCGTAATGCCAGAAGAAATCTTCCATGCCGGTGTGCATCGAGCCCATCACCAGACGGTTGGCCAGTTGCGTAAAGCCCAGGTCCAGCGGTTGGAACAGGTGCGGGTAGGCGGGGTGGGCCATGGCCGTAGACGCGAAAGATGTGATAATTAGAAACTAGCACTTTTCTGAATGGCCGGCAGGCGTCAGACGGCGATACCGACGTGGCGGGTTAGAATAACCACCACGTTTCAACCGGGTCGTTCCATGGCCTCATTTGCCGAGATCGAAGCCGCGGCCGTCCACCTTCTGGGCTCGCGCGAGGCACTGGCGGCCCGTTTGGTCAAACCGGAGCCACCGGAAAGCCTGGCGATGATCGGCGACGATCGGTATCTGTCGGTCATGTGTCGGCGGATCTTTCGCGCCGGATTAACCCATCGACTGGTCGATGCCCGCTGGCCGGCGTTCGAAATCGCCTTCGCCGATTTCGACCCGGCTACGGTCGCAGCGCTGACCGACGATGAGCTCAAGCGCCTGGCCACCGATGAAAGTCTGATCCGGCACAAGAAAAAGATAGCCGCCGTGCGTTCCAACGCCCAGGCGATAGGGGCCCTGATCGAAGAGTTTGGCGCTTTCGGCGTATGGCTGGCCGACTGGGAAGACGACGAGATCATCGATCTCTGGTTAGAGCTCAAACAGCGTTTCGTACAGCTCGGCGGCCAGTCCGGCCCGCGTTTTCTGCGCATGATCGGCAAGGACACGTTTCTTTTGACCGACTGGGTTGCCCAGGCGATGACGTACTGGGGCGTGGCCGACGGCAAGCTCCATACGAAGGCCGGCGTGCGCGCCGCCCAGGCGCGATTCAACGACTGGCAGGCCGAAACCGGCCGGCCCATGTGCCAGCTGAGCCAAATTCTGGCGTTTTCTATTTCAAAAAAGACAGGTTCTGCATGAACGATCCACGAGGCCTGCGTGCCACCGTGCCGGCGATTGCGATCGCGGCCGCGCTATCGACAGCCATTGGCGTGTCCGGCTGTGGCGATTCCGCGTCTGGCCCGGTCAAGCTGACCGGCCAGCTCGAAGCCGACGACGCGGGGCAGCCCCCCGATCTCGACGACGCCACGAGTGCTCGGGTCAGCCTGGTCGAGCACGGCGATCTCCCCGAGCAGGATCAGATTGTGGCCGAACGCACGATCCATGGCGTAGAACGCCTGCCCACCGGCTATTCGCTGAGCGTGAACCGGGCCTTGCTGGATGACACCCATCACTATGGCTTGAGCGCGCAACTTCTGGACGATGACAGCGACGTGATCTGGCAGACCGAGGCGCCCGAACGCGTGGATGTATTCACCGATAATCCGTCGACCGTGCTGCATCTCACACGCTATCGCGTGACCCCTGAAGGCCCGTTTGCAACGTATGCCTGTAGCGACGGCTTTCGTTTCGAGCTGGCCCGTGACGCGCGCGGGGCGATCGTACATCTCGGAAAGCGCCAGATCAGCCTCCACGCCGCCAAAGGCCTGACGCCGGAGGCTACACGCTATGTTGATGCCCACAACGACGAGATCGTCACCGAACACGGCGTGACCTCGATCTATTTCGACGGCGTATCGCATCACGACTGCGAAGTGATCGACGACGCTGCCAAGCAGAACGACAGCGAAAGCGATAGCGATGGTTCAACCGGCTAGTCGGCGTCCCGCGGCCAGGCGTCCACGCCTACCAGCTCGGCCAGCGGCACGCGCTCGGCCCAGCCGGTCTCGGCCAGCATTGGTCGGTCGTAAAAGGCCTCGACGTGCCCAAGGCAGAGGATTGCAATAGGGCGCGCGGCCTCGGGCATATCAAACAGCCGGGCAACATCGGCCGGCTCGAACATCGACACCCAGCCCATACCCAGGCCTTCGGCGCGGGCTGCCAGCCACAGGTTCTGGATCGCGCAGGCCGCCGAGGCCAGATCCATCTCGGGCATGGTCCGGCGACCAAACACGTGACGCTCGCGCCCGTCGGCCAATGCGACGACCAACACCTCGCCGCAGCGATCCAGCCCGTCGATCTTCAGACGCATGAACTCGTTGCCACGTTCGCCCAGGGCATCGGCGGTGCGCTGGCGCTCGGCCTCGACCAAGTCCGCGAGCGCGGCGCGACGCGACGGATCGCAGACGCGGATGAAACGCCACGGCTGCATATAGCCGACGCTGGGCGCTTGATGCGCCGCCTCGAGCAGGCGTGCCAGCGCCTCGGGGGCCACCGGTCGGTCGATGAAATGACGCATGTCTCGCCGCTGGGCGATCACGCGATAGATCGCGTCGATGTCACTTTGGGAAAACGCTGCAGCGCGCGATGTCTCGGCCATAGAGCCTCGTTCAAACAATCAAGGTGCCAGTGTAGCGTTGCAACTTGCGCGCGGCTTTGTAAGGCTTGCGCGGTTTCTTGATTTCGCCAGGACTCGACGTTGCCTCGATGACCGCTTGCAAAGACCCCGTTTCTTCGTCTGATCCACGCCTGGTGCGCGGCTGGTGCCCGCGTGGCAGGCGTGTGATGTGGGCCGAGGATGGGGCACTGATCCGGCTGCGCTTTGCCGGCAGTCAGGCAAGCGGGGATGCGCTGGCGGCTCTGGCACCGCTGGTCGCACGTTACAGCACGGGTGGCGCCATGCTCACGCGCCGGGCCAAAGTCGAGCTGCGCGGCGTTGCGCGTCCCGAAGCCGCGCTCGCTGCGCTGCGCGAGGCCGGCCTGGTCGAGACGGGCGTGGCGGCGGATTTGCCGGATATCGTGGTCTGCGATGCACCGGGCCAGGATCGCCCGGCGCGCCGGCTGGACCGAGCGCTGCGGGGGCAATTAGCCCGCGTGCCCGGTATCGAGCGTCTGCCCGACAAGTTTCTTGTCGCCATCGTGGGTGATCAAACGGCCGCGGCGCGCGCTCTACGCTGCGATATCCGGCTCGCGAGAAGCGAACAGGGCTGGCAACTGACCGCGGGCGATACGCACCTAGAGGGCTTGAGCAGCGACGTAGCACTCAGCCAGGCGGTCCGCCAGATCCAGTGCTGCCTGGCGCAGGGCACGCCCCAGCGGATCGCAACCGCCGGCTCGCGGCCATCCCATGGCCCACAACACGACACACCGACCGACTCCACGCGCGAGACGCTCGGCTTCGTCTTCGGTGTTGTATCGGCCCCGGCGCTGGCCGCGCTGGGCGATATAGCCGGGACGTCGCCGATCGGCCTGTTACCGAATCGGCGAGTGTTCGTTCCCGGCCTTAAAGCCGCCGAGCGCACGCAGCTGATACGCCTTGGCGCGCTACGCGGACCGGATGATCCGCGCGCCGGGCTGACGGCCTGTATCGGCCGGCGCGGCTGTGGCCAGGCCAGCACTGATACCCGCGCCGATGCGCTGGCGCTTGCCGAACACGATCCCGATTTGGCGCGCGCCGGGTTGCACGTCTCCGGCTGTATCAAGGGCTGTGCCGCGCGTTCGCCCCGGCCGCTCACGCTGGTGGGTCGCCAAGGCGGTTACGATCTGGTCGAACAAGGCGGCCCGGCGGGCCAGCCGGTATTGTCCGGGGCCTCGATGCGTGAAGTCCGCGCCTGGCTGTCGGCTCGCACGCGCCGCGCCGGAACGCATTAAAACGATTTTGGAGACCAGCAACTCGGTGAATGATCTGACCTCGTCTTATGACTATATTCGCGACGGCCGCGCCATCTACGAGCGTTCGTTCGCCACGATCGAAGCCGAAACGGATCTGTCGCGTTTCCCGGCCGATCTGCGCGACGTTGCAATTCGCATGATCCACGGCTGTGGTCAGGTCGATCTGGCCGGCGATATCGGTTTTTCGCCCGGCGTGGGCCACGCCGCGCGGACAGCGCTGGCCGATGGCGCGCCTATTCTCGTTGACAGTGAAATGCTGGCCCATGGCGTCACGCGCAAACGCCTGCCGGCGGATAACGCTGTTATCTGCACGCTGCGTGATCCGGCGACGCCGGACCTGGCACGCACGATCGGCAATACCCGCTCCGCCGCCGCGTTAGAGCTGTGGGGGGATCATATGGCGGGCGCCGTCGTCGCGATCGGCAACGCCCCGACCGCGCTGTTTCATCTGCTGGATCTGCTGGCCAACGCCGCACCGCGACCGGCCGCTGTCTTGGGGATTCCCGTGGGTTTCGTCGGTGCGATAGAAAGCAAGGAGGCGCTGGCGGCCAACACGCTGGGCCTGGAATGGCTGAGCGTGTTCGGCCGCCGCGGCGGCAGTGCGATCACGGCCTCCGCGCTCAACGCGCTGGCCAGTCGCGCGCTATGAGGGGGGGCAACGCGCAGGGCGTGCTTTACGGCGTCGGCACCGGGCCGGGGGATCCAGAGCTCATGACGGTGAAGGCGCTAAACGCCGTCGAGGCTGCGCCGGTGGTGGCGTATTTCTGCAAGACGCCCGGTCGTGGCAACGCACTCACCACGGTCACGCCTTATCTACGCCCCGATCACACGCTCTTGCCGATGGCTTACCCGGTCACCACGGAGCTGGACCACAACACCGCGGCCTATCGCGAGTGTATCGAGACGTTTTTCGACGACTCGGCCGAAGCGGTGGCAGCCCACGTCGAAGCCGGCCGCTCCGTGGCCGTGCTCTCGGAAGGGGATCCGTTCTTCTACGGCTCGTTCATGCATCTGTTCTTGCGGCTGCGCGAGCGTCTGGCCTGTGAGGTTATTCCCGGCGTGCCGGCCATGTTGGCCGGCGCATCGCGCCTGCCGCGGCCCATCACCATGCGCGACGATGTCTTGAGTGTCGTGCCGGGCACATTGCCCGACGCCGAGCTGCATGCCGCGTTGGCCGTGGCGCAGGCCGCCGTCGTTATGAAGGTGGGGCGCAATCTAGCCCGCATTCAGGCGGCGCTTGCGGCCGTCGGCGCGGCAGATCGCGCCTGGTACGTCGAGCGCGCCAGCCAGGGCGGCGAGCGGGTCATGCCACTGGCCGACGCGCCCACCGGCAAGGCCCCGTATTTCTCGATGATCCTCGTGCCCGGGCCGGGCAAGCGCGTATGAGCGCCCACCACCCAATGCAAACCGAGGCAACGGCCGGCTGGCTAGCCGTTATCGGCACCGGGCCGGGTACGTCAGACTGGCTGACGCCAGAAACCGCGGCCATCGCCGAGCAGGCGACCGATATCGTGGGTTACGGGCCGTATGTTGCACGCATCGCGGCCGATCATCACCGGGTACATGCCTCAGACAATCGCTATGAAATCCAGCGCGCCGGTGAGGCACTCGATCTAGCGGCCGGTGGGGCACGCGTGGCCGTGGTCTCGGGCGGTGACCCCGGAATCTACGGCATGGCCGCGGCGGTCTGGGAAGCCATCGAGCGCGCCGATCACGACCGCTGGCAGGCCGTCGATGTGCATGTCGCCCCGGGCGTATCGGCGATTCAGGCGGTCGCCGCAGCGGCCGGTGCCCCACTGGGCAACGATTTCTGTGTTATCTCGCTGTCCGACAATCTCAAACCCTGGTCGCTCATCGAGGCGCGCCTTGCGGCCGCCGGGCAGGGCGATTTCGCCGTGGCCTTCTATAACCCGATCTCAAAGGCCCGGCCCTGGCAACTCGATGCGGCCCTAGACATCCTTCGCGCATACCGCGCGCCGGCCACGCCCGTCATCATCGGTCGCGCCATCGGCCGGCCGGACGCCGATTTGACGATTGCCGACCTGGCGAGCGCCAAGGGCTATCAGGCGGATATGCGCTCGCTGGTCATCGTGGGCGCCTCGACCACGCGGGTGTTGCATACCGGGGCCGGCCAACGCCCGCGGGCCTACACGCCGCGGATCTATCCGGTCGATTATTGATGTCCGGACAAGGCAGAAAGCACGTCGATGACCCGGCTGAACGCGCGATCAGCGGGGGACAGCGCCGGGCGTTCGATCATGATGATCGCCACGCCCGCGGCGTCGGCGGCGCGCAGCTTGTCGGCCAGCATCGGCGCGCCGCTGTTCTTGGTGACCAAGACATCAACCGCGTAATCGCGCAGCAAGGTGATCTCTTTGGCGTACGAGAACGGCGGGCGACCCCGAATGTGGGTCGACGGCGTCAGCGGGTGCTCCGGGGCTTCGATGCTACGCGTGATCCAGTACTTATCGGCCACATCCGTGAAGGCCGCCAGCGAACGTGCGCCTACGGTCAGAAACACTCGTGGGCCATACTCGGTCAGCGCTTCGGCGGCCGACGGGACGTCGGTCACCGAGTGCCAGCCGCGGCGCGTTATCGTCGGCGACCAGGCCGGACGCTCGAGGCGCCAGAGCATACAGCCGGTGTCGCGACAGGCCGCTGCTGCGTTGGCCGAGATACGCGCGGCAAACGGGTGCGTGGCATCGACCACGGCGGTGATGTCGTTTGCGCAGATATAAGCCGCCAAGCCCGCCGAGCCACCGAAACCGCCGTAACGTGTATCGATCGCCACGGCGCGCGGCGTTCGGGTCACCCCGGCCAGCGACAGGGTCGCTGCGATGTCGACACGGGGGGCCAGCGCCTCGCACAGCTCACGGGCCTCTTGCGTGCCGCCCAGTACGAGCAGTCTCTGGACGGGGCTCGAGGCTAGTCGCATGTCGAATCAGACTCCGTGGTTATCGATCGTGGGCATCGGTCTGGGCGGCTGGGACGACTTGGCCCGGCCAGCACGGGCGGCGATCCGCGCCGCCGAGATCATCATCGGTGGCCCGCGGCACCTGGCTGCGCTGCCGGACGATGTCATCGGTGAGCGTCGCGCGTGGCCGAGCCCGTTTACTGATGTATTTCCGATGATACAGGCCTGGCGCGGCCGGCCGGTGGTGGTGCTGGCCACCGGCGACCCGTTCTGGTTCGGCGCCGGCGCCAGTCTGACGCACGTCGTAGCTCCGGCCGAGATCCGTACCTGGCCGCAGCCGTCGGCATTCTCTCTGGCCGCCGCGCGCCTGGGCTGGGCACTACAACATGTGGACTGTCTGTCGGTGCATGGCCGGGCGATGGACGACGTGGTGCCTTATCTGGCCGATCGCGCGCGGCTGCTCATTCTGTCGTGGGACGGCGATACACCGGACGCGCTGGTGGCGTTCCTGAACGAGCGCGGCTTTGGTGATTCGATCATCACCGTGCTGGGCGATCTCGGCAGCGCAGACGAGGCGCGCGAGAGTGCGGCGGCCAAGGCTTGGACGCCACGAGCCGCCGCCGCGCTCAACGTCATCGCCGTCGATTGCGTGGCTGCCCCCACGGCCGGCGTGCTCGGCCATGCGCCCGGGCGCGCCGAGGGCTGGTTCACGCGCGGGGGGCAGATCACCAAGCGCGAGGTGCGCGCCGTCGTGCTCTCGCTGCTGGCGCCGGCGGCCGGCGAGACGTTATGGGATATCGGCGCCGGCTCCGGCGCCATCGCGATCGAGTGGCTACTGGCCGATCGTCGCAACGCGGCCATAGCCGTCGAGGCACGCGCCGACCGGGCGGCCGATATCGAAGCTGCGGCGGCGCGGCTGGGCGCCGGGCGGCTTGTGGTGCAGCATCACCGGGCCGACAGCGCGCTGGCAGGCCTGGGCGGCCGGCCCGAGGCGATATTCATCGGCGGCGGGCTGACCACGCCGGGCCTCATCGATGCTTGCATGGCGCGCCTGGCCCCGCGCGGGCGCGTGGTGGCCACCAGCGTCACCCTCGAGGGCGAGGCCGTGTTGTTGGCCGCTTATGAGCGCTGGGGCGGGCGGCTGCGACATATTGCCGTGGCCCGCAGCGCGCCGTTGGGTGAGCTGACCGGCTGGCAGCCGCAGCGGCCGATCGTTATTTGGTCCAGCGCCGACGAACAGGCGCACCCATGACCGTGCATTTCATCGGTGCCGGGCCGGGGGCAGCGGACCTGCTGACCCTACGCGGCCGCGACCACCTGGCGGCCTGTGGCCTGTGCCTGTATGCGGGCTCGCTCATCCCGCAGGAGATACTGGCCCACGTGCGCCCCGGTGTGCCCTGTATCAATACCGCCGGCATGGCGCTGGAAACCATCGTGGCGCATATAGACGAGGCCACAACCAAGGGCCATGACGTGGCACGCCTGCATTCGGGCGATCTGTCGGTGTACAGCGCGCTCGCCGAGCAGCTGGCCACACTCGAGGCCGCGGGCATCGCCTATACGCTCACGCCCGGCGTGCCGGCGTTTTCGGCCGCCGCGGCCAGTCTCGGGCAAGAGCTTACCGTGCCGGAGGTCGGTCAGTCGCTGGTCATCACCCGTACCAGTGGGCGCGCCTCGGCGATGCCGGAGCGCGAGACACTAGAGGCTTTCGCGGCGACGGGTACCACGCTGGCGATTCATCTGTCGCTGCAGGCGCTCGATCAAGTGGTGGCCCGCCTGCTGGACTATTACGGCCCGGCGTGCCCCGCGGCCGTCGTACAGCGTGCCTCCTGGGCCAACGAACGTATCGTACGGGCGCCACTGGCCGAGCTGGTGGCGGAAAGCCGCGTGCTCGCCGCCCGTCGCAGCGCGATCATCTTCGTGGGCCCGGTGCTCGGCCAAAAAAGTGATCGCCCGCTTGCCCGCAGCGCGCTCTACGATCCGACTCATATCAGCCGTTATCGTTGGGCGGCCGACGACGATTGAGCCTTGCCGGTGACGGTGGCCAGCACCTGGCCCGGCTTGTCGATGATGACCACGTCCAGGGTCTCGCTTGCCGGCCGATAACGGGCAGCCACGTGCCAGACCGCGCGAGCCACGCGATCCGCTAGGTCGATGCCCGCGTATTCGGCGATGGCCAGGGCAGCCAGGCTGGTATTGGCCGTGCGCATGGCGCGGCGTGCGTCGGCGTCGATATCGCTGGCCAGTTCGGCTAGATAATCGAAATCCACGCCGCCGCGCCGGCTGTGCAGATCCAGCCGGCCGGTTGCCAGCTTGGAGAACTTGCCGAAGCCGCCTACCAGGCTCAGCCGCCGAACGGGCTGTCGACGGAGATACTTCAGCACGGCACCGGCAAAATCGCCCATCTCGACAAGCGCCATGTCGTCCAGCGCAAACTCGGCCTGGGCCACGCGCTCGCTGGTCGAACCGGTACAGGCGGCCAGGTGGCGCATATCGTTGGCCCGGGCAACGTCCATGGCTTGATGAATCGAGGCGATATACGCCGCGCAGGAAAACGGCCGTACGATACCGGTGGTGCCCAGAATCGACAGCCCGCCCAGAATGCCCAGCCGCGCGTTCATCGTGGACTCGGCGATACGCTCGCCGTCGTCCACGCCCACGGTGACAATGAAACCGCCGGTATAACCCAGCACCTCGGCGGCGTGTGCTAGATGCGCCGCGATCATGTCGCGCGGTACGGGGTTGATGGCCGGCTCGCCCACCGGCAGAGCCAGGCCCGTGCGAGTGACCGTACCCACGCCTTGTCCGGCGCAAAACGTAACCCCCGGCGCATCGGCACGCTCAAGTGCCACCCAGACACGGGCACCGTGTGTAGCGTCCGGGTCATCACCGGCGTCCTTGATGAGCCCGGTCACCACCGACTGCCCGTCGTCGCTTACGCGCTGGTCATGGACGACGAGGGTGGCGCGGCGATTCTTAGGCAACGACAGCTCGACCTCGCTCAAGCGTTGCCCGGCGAGCAGCCGATACGCCGAGGCCACAGCCGCGGCCGTGGCCGTGGCACCCGTGGTCCAGCCGGTGCGCAGTTTGGCACCGGCCGGCGCCGGGCTCGTCGGCTGCTTCATGGTTCAGATCGGCTCGAAACGCGAAGTGACCTATATACCGTAGGCGCGTGGCGAGCCCGGGTCGATCACCGGATCTTCAGTGTGCTCGAGCGTGCGGGCACGAGCGATGGTGTGTCGCAGGTTGACCACGTCACCGACGATCAGCACGGCAGGCGAGGTCACCGTATGACGGGCGGCAATACCGGGCAGACTACTCACAGTGCCGGTCAGCACGCGCTGCTCCGGCGTAGTGCCCCGCTCGATGAGGGCTGCGGGCGTGTCCACGCGCATCCCGTGGCGCGTAAGCGCCGGGCAGAGGTTATCCAGCGCCATAACCCCCATATAGACCACCAGCGTATGCCCGCCGCGCACAAGCGACGTCCAGTCGTGATCGAGCTCTCCGTGGCGGCCGTGGGCGGTCAGGAACTGCACGCTGGCGGCCACGCCGCGATGGGTCAGCGGGATGTCGGCATAGGTGGCACAGCCTGAGCCGGATGTCACGCCGGGAATCACGCGTGTGGCAATGCCGGCCCGCGCGAGATCGATCAATTCCTCGCCGCCGCGGCCGAAAACGAACGGATCACCGCCTTTGAGCCGAACCACGCGCTGTCCCTGTTCCGCCAGCTCGATCATCAGGGCATTGAGCGCGGGCTGGCGCATATGGTGATGGTCACGCTGCTTGCCCACGAACCGCCGCTCGGCGTTCTTGGGCGCAAAATCCAGCACCGCCGGTGCTACAAGCCGGTCGTAGAGCACCACGTCGCAGCCGGCCAGCGCCTGTTGGCCATCGAGCGTCAAAAGACCCGGATCACCCGGTCCGGCGCCCACGAGGCACACCTGAGCGTGCTGCCAGAGATCATCACGGGGGTTGTCCCGCGACGCAGCGCCGAGCAGTTCGAAATCGCCGCGCCCGGTTGTAGCGTCCAAGAACAGCTTGTCGGCGTGTCGAGCGCTGTTACGCAAGACCGTGTTGACGGCCGGGTCGCCATCCGCGGCGATCACCAGACGTGCCGCGGATACATCCTCCTGCGAAAAGGCGCGAGCACACCATTCGAAGTCGCCCTGTTCGTCATGCGCAATCAACGAGGCCGGCGGGCGGGCCGTGGTGCACAGACGCACGGGCATCCCCGACTCTCGTAGCGTGGCCACCGCCGAGATGGCCTGTCGCGTCGCACCCACGACAAGCGCGGGCCGATCGCCGCCAGTCAATCGAAGAGTCACACCCTGCATGCGGTCCCGAACGGGCAAGTTAGCGCCTAGTCTACGCCAGGCCCGGCGATACCGTTGCACCGACCGTCGGCGCGTGACCGGCCAGCGCGGCCGTGGCGGCCAGTGACGCGCGACGCGGTCCGAGCAAGACCCCGACCGAATCGGGCGCACAATCCATAAGCGCCAGGGCAGCGGCCTCGGCCACGCTGTCGATACCCAGCCGCTGACGCACCCGAGGCGAGCGCGTCAGGACACGGGCGTCGACGGCGGCTAACGCACTGATATCTAAGGTGATGACCGGCAATGCGAGATCCCCGGCCAGCGCCTGCAGCGCCGGTGCGCTCCCACGCTTTGCCCATGTCGCCACGCCGATCAGTTGTGCCGCGCGGATTGTGCTGTCGGCCAACAGTGTGTCGACGAGGTATTGCAGCTCGGCCGGCGCGCAGCCGGGGCGCAGACCCACGCCGAGGGCGTAGTGAGAATTGAACCGTTGATCGGACACGGGCGGTAGTCTATCGCGATAGACGCACAGGCCAAGTTGACCCAGAGGGCCGCCTTGCTAGACTCCGGCCAACGGGTGCTCTGTGCCGATACGGCATGGAGATAATCGGGAAGAGGGTGCGCGGCTTTGGCCGCCAAGCCATCACTGCCCCCGCAACGGTAGACGAGATGCGGTTCGTGATAACGGCCACTGTGTACGACACGCGAGTGCGACATGGGAAGGCCACGAACCCGATCCACGGATCACTCGTGAGTCCGGAGACCGGCCCGCTTTAGTTGATTTTGTACGGGTGAGTACCATGAGTGAAACGCCAACCGCCGTCGTCCCCCAAAACCGCACGCGCACCGCCACGCATCCGCTGCTGCAGCTGGGCGGGGCGGCCTTGATTGGGCTGTTTGTCGTCTACGGCGTCGGTTTTTCGCACATCATGCCGGTGCATAACGCCGCCCACGACGTACGCCATTCGGCTGTCTTTCCCTGTCACTGACGTAATCGTCGCCGGCGCATGCCGGCGTGTAGTCCCGGCGTTGTGCGCGCCGGCACTTTTTCGTCTCAGGACAAGGACGACGTCATGTTGTTTCGACGACTGATCCTGTGTGCCGTGGTCATCGGCATCGCTGCGGGCGTGTTGCTCGGGCTGACCGAACAGGTCACCACCGCACCGATCATCGCGGCCGCCGAGCAGTACGAGCACGCCGGTGATGCCCACGAAGGCCACGGGCATCACCACGTCGCTGCCTGGGCGCCGGACAACGGCACTGAACGGGTCGTGTTCACCATCATCGCAGGCGTCGGCGTGGCCATCGGTTTCGCGCTGATGCTGCTGGTGGCCATGTGTCTGGCCCGGGTGTTGCACGGTCATCGGCCGACGATGTGCGCCGGCCTGCTGTGGGGGCTTGGCGCGTTCGCCTGTGTCTTTGCCGCACCGGCCATTGGCTTGCCGCCGGAACTGCCGGGCGCGGCCGCCGCGGATCTGACCGCGCGCCAGATCTGGTGGGTGGCAGCCGTGGGCGCGACCGGCGTCTCGCTTTGGTTGCTCATCTTCGTCTCCAGGGCCTGGAAATGGGCGGGGCTGGCGCTGTTGCCGTTGCCCTATCTCTACGGCGCGCCGCAGCCGGCGGCGAGCCACTCGCCGGTATCGGCCGGGCCGAACGCCGAGACGCTCGCCCGGCTGCACGAGTCGTTCGTATGGGCCACGAGCGGCACCAATCTCGCGCTCTGGTTGGTGTTGGGCCTAGGCTGTGCCTGGGCGATGCAGCGCTGGATCAGCTCGGCGCTGGCCGACGCCGGCCTCACACCGCTGGCGGCCCGTGCCTGATCAAACACCGGCCACGCTAATGCCCTTCACCGCCGTGGTGGGCCAGGACCAGCTGAAACTGGCTCTGATCCTCGCGGCGATCGAACCGCGCCTGGCCGGCGTACTGATCGCGGGGCCGCGCGGCGTGGCTAAATCCACGCTGGCACGCGGTCTAGCCGCAATCGACACGCGGGCAGCCGGCGGCTTCGTCAACTTGCCGCTCGGTGCAACAGAAGAACAGGTCGTCGGCTCGCTGGATCTGGCCAAGGCCCTCGGCGACCAAGAGGTGCGCTTCAAGCCGGGCCTGCTCGCCCGGGCGCACGGCGGTTATCTGTATATCGACGAGGTCAATCTGTTGGCAGATGCGCTCGTCGATGTGTTGTTAGATGTAGCGGCCTCGAAGACCAACCATGTCGAGCGCGACGGGATCAGCCACGCCCACCCGGCACGTTTCGTGCTCGTTGGCACGATGAATCCGGACGAGGGCGAACTTAGGCCCCAGTTCTCGGATCGTTTCGGGCTCTGCGTGGAGCTGGACGACACATTGGCGCCGGCTACGCGCCGGGCGATCGTGGATCAGCGCCTGGCCTTCGAGGCCGACCCCGCCGGCTTCGTTGCCGCCTGTCGGCCCAACGAGACCGCGTTGGCACAGGCGATCGAGGCTGCCCGGCAGCGGCTTGGCGAGGTGAGCACGCCAGAGGCCGTCAAGGACGATATCGCCCGGCGCTGCCATGCCGCCGGCGTCGAAGGCGTCCGAGCGGATCTGCACTGGCGCCAGGCCGCCGTGGCACACGCTGCGTGGCAGGGCCGGAATCAGGTTGAGTCGGCAGATTGCCACGCCGTTGAAGCCTTCGTGCTCTGTCATCGCCGCACTCGCACTCCGGACCAGACATCCGGCGGCCAGGGCCCGGACGATGAACCGGCGGGCACGAGCGAGAACACGTCGCCGGCGAGTGATCACGACGGGTCGGACGCAGAACAGAACGACGCGGCCGGCGAGGGCGACTGGGGCCAACTCCCGCCGCGCCACGTCGCACCCGCTGCCGGTTATACGCTCGAACTGGGCGCCGCCGATATCGTGATGCCGCGCCGCAGCGCGGGCCGCGTGTTCGCGGGGCGTCGCCGCGGCCACGGGGCGTTGGCACCGGGGGCGGCTCGTGCCGGGCCGACCGGCTCGCGCATAGACTGGTTTCGCACGCTAGCCGACGGTGCGCGCCGCCCGGACCGCTCGCCTGATCTGGTCCGACGGCCGCAAGCGCTCCGAGAATCCCTGCTCGACTGTGTACTGCTCGATCTGTCGGCCTCCACGCTTGGCGGCGACGCACAGGCGCGGGCACGCGCCGGCGTACTGGCGATCGCCGATGCCGCCTATCGCGCACGGCGTCGCTTTGGCCTGCTGGTCTTTGGCGGCGCGCGCATCGAGTGGCTCGTCACCCTACAGCGCGCGCCACGCCATATCGCCACGCTATTGGATGCGGCGCCGGCCGGTGGCGGCACGCCGCTCGCCGATGCGCTGGTGCGCGCGCGCGACGACCTGCAGGCTGGTCAACACGCCGGCCGAACAGCGCGACTGCGAACCTGGCTGATCACCGACGGGCGCAGCCGCGACGAGATACACGGCCCGAGCTGGCCGGGCGAGCTGATCGTCGTGGATACCGAAACCGCCCGGATTTCACTAGGGCGCGCACGGCGCCTGGCCGAAGCCTTGGGCGGCCGACATATGTCTCTCGCCGAGCTGGAGAACGCCCGTCATGGCTGAGCCCGCCGTCGAGCCTTCGATTACACGACGCGCGTTGTTCGTCGCCGCTCCGGCCTCCGGGCAGGGCAAGACCACCGTGACCGCCGGTCTGGCCGTAGCACTTCGCCGGCGCGGGCAGCGGGTGGCGGTGTTCAAAACCGGGCCGGATTACCTGGACCCGGACATCCTGGCCGAAGCCGCCGGTAGTCCGGTCGAGCCGCTGGATCTGTGGATGGCCGGGGAGGCCTACTGTGGTCGTCGCCTGTTCGAGGCTGCCCGGACGCATGACGTGGTGCTGGTTGAAGGGGCGATGGGCCTGTACGACGGGGTGCCCTCAAGCGCGGACTTCGCGGCCCGTTTCGGGCTGCCGGTGGCCCTGGTATTTGACTGCCAGGGCATGGCCCAGACCGTCGGCGCATTAGCCGCCGGCCTGGCGCACGCTCGAGACGATCTATCCGTGGCCGGTCTGGTGGCCAATCGCGTGGGCAGTCAGCGTCACGCTGATCTGATCGCTGAGGCGATGCCGGCCGACATTTCTTTTCTGGGGGCCGTAGCCCGCGAAACCGACATCGCGCTGCCACACCGGCACCTGGGCCTGGTGGGGGCTGACGAGCAAGGCACGGATCTGGCCGAGCGGCTGGCCCGCGCCGCCGACTGCGTCGAGACCACGGCACTGCCCGACGCGCCGCGCGATGTGGCCTTCGCGCCGTTTGCCACGGCCGTGCCCGAGCGTCTGCTGGCCGGCCGGCGGATCGGCATCGCCCGCGATGCGGCCTTCAGCTTTGCCTACGCCGCCAACGAACGCCTGCTCGAAGACATGGGCGCGACACTCGTGGCGTTCTCGCCGCTGGCCGACACGCGGCTTCCCGACGTCGACGCACTGTGGTTGCCGGGGGGCTATCCCGAGCTTCACGCCGAACGACTAGCCGCCAACCACGCCATGCACGCCGCACTCGCGGCGTTTCACGCCAGCGGCCGGCCGATGCTGGCCGAGTGCGGCGGCATGCTCTATCTGCAAGAACGCCTCACCGAGCTGGGCGGCACCACCCACGCGATGATGGGACTCATCGCCGGCCACGGCATCATGCGCGAGCGCGGCGGCTGCCAGGGCATGCAGACGGCACCCTTGCCCGAGGGCGATATACGCGGCCATGCCCATCACCGCACCCGCACCGAGGCCGGGCCCGTGCCCATCGCCCACGGCCGTCGCGCTCGACATCCGGCCCCGGGCGAGCCCATCGTGCGCGACCGCGGGCTGACGGCCACCTATCTGCATCTGTTCTTCGGCGCCAACCCGCCGGCCGTTGCGCGACTGTTCGGCGCTGCCACGATCTGATCCCTCTTCTTTTACAGACTCGTTTTTAAGGACGTCACCATGCAACTCGACAAGATTCACGCCACGGTGGTTACCGGATTCCTGGGCAGCGGCAAGACCACGCTGCTGTCCAACCTGATCAAGAACGCGACCAACAAGCGCATCGCGGTGATCGTCAACGAATTCGGCGAAATGGACATCGACGCCGAGCTGCTGCGGGGCTGTCCGCTGGCCTGCGAGGGCGAGGAAACCGAAACTGACGACGGCATCTTCGAGCTGGCCAACGGCTGCATCTGCTGCACGGTGGAAGAAGAGTTCGTGCCGGTGATGAAAAAGCTCATCGAAAAACGCGACGCGATCGACCATATCGTCATCGAGACGAGCGGTCTGGCGCTGCCCAAGCCGCTGGTGCAGGCCTTCAACTGGCCCGAGATCAAGCGTCACTGCACGGTCGATTCGGTAATCGCGGTGCTCGACGGCCCGGCCATTGCCGCCGGCACGTGGGCCCACGACCCGCACGCCGTGGACGCCGCCCGGGCGGCCGATGAATCGCTGGATCACGACCCCTCGCTGGAAGAGCTGCTCGACGATCAGATCGGCGCAGCCGATCTGGCCATCGTCTCCAAGGCCGATCAACTCGACGAAGCCCAAAAAACCACGGTAGAGACCTGGCTGCGCTCGCGCCTGCCGGCGCGGGTGAAAACGCTGTTCGTGGCCAACGGCGAGGCCGACCCGGAGCTTTTAACCGGGCTCGATGCCGCCACCGAAGATCGGATCGAGTCGATCACCACGCATCACGATGCCCACCACGAGGCCGGTGAGTCCCACGAACACGCCCACGACCACTTCGATTCCACCGTCGTGACACTAGGCACGGTCGATGCCGATGAGCTGCTGGCCGGCATGCGTGAGTTGATCGCCGAGCAGACCATCTACCGCGCCAAGGGCTTCGTGGCCGCCGGCGACAAGCCGATGCGCCAGGTGGTCCAGGGTGTAGGCGAGCGGATCGCACATTATTTCGATCGACTCTGGGAGGCTGACGAAACCCGACAGACGCGACTCGTCTTTATCGGCCACGATCTGGATCACACGCGTATCCGCACACGTCTGGCCGCGGCCGAGCTTCACTAGCACAGGCATCGCGCATGCATCTTTTAGCCGCCCAGCCCGGCGGCTTTACCGATGACGAAGGCATCATCGATCTCGACCAGTCGCCGGGCGATATCGTCATCATGGCCGCCGCCGACGGCATCCTGGGGCTGCTGGCCGAGACCGCCGACGCCGCACCGCCCGACTGGCCGTCGATTCGTCTGGCCAACTGGCGCAACTTGGCCAAGCCGGCCGCACTTGACCTGTATCGCAACAAGACGCTGGATCACGCCCGGGTCGTGATTCTGGCGCTCACCGGCGGGCGTGCTTATTGGCCCTACGGCGTCGAACAGCTCATCGAGTGGGCCGGCGAGTCGTCAGAGCGGCAGCTGGTGATCGTGCCCGGCGAGGATGTGGCCGACGAGGACCTGTTTTCGGCCTCGACCGTGTCACGCGAGACCGCAGAGCGGATCTGGCGTTATCTGCGAGAGGGCGGGGCGGATAACGCCCGCGCGCTACTGGCTTTCGTCGCCGATCGCTGTCTGGGCTGTGACGTGCACTGGCAGCCGCCAGCCACGATCCCGCGCACGGTGATCTATCACCCCGAGCGCGCCGACGCTGACCTGGCCGACTGGCGCGAGCGGTGGCCGGTCGGCCCGCACCGCCCGGTCGCACTCGTCGTGCTGTATCGCAGCCATCTCCAGAACGGCAACATGGCGGTCTTCGACGACCTGCTTGCCACGCTCACCGAGCGCGGCCTCAATCCGTTGCCGGTGGCCGTGGCCTCGCTCAAGGAACAGGCCTGTATCTGCGCGATCAACGGGCTCATCGAGGCCAGCCGGGCCCGCGTGGTGCTCAATACCACCGGCTTTGCCCTGCGCGCGGCTACCAACGCGGCCGCCGCCTCCGACCCGGGCACCGGGCGCGCCATGTTCGAGCAGGATATCCCGGTGCTCCAGCTGATCCTGGCCAGCACCACCGAAACCGCCTGGCAGACGCAGGATGCCGGGCTGCGCGCGCGCGACCTGGCCATGTATGTCGTCCTGCCGGAGCTGGACGGACGTATCGTCACGCGTGCCGTAGGCTTCAAGACCCAGGTCTGGCGCAGCCCGGCCGGCCAGATTGATGTGGTCCGCCACGCGCTGATGCCCGAGCGGGCGGCGGCCGTGGCCGACTTGGCGCTGGCCTGGGCGCGCCTGCAGACCACAGCCAACGCCGACAAGCGTATTGCGCTGGTCCTGGCCAACAATCCCGGCACCGACGGGCGCATCGGCAACGGGGTCGGCCTGGATACGCCGGCCGCCACCCATAATCTGCTGGTTGCTCTGACACAGGCCGGCTATGTCACCGGCGAACTCCCGGCCGATCCCAAGACGTTGATGGAGCGCATGTTGGCGGCACTCTCCAACGATGCGCGCTTCAACGACGCCAAGCCCACGCATCAAAGTATCAGCCTTGAGGCGTACCAAAGTTGGTTTAACGGCCTGCCCGCAGCCGCTCGCGAGGCGGTGCACGAGCGCTGGGGCCCGCCAACGGCCGATCCCAAATTCCAGGCCGGACGGCTCCAGGTGGCCGGCCTGCGGTTTGGCAACGTGTTCGTCGGCCCGCAGCCGGCCCGCGGCTTCGATATCGACCTGGCGGCCAACTATCACGACCCGGATCTGGTCCCGCCGCACGGCTATCTGGCCTTCTATGCCTGGCTGCGCCAGGAATTCGCCATCGACGCGCTGGTCAACGTGGGCAAGCACGGCAATCTCGAATGGCTGCCCGGCAAGTCGGTGGCCCTGTCGGCTACTTGCTGGCCGGACATCGTGCTGGGCCCCATGCCACAGCTCTATCCTTTCATCGTCAACGACCCGGGCGAGGGCGCCCAGGCCAAACGCCGCAGCCAGGCGGTCATCATCGACCACATGACGCCGCCGATCGTGCGCGCGGAAACCTACGGCGACCTGGCCATGCTGGAAGGCTTGGTGGACGAATATTTTGAAGCACTGGGCCTGGATACCCGACGCGAGGCTTATCTGCGCGATGAAATCCTCGCACTGGCCCGGTCAAGCCACGTAGCCGAGGAGATCGCCGGCGCCGACGGCGATGATCAGACTATCCTCGACGCGCTGGACACCTATATCTGCGACCTCAAGGAAGCCCAGATTCGCGGCGGCCTGCATCGCTTTGGCGTCATGCCCGAGCCGGAGGTACTGGCGGAAACGCTCGTGTCGCTGGTGCGCACACCCCGCGGTGACCACCCGGCCGACCAGAGTATCCTGCGGGCCCTGGCGGCGGACCTGGCGCTTGGCGACTATGACCCGCTGGATAACACCGGCACTGAATGGACCGGGCCGCGGCCGGCCTGCCTGGCCAATCTCAGCGATGCCGGCTGGCGCACCGATCAGCACACGCGCACTCGGCTCGAACTCTTGGCCCTGCAGCTGGTGCGGGCACACGTTGTCAACGACACGCCCCCCGATCATTCGGCGTGGCCGGCCACCGCCGCGCTGCTCGACAGCTTGCGACAGCGGGTACTGCCCGCGCTGGCCGGCGGCATCGCCGACGAGCTGAGCCATACGCTGGCCGGGCTGGCCGGGCGCTTTGTCCCGCCGGGGCCCAGCGGCGCGCCCACCCGCGGCCGGCTGGATACGCTACCCACGGGCCGGAATTTCTATGCCGTGGACAGCCGGGCGATTCCTACGCGCACCGCCTGGACGCTAGGCCAGCGATCAGCCGAAGCGGTCATCGAGCGCCACCTGCAAGACCACGGCGACTATCCCCGATCGCTGGGGCTATCGGTGTGGGGCACGGCCACCATGCGCACCGGCGGCGACGACATCGCCCAGGCTTTTGCGCTGATGGGCATCCGCCCCGTCTGGGCGGGTGGTTCCAACCGCGTGGTGGATTTCGAGATCCTGCCGGCCTTTCAACTCGGCCGGCCGCGGGTGGATGTCACGCTGCGCGTGTCGGGGTTTTTCCGCGACGCCTTCGCCAATCTCATCCGTCTGTTCGACGCCGCCGTGACGGCGCTTGCCGAGCTGGACGAGCCGGGCAACACGAATACCGTGCGACAGAACGTCGAGCGCGACAGCCGGGCGCTTATCGAGACCGGCGAATCGGCCGAAAACGGCTGGCAACAGGCCCGGCATCGCGTGTTCGGCGCCAAGCCGGGGGCGTATGGCGCCGGTCTGTCCGAGGTCATCGAACAAGGCGCCTGGCGCAACGCCAACGACCTGGCCAACGCCTACATCCAGCGTGGCGGCTATGCCTATGGCCAGGCGGCCTACGGCGAGCAGGCCCATGCCAGCTTTACCCAGCGGCTGGGGCGCCTGGACGGGGTGATCCAGAACCAGGACAACCGCGAGCACGATATTCTGGATTCCGCTGATTATTTCCAGTTCCAAGGCGGCATGGCCAATGCCGCGGGCGCCGCCAAGGGCGGTCAGCGGCCGGCGATCTATCACGGCGATCACAGTGACCCGTCTTCCCCGCGCGTGCGCACGCTGGACGAAGAAATCAACCGCGTCATGCGCAGCCGCGTGACCAATCCGAAATGGATCAGCGCCATGCAGGGCCACGGCTACAAGGGTGCGTTCGAGATGGCGGCCACCATGGATTATCTGTTTGCCTACGATGCCACCACCGACACCGTGGCCGACTATCAGTATGAAAACGTGGCTGATGCCTTCGTCCACGACACCGCCAACCGGGCATTTCTAGAGCAGCACAATCCCGATGCCCTGCAAGACATGAGCGAGCGCTTGATGGAAGCGATCCAGCGCGGCCTCTGGGCCGAGCCCGGTACACATCGCCAGCGTCTAGAAGACGTATTGCTGGATATTGACGCCGCCCGCGAGGGCTGACGCGCTCATTCCAGTAAAACCGCCTAATTAGCGCCGGATTCGTGCAGCCGGCAAGCCTGCGCATGATCAAACAAGTGAGCTACCCCATGACGATCACGACCGACGACCGCGAGTATTTAAAGCGCTGTGTGGCGCTGGCAGAGGCAGCGGTTGAAGCCGGCGACGAGCCGTTTGGCTCGATTTTGGTCGACGGCAACGGCCACGTGCTCCGAGAAGAGCGCAACCTCGTGGGCGGCGGCGATGCCACCCAGCACCCAGAGTTCGCACTCGCGCGCTGGGCGGCCCAGAACCTCACGCCGGAGGCTCGGCGCCACGCCACGGTCTATACCTCGGGCGAGCACTGTCCGATGTGCGCCGCCGCCCATGCCTGGGTGGGCCTGGGGCGTATCGTCTATGCCAGTTCGATGGACCAGCTCGTGGCCTGGCTGGGCGAGCTGGGGGCCTCCGCGCCGCCGGTGGCCGCTCTCTCGATCAACGCGATCGCCCCGGACGTGCCCGTGGACGGGCCCGATGCCGAGCTGGCACCGGCTGTGCGCGCGCTGCACGCCAGGGCGGTTCGCCGGGTTTAACTAACCGTTCTCAAGACGTTTAATCGTCGCACGCGTCTGTTCCATCGTCGTCTGATAGGCGGGCCGCTCTTGCACACGCGACAACCATGCCGTCAGATGCTTGAAACGAGCCTCATCGGGCAAGACGTTGGCCAGTTCGGCACTGGCCATGTGCGCGCCGATGGCGATATCGGCGTGTGAAAACACCTCGCCGATCAGCCAGGGCCCGCGCTCGGCCAGTGCCTTGTCCAGGGCCTCATACGCCGGGGGCAGCGCATCGCGAACGGCCTTGTCGACCGCATCCTCATCGGTGGTCTGTTTCAGCCGCACGGGCTTGACAACGCGCTCCAGGAGCGGGGTCATGAGAGCAGGCGCTAGCGCGGCGTCGCCCCAGGTCTCCCACTGCACGATACGCCCCTGACGCTGCGGGCTGGGCCCGCCCATCAGCTCGCTGCGCTCGCGCACCACCAGATAGCGACAGATCGCCGCCGAGTCGTTGATCAGAAAATCGCCGTCGGCAAAGCCGGGAATGCGCCCGGCCGGGCTGGTTCGGCGGAAGTCGGCATCGGTGCTGTGCGGGGCCACGTCGATCGTCTCGCCCACCAGCCCGAGCTCGCCAAACGTGAATAACACCTTGCGCACGAAAGGCGATAAGGCAACGCCATAAAGTTTCATGTTCGAGCAGCTCCTCGCGCTGTTTTCAAAACAAAGATACATAGCAGTGCCAGTACCCCCATCACCGCAGCTGCCACGCCGGCCAGTGCCGCGTAGCGCGCTGCAAGGCCCGCATCGACCGCGCCCGGTGCTGCAGGCTCGTGGCCGATGGCCACCACGCTGCCCGCGGCTGCCACGGCCAGCGCCGCCGAGCCGATCCGCACCGTCTGGAACAGACCGGCTGCCATGCCAGCTCTTGCGGCATCGATCGTGCCCATGGCCAGATTATCCATACTGCCGTTGGCGGCACCGCCGCCGAGCCCGATCAGCGACAGGCCGGCCACCAGGCCGACCGTCGCCCAGGGTGCGGTTGCGGCCAGCCCAAGACAGACAATACCGTCGCCCAGCGCCATCGCACCGATACACGTCACCACGAACCCGCCCGTGCCAACGCGGGCGACCAGCCAGGGCCCAAGCGGCGTTGAAATAAACAGCAATATCGCCATCGGCAGAATAGAGGCCCCGGCCACGGCCGGGCTGGCGCCAAGACCGGCCACTGCGACCGCCGGCACATACACCATGGAAATAGCCACCCCGATCTGCCAGCAGGTCATTGTCAGCGACATCACACGAAACGTCGGGTTGGCGAATAAACCCGGCGCGATCGCCGGGTAGCGCCGGTGACGCTCCACGACCACCAGTACGGCCAGCAGCCCAATAGCGACAAGCGTAAACACGCTGCGCCAGTACGGCGAAAACCCTGCGCCCTGGATGGCCAGTACCAGCAAGCCCAGCACCGCCATGAACAACGCGATGCCTAGAACATCCATCGGCGGGGCATCCGGGTCACGCGAGGGCGCGATGCGGGGCAAAAGCAGGGCCGCCAGCCCGATAAACGGCAGATAAACGGCAAAGACCGCCCGCCAGCCCAGCTGATCCATCACCAGGCCTCCGACCAACGGCCCGAAGGCAATCCCGCTGCCGGCCGCCGAGCCGAACGCGGCAAAGGCCCGGGCGCGATGCTTGTCGTCGGCCGGAAAGCGTGCCGCCAGCAGGGCCGGCCCGGTCGCCAGCAGCGTACCGGCACCGAGACCGGCCGCTGCGCGCAGCGCGATCAGCCCGCCCAGGCTTGGCGCCACAATAGCCAGCGCGTTGGACACGCCCACCACCCCTAGACCCACCGCGAACAGCCGGCGCCGGCCCAGTTTGTCGGCCGCCACGC
Organism: Salinisphaera sp. UBA1666; assembly: GCA_002320455.1. Taxonomy (GTDB): domain Bacteria; phylum Pseudomonadota; class Gammaproteobacteria; order Nevskiales; family Salinisphaeraceae; genus Salinisphaera. Next base: position 29,994 of record DCKU01000174.1, read on the forward strand.
CGGCCACGAGGATGCTCGTGGCAAAGGTGAGCATGTAGCCATTGACCAGCCACTGGAGCGACGTGCCGTCCGCTGAGAAACTCCGCCCGATCGCGGCCAGCTGAACGCCAATGACCGATTCACCAAAGGGCAGGGTGATGCCGGACGAGACGACCGCGATGACCGTCCAGAGCCCGGCGCTTTGGCGCCACGCGCCCGGGATCACGATGCCACACCGCCGGCGCGCTCGGCTTCCGCGACAGCCTTGCGCTCGTAGCGACGCGCAATCAGCGCGCCCACGATAATCTGTGTCTGGTTGTAGATCATGATCGGCAGGATGATCAGCCCAAGCCCCGGCTGATGCGCAAACAACACGTTGGCCATCGGCAGCCCCGACGCCAGGCTCTTCTTCGAGCCACAGAACAGCAGGGCAGCCTCGTCCGCGCGCGAAAAACGTAGAGCGCGCGCAATCCCCACCGCCAGGCTGATCATAACTGCCAAAAGCACACTACAAATCACCACCGCAGCGACGAGCGCCCAGGCCGGCGTATCGCGCCAGTAGCCGCTGGCCACGAACTGTGAAAACGCTGTATAGACGATCAACAGAATCACACCGCGGTCGTAGCGCGCCGCCGCTTTTTCATGCCGATCCATGAAACCGGCCAGCCAGGGCCGCAGCGCCTGGCCGAGCGCGAAGGGCAGAAGGAGCTGAATCACGATCTGGATCAAGGCGTGGCCAACGTCCAGCCCCGCGTGGCCGCCGCTTTGCGCCAAAAGCATGAATACAAACGGCGTAGCCATCATGCCGAACACGTTCGACGCCGCGGCACCACAGATGGCAGCCGGCACGTTGCCCCGCGCGATGGCCGTAAACGCGATAGATGACGTCACCGCCGACGGCAACGCGCCGAGATACAAAAACCCGGTGCCCAGCGCGGCCGGCAACAATACCGGCGCCAGCCAGGACACCGGCAGCACCACGCACGGGAAGACAATGAACGTCATAGCCAGAATCGCGACCTGCAGTCGCCACTGACCGGCCCCGCGTCGCACCGACTCCGGCGACAAAGCCGCACCGTGCGAGAAGAACAAGCCGGCAATCGCGATCTCGTTGATCCACTGCACGACCGCGGCCGGCGTGCCGTCGATCGGCGCCACAACAGCCACGACGATCACCGCAAGCAACAACAGCGTGAAACGGTCGATATATTTCAACATGACAGCCCGTGCGAGAAGATCGGCGCCCGAGAATACGCCACCCCGATCGCATCGGAAACGTGGGCCGCCAAGCAAACCAGCTCTCCGACGGGTATCGTCTCGGCTGAATTCAAAAGAGGCGCGTATGCGTGCGTTGATCTGGGCCTATGGTTTCCTGATTACGGCAATTGCCGCTGAGGTAATCGGCACGACTCTGCTGGCCAAGTCAGCACAGTTCACTCGGCTATGGCCGAGCATTGGGATGCTCGCAGCGTATGGCGTGTCATTTTACCTGCTGACACTGGTCCTCAAGACCATCCCGCTGGGCGTGGCATATGCCATTTGGGGCGGTCTGGGCATCGTGGCCACCACGCTGATCGGCGCTTATGTCCTGCGCCAGCCTCTGGATACCCCGGCCATCGCAGGAATCGCCGCCATCGTGTTCGGCGTCATTCTGATCAACGGCTTTTCAGCCGCGGCCAGTCATGGGTAGTTACCACCGACCAACCAAGAAGTCAGCGCTCATCCGGGCCGGCTTTCAGCCGCACGACATACGCGGCAGGTCTTGCCGCCTTTGCAGGCTAGAAAGTGTAACTTTTGTTGAAACGGTTGGAGTTATGACCCATTGACAGCTGATATGTCATTTTTCCAGCAAACAGCTATTTCTTAAAGCGCTGTTTCCTGGTCTGGCCGTCGCTGTCGAGTAAAATCGCCGAGTCAGATCTTTTTGTTTGTAGCAACGCAAGACCTCGTATCTTGACGAAGCCGAAATAAAACAGGACGTTAGTCCTGATGAAGCGGCCGGGCCGGTTGAGGCTGGCAAGACTTTAGGCGGCACAGCCTGTGGGTCAGATAAGTCCGCCGGCCCGTTGTCTCGTTCATCCATTCCGAAGGGTAACTTAGGCCGAGTATTGCACTCAGAGCCTGCATACGAGGAAGGGCACGATGAATGAGCATGCCGTGGGTATTGATGTCTCGAAGAAGAAGCTCGATGTCTGTGTCGCCGTCGGCGACAAGATCAAGACCAGGGTATTGAAGAATACCGCCGCCGGCCATGCCGAACTGGATCTATGGCTGGCTCAACGCGACCTGCCGGTCGACGCGCCGATCGTGCTGGAAGCCACCGGTCCGTACAGCGAAGCCGTGGCTATCGCGTTATCCGATGCCGGCTGGGCGATCAGCGTGGTCAATCCGGCCCGAATCACCGGTTTTGCCCAAAGCGAGTTGAGTCGGAACAAGACCGATAAAGCCGACGCCAGGCTACTGGCGAAGTTCGCTCAACGAGCCGATCTGGATATCTGGCAACCTCCGAGCCTCGCCGTTCGTGAGCTCCGAGCGCTGGTCGACCGATTGCAGGCGTTGATCGACATGCGCCAGCAAGAACTTAACCGGATCGAAGCGCTGGAACAGGGAACGCCGTCCAGCGTGCAGTCGATGGTCGAAGAACACGTGACGTGGCTCGACAACCAGATCGCCAAGATTCAGTCGGATATCGATAACCACATCGACGGTCATCCCGAACTCAAACAGGATGCCGAATTGATGCGCAGCATTCCCGGCGTCGGGCCTCGCGCTTCGGCTCAGTTCCTGGCCTATATAGGCGATGTGCGCCGGTTCAACAGTGCGAAGGCGCTCGCCGCCTTCATCGGCGTAACGCCCAGACAAAAGCAGTCCGGCACCTCAATCAACGGCCGCACTACGATCTCGCGAGCCGGGCATACTGCCGCACGAAAATCGCTCTACATGCCCGGCATGGTGGCGAAACGCCACAATCCGGTCATCCTCGCGATGGCGAAGCGCTTAGAAAGACGAGGATTAGCACCGAAGGCGATCGTGGGTGCAAGCATGCGAAAGCTGGTGCACCTGATCTACGGCGTGATCAAGTCAGGACAGCCGTTTCGGGCTGAGATCCCGATGGCCGGGGTTGAAATCCAAGAGGGTATCTGACCCC
>DCKU01000139.1:0-4697 GCA_002320455.1 Salinisphaera sp. UBA1666
ATGAAACCTCAACAGGCCCTAGACGAGGGTCCGGCTCGCGGTACGATGACATCAGACGTCCACACGTTGTGCCGATTTCAAACGGCCGCTACAGAACCGTCACATCATCACGATACGACCCAGACCGCCCCGGCCGCTTGGCCGGGCGGTCCACGACTGTTCCCTCGACCGACAACGCAAAGAGCCCTGCATGCTTCGATGGTTTTTCACTGGTTTTTTGGCACTGGTTCTCATGAGCGGCTGTAGCGCCGATGACGGCCCCGCCCTGCCCGAGCTCGCCGGGCAGTATCGCGTGATCGCCTCGTTCACCGATTCCGCCGAGCGCGCCGAGTCGCTGGCCAACGCCTTCAAAAGCGCGCCGGGCTTCGACGAGCGCGATATCGCCTGGTTCGTGGTCTCACCCGACGGTATTCGGTCGAATCTGTCTGATGTGCCGCCGCGAGAACGTTTGGAACAAATCCATACGGTGGAGGGCTTTCAGACCGTGCTGATCGGCAAGGACGGCACGCTCAAGGCCAGCCAGCTTGGCGGGCTGGATATTCAGGCGCTGTTGGAGGCTATCGACGCCATGCCCATGCGTCAGGCGGAGATGAATCGATGAATGACAACACGAGCACCGCGAAAAACGTCCTGGGCGAAGCATTGGTGGGCTGCTGCAACGCGCCGATCACCGGCTTCTATCGCGACGGCTTCTGTCATACCGGGGCCGAAGACGTGGGCGTGCACGTCGTCTGCGCGGTCGTCACGGATGCGTTTCTGGAGTTTTCTGCCGCGCGGGGCAACGATCTGGCCACGCCGCGGCCGGCGTTCGGCTTTCCGGGCCTTGCCGAGGGCGATCGCTGGTGTCTGTGCGCGGCCCGCTGGGCCGAAGCGCTGGCCGCCGGCGTGGCCCCACGCGTAGTCTTGACGGCCACCCACGAAGCCGCGCTCGAGCATGTGGATCTGGCGGATCTCAAGGCCCACGCTATCGACCTATCGTAGATAAAGCGCGATGCCAGCACGCCAAAGCGTTAGGTGTCACGCGCCGGTCATCGGCGTAGGCTAGAGATTCGGCCTGTCTTTATACGCGCCATGTCTCTAGTCGATCCCGTTGGCCAGCTCTTTCTCCGCCTGGAAGGGCGTAACCAGCCCATGCATGTGGCCGGGCTGCAGCTTTTCGACCTGCCCGCCGACGCCGAGCCGGACTATGTCCGTCAGCTAGTCGCGCGTATACGTGGCATTACCGACGTACAGCCGCCGTTTGACCGACGCCTGCGCATGCGTCTCGGGGCTGCGTTCTGGACGCCCGAAACCGCCATGGACATGGACTATCACGTCCGCCACCTGGCGCTGCCAGAGCCGGGTGCGATTCGTGATCTGCTGGCCCTGGTCTCGATGCTGCACGGTGCGCTCTTAGACCGTTCCCGCCCACTCTGGGAGATGACCGTTATCGAGGGCGTGGCCGGTGGCCGCTTTGCCATCTATACGAAGTTTCACCACGCGATGATGGACGGCGTATCGGCCATGCGCCTTATCGAGCGCTTTCTGAACACCACGCCCGATGCCGAGACGCTGCACGTGCCGTGGAATATTCCTCGCGGGCGCCGGCACGCCCAGCGCGGCGGGCTGTTCAAGGGGCTGGCGGCCGGCGTTCGCCAGATCCAGGGGCTGCCCGATGTAGCGCGGGCGCTTGCCACCAACTGGGGCGACGCCAGGACCGAACCGGACTATACCGGCCCGGCGGCGGCACCGGCCTCCATGCTCAACCGCGCCGTCAGCGGATCGCGGCGCCTGGCGGCCCAGGGCTATGACATGGCGCGTATCCGCGACGTGGCCGAGCAGCATGATGTGACCATCAACGACGTGGTGCTGGCCATGTGTGCCAGCGCCCTGCGACGTTATCTACTCGATCACGAAGCCCTGCCGCGCCGGCCATTGATTGCCCTGGTGCCGGTCTCGCTGCATACCCGCGATAGCGATACCGGCAACAAGGTCGCCGTCATCTACGCCAACCTGGGCACGCACATCGCCGACCCGGTCGAGCGCCTGCATACCATCGCACGCTCGGTGGACTACTGGAAACGCCGATACAAGCGTCTGTCCAGCGCCCAGATCATGGCCTTCACCGGCGCCCTGTCGACCGTCGCGGGCTTGAACCTGCTGAGCGGGCTATGGCCTAAGAAACAGTCTTTCAACGTGGTGATTTCCAACGTGCCCGGGCCCAAGCACGGCCTGTATCTGGCCGACGCCCCGATGGCCGGCATGTATCCGGTCTCGATCGTGCTCGACGGCCAGGCGCTCAACATCAGCCTGATCAGCTATGACGACTCGCTTGAGTTCGGGCTGATCGCCTGTCGTCAGTCTTTACCCAGCATGCAGAACCTGCTGCGCTATCTCGACGATGCACTGACCGAGCTGGGCAGCCCGTCGCCGGCAACCACCGGGGCTGCCCACACGTAAACCCGGTCATGCCAGACGCCTCTCAGTGCCAGATTTGTGGCCGGACCGCGGTGCGCACTACCCGGCATCATCTGATTCCACGCCGCACCCATCGACTCAAGCGCATCCGCAAGCGCTTTGACCGCGATGATCGGCTGGGCCGTATTCTGGCGGTGTGTCGGCCCTGTCACAGCCATATCCATGCGGTACTCGGCGAGAAAGAACTGGCCGAGGTCTACAACACTCGGGCCGATCTACTGGCGCACCCGGATATCGCCCAGTTTGCCCAGTGGATCGCCGACAAGCCGGCCGGGTTCAAGCCAACGATCCGCAGGCCCAAGCGCTAGGCCTCCCCGCCGGCGCGTATCGCGGCCAGCGCGGCCAGAGTGGCCAGCGCGAGTGCTGCGGCCGCTACACCGAACAGCGGCAGATAGGTGCCCAGCGGGGTGTAGGACCAGGACATGCCATAGGCAGCAATCGCCTGGGCCAGCGCGAACGACAGCGTGGCCCACCCCCAGATCTGTTGCTGGCGCGCCGCTGGCGCCAGTGCCGCAATCGAGCCCGAGGTGAGCGTGACCACGCCCGGCACCAGCAGCCCGACCAGATAAGACGACACGCCCAGCGCCCAAGCCGACTGGCTGGCCAGCACCAGACCCACCGCCAATGTCTTGACCGCTAGTGCAATCGCCAGCGCGACACGAAAGCCCACGCGCCGGGCCAGCGCGCCGGCCACCCACGGCCCGCAGGCCGCGCCCACGCCGAAGATGATCCAGTAACGACTACCGGCGGCCAGCCCGCGCCCCAGCTCGCGCGCGATATAGTCCACCCAGAACAGCGTATGCGGCACGAAACCGGCCGCGTCCAGGCCGTAGGCGATCATCACGAGCGCGATGGCAAGCGCCGGCAGGCGCCCGCCTTGGGCGCTGTCACTGGTCTCGAACGACAGCGGCGCCAGATGCCGGAACTGGTCGAACCACGCCCAGGCCGCCAGCAGACTCGCCAACAGCGCCATGGCCAGCCAGGTGATGGCGACCCCCTGGGAAGCCAGCCAGGGCACCAGCGTGCCGCTGGCGGCGATGCCCAGACCGATGCCAGAAAACACGAGCGCGCCGGTTTTGGGCCGCTCGTCGGGGGCCACCCGCGACAGCGCGGCCGGCACGCCGACAACGACCAACACGGCGCCGGTCACGCCGCAGGCCAGGCGCCAGACGCCGTACCAGATCGGCCCGGCATCGAGCGCGCAGCCAAAGAAACTGGCGACCGTGATCAAGAGTGCGGCGGCCAGTACGGTGCGCACGCCGAACCAGCGCGTGGCCGCATGTGCTGCGGCCGCACCGATCAGATAGCCCAGCAGATTGATCGCGCCCAGATAGTTGGCCGCGTGAATCGTGAACCAGTCCGCCTCGACCAGCGCCGGAATCAACGGCGTATAAGCAAAGCGCGCCATGCCCACGCCCAGCAGCGTGGCGATCCCGCCGGCCAGGCCCAGGCGTGTTGCAGAAACCGCCATATCGTCTCTCGGGTGGGTGCGTGGCTGCAGACTACAGCGAAAAACAACTACGATGGCAAGCCGCTCTTTTGCCCGAGACACCATGACCGGCCACAGGCTCGAACAAATCTTTATCGGCACGCCCGCCCCCCTGCCGGACGGCTCGCCCAGCGCGATCTATAAGCAGGCGGTGAGCGGGCCCATCGCCGTTGGCGTCGACGGCCTGGCCGGCGACGATCAGGCCGATCCGGATAACCACGGCGGCTCGGAACGCGCCCTGCACCATTATCCGATTGATCATTACGCGTTCTGGAATACGCATTTGCGCCCGGCTGAGCCCTTGGCGCCGGGTGTTCTGGGCGAAAATCTGTCCATCGCCGGGCTGACCGAGGCGGATGTGCACGTTGGCGATATCTTCACGCTGGGCACGACACGCCTACAGCTCAGCCAGCCCCGCTGGCCCTGCTGGAAACCGGGCGCGCGGCTATCGATCAAGCCGATGGCCCGCGAGCTGATCACCCAGGCTCGCGCCGGCTGGTTCTATCGGGTGCTTGCGGCCGGCGAGATCGCCCCGGGCGACATGCTCACGCGCTGCGAAACGGCCCGGCACGGCATCACCCTGGCCCGGCTATGGCAACTGAAAAACACGACGACGCCGGATGCCGCCATGCGCGACGAGATCGCGTTCATGATCGGCTATGAGGCGCTGGCCCCGGACTGGCGCGAACGGCTGCGCTAGGGCGTGTTCCTAAGGCGTGTCGTCATAAGATAAGGCGGCGCATCGGCGGCC
>DCKU01000139.1:4968-17635 GCA_002320455.1 Salinisphaera sp. UBA1666
GCGGGCAATGCGACGTCATATCTTCTGACGACACGCCCTACAGCCACATCGCGGCCAGGCCCACGACACAGGCGGCCGGCCAGACGATCTCGTGGTTGGCGCGCAGGCGCACCCATGAAAACCGCTGGGGATCACCGCTGGCCCACGGCGTCATACGCGGCCAGAAGGCGGGTACGTGGGCCGCATGTCGCGGGGCTTCGGCGGGAAAGATATCGGCCATGCGCGCATGTTCGCGTGCGAACTTGCGCGGCAGATAGCCCAGAAAGAACACGCCGATGCCCACGGCCCCGGCGATCCACATCGCGATGCCGGCCGCACCGTCGTTATTGCCGGCCGCGATGGCGATGCCCACCAGGATCGCCAGCGAGCCCAGATACGCCGGGTTGCGCGAGTGGGCATATGGGCCAGTCGTGGCCAGACGATGGTTCTTTTCCAGATGCCCGAACGTCCAGACCCGCAAGGCCAGCCCGGCGGCCACGAATCCACAGCCCACCAGGAAGGTTTCGATATCCGGCTCGGCCAGGATCAGCACGGCGAGTGCGGCGCCCCAGACCAGCCACTGTCGCGGCGATAGACGGCGGGCAGCCAGGCGTTGCCAGAACGGAGGCGTGGTGCGATAGGCGTGGCGGTCGGTCATGACAGCTCTCGGGGCGAGAAAGCAGCCGAACATAGAGCACACGCCGCGTGCGTCGACCAACACTGATCAAGACCATATCAACCCCGCCTCAAGGCGGTCTTGATGTGCATAGCGCATCAGTCGCGCTGGCGGATCAGCCCTTCCTGGGCTACGGACGCCACCAGTCGCCCGTCGCCGGCAAAGATCAGCCCGCGCGACAGGCCGCGTGCGTCTTGGGCACCGGGGCTGTCCATGCAGTAGAGCAGCCAGTCGTCGACGGCCAGATCGCCGTGGAACCAGAGCGCGTGGTCAATGCTGGCCATCTGCATGCCGGGGGTGAAAAAAGACACTCCATGCGGCAGCTGAGCCGTGGTCAGCAGGTTGAAGTCACTGGCATAGGTCAGCACCGCGCGGTGCACGGCCTGGTCCTTGGGCACGGCGTCCTTGGCCCGGAACCAGACATATTGTTGGGGCTTGCGCTTGTCCGGCGACAACAGATTCCAAGGCGAGACCGGGCGCAGATCGATGGCGATCTCGCGCCCGACCGCCTCACGCAGCGATTCCGGTACCCGGTCCAGGGCATCGACCCATTCGTGGCGCAGCTCGTCGTGGCTAGCCAGCCCCTCTGGGCCGGGCACGTCGGGCATCTCGGTCTGATGCACGTAGCCGCTCTCGCCCACGTGAAACGAGGCCAGCATGGAAAAGATCGGCCGACCGTGTTGAATGGCCTGCACCCGGCGGGTGGCAAAGCTGCGGCCGTCGCGAATCGCATCCACCTCGTAGACGATGGGCTTGGCCATATCCCCCGGGCGCAGGAAATAGCCGTGCAGCGAGTGCGCCAGCTGGCCCGGGGCCACGGTTCGAGTAGCTGCCACGAGCGCCTGGCCGGCCACCTGACCGCCGAACACGCTCTTGCCGCCGATATCGCGAGAGCTGCCCCGAAACAGGCGATCTTCCAGCACTTCCAGATCCAGCTGTGACAGCAGATCGGCGACCAGTTCGCGAGACGATTTCATGCAGTTCCCAGACAACGGTATAACGCGAATAGTCTAATCAGCCGCGCGCGCTGCGGCGACCGCAGCGTCAAGGCTTTATACGTCGCGCAGGACGAATGCCGAGCGGCCGAAGGCGATGGGCCGCTCCGGGCTGTCCTGGTAGCACACCGCCTGGGCCTGGGCCACGTGACGCCCCGAGCGGATCAGGCGCGCGGTCGCGATACAGCAGCTTGGCCCGGCCGAACGCCAGTAGTCCACCGTGACATCCACCGGGTCGGGCAGGCGCGGGGCCGGCATGTCGATCAGGGCCTCGAACTGCATGGCAAGCGATAACAGCGAGGCCACAGTGCCCCCGTGCAGCGCCGGTAGACCGGCGTTACCGATCAGCTGCTCGTCATAGGCCATGACATAGCGCCGGGCGCCATCAGGGTCGGTCTCGATCGACAACCCCAGGTAGCCGGCATACGGCACCGCGGCCACCAGGGCTGCATAATCCGCGCGTGCCAGCGCCCGGCTCAGCTTGTTGACCCGCTCGTTCATGACAACACCGAGCGGCCGGTCCGCGTGAACGTCGCTGTGGCCCGGGCCACGCAGCGCTCGCGGGCGTCTTGATACAAATCGGCGGTGACAAAAGCCATACGCTGGGTCACGTGATGACAATAGGCCTCGATAATCAGATCCTTGTCGGCGACGGCCGGGCGATGATGATCCATGCGCAGATCCAGAGTCGCGATCGCCTCAAGCCCGGGCAGCTTGAGAAACACCGCCAGCCCGCAGGCCGAGTCGGCCGCGGTGAAGGTGATGCCGGTATGCCATAACCCGGACTCGATATCCCCCAGAAACACCTCGCGATAGCCCAGGCGCATCCGAACGGTATCCGTGCTGGCGTCTTCCAGCACCAGGCCGATCGCGTGGTTATGCGGGATCGCCTCGGCAAAGCGGCGGGCGATTTCGGCGCGCACGGCCGGATCGCGCTTATCGATCGTCTCATTCATCACTGACACGATAGCCGGCCCGCGACAATCTGTCATGCCGGCGCACACGCGGCGGCCAATAAACGTATGCTAGTCACAGTATTCGACGCTTGACGGGCCTTATGGCAGCAAGCCCGACCGAACATCCGGTCTTTGTCTTATCGACTGTAGTCTTTCCCGGCGGTGCACTGCCGCTGCGTATCTTCGAACCACGCTATCTGGACATGGTGTCTTATTGCATGCGCGAACAGACCCCTTTCGTGGTCTGTACCGGCGAAGCCGTGGAATCCGGCGGCTTTGCAGCCCCTAGGTCGATGGGTACGACAGCGCGCATCATCGATTTCGACCGTCTGGACGACGGCGCGCTGGGGATCACCGCCCAGGGCGAGCAGCGCGTGGCGCTGGATAACGCCCGCTGCGCGGCCGACGGGCTGTGGTGGGCACGCCAGAGCCCACAACCCGAGGCCGAGGACGGCGCCTGTCCGCTCGAGTTCGCCGCTCTCAAGCAGATTGCCGCCGCACTGATCGACCAGACCGGGCTGCCCTATCCCGAGACCGAGCGTCGCTACGAGTCGGCGTCCTGGCTATCGGCCCGGCTCACCGAGCTGCTGCCGTTCGACGCCGAAACAAAACATGAACTTCTGATCATCGATGACCCGACCGAGCGCCTGCAGCGGATCCGCCCGATGATCGAAATCGAAACCACCGGCCAACGCGCCAAGTAACGAACACCGCAAAGGCTATAGATCGATGACTGACTCTTTTATCGCCCGGACGGGCACCGCACTGGGTGCGACGCTCGTGGGCGTCGCACTCCTGGCCCTGCCGGGCATTGCCCCGGCACAAGACACGGCCTCCCAACCCGGCGACAATGCCGACAACCAGCCCGGCCAGCCGCTCAACACCCCGGCCAAGGCCGAAGGCCCGGCCGCCGAAGCAATCGCCGCCCGGCTCAAGGGGATGAACGCGTCCAACGAGCAGCTCAAGGGCTTGAAGGCGTTCTATAAAAACAACGGCTATGTGCCCACCTGGTTCGACGCCGATGGCACCCCGCGCGATAACGCCCGTGCCTATTTCAGCGCTATCCCGCACCTGGACGAGCAGGGCCTGGCGCCGGCCAGCTATCGCAACCCGACGCTCCAGGACGTGGTCAGCGGCGAGACGCCCGTGGAGTCGCCCGAGGCGCTGGCCCGCTACGACGTAGCCCTCTCACAACAGTTCGTGGCGCTGGCCCATGATCTGCATAGCGGCGTGATCGACGACCCGGCCATCCACGTGCAATGGCAAGAGCCCAATGAGCCGGTCGATTATCAGGACGTGCTCGCGCGCGCCGCCGATGGCCAGGTCGAGGACATCATCGCGGGCCTGGCGCCGCAGCAGCCCGAGTATCAACAGCTCAAGCGGGCCCTGGCGCGCTACCGACAGATCGCCGACGACGGCGGTTGGCCGCAGATTCCCGAGGGCGAGGTATTACGCGAGGGCATGAAAGATCCGCGTATCGCCATCCTCTGGACGCGCCTGCAGGCCACCGGCGATGCGCCTGACGGTCAGAGCGCGCCGAAAGCGTATGACGACACGATCATGTCGGCCATGAAGCACTATCAGACGCGCAACGGCTTGAAGGTCGATGGCCTCCTGGGGCCCAGCACGCGCGACGCGCTCAACGTAACGGCGGCCCAGCGCATCGATGAGATCAAGCTCAACATGGAGCGCTGGCGCTGGATGCCGGCGAGCTTCGGCGATCGCTATATCGCGGTCAACGTGCCGGCCTTCGAGCTCGATGCCTACGACGCCAACGGCCAAAACTTGGACATGAACGTCATCGTGGGCGGCAGCTATAACGATCGCGAGACGCCTATATTTGGCGATTCGATGCAGTATCTGGTGTTCCGGCCCTACTGGAACGTGCCGCCGTCTATCGCGGCTGATGAGATCGTGCCCAAGCAGCGCGACAACCCCAACTACATGGCTTCGAAGCACTATCAGATCGTGGCCAACTTCGGCCCTGATGCCCAGCCCATGGCCATCACGCCGGCCAACGTGAACGCCGTGGCCGCCGGCGATCTGCTGGTGCGCCAGGACGGCGGGCCCGATAACGCCCTGGGCCTGGTGAAGTTCATCTTTCCCAACGACATGGCCATCTATCTGCACAGCACCTCGGCCCAGCAGCTCTTCGATCGCACGGATCGTGACCTGTCGCACGGCTGTGTGCGCGTGGAGGATCCCGTCGCCCTGGCCACGTTTGCGCTGAACGGCGATCCAAGCTGGAGCCGGGCCGATATCGACCACGCCATGCACACCGGCGGGCGCAAGCGCGTGGATCTACCCGAATCGATCCCGGTGTATCTGCAGTACTGGACGGCTTTCGTCGACGACGACACGGTCAACTTCCGGGCCGATCTCTACGACCACGACGACGAGCTGGATAGCGCCCTCAAATCCAAGGCGGCCATCGATCTATGACGCGGCTCGCGCTGACGCCGGCTGTCAGGCACCTCGTGCGTCTGGCCGCCGGTCTCGTCTTGAGCGCAGGTGTTCTGGCAGCACCGGCAGCCACCGCGGCCGCAGAGGCTCCGGATTTTGCGATCCGCGTCGATGACGGCCTGCTGGATCGTCACGTCACCCATGCGTTCGTCATGCCCGACGAGGCCATCGATATCGCGGCCCGAGATGTGCCGGCCGACGCCGTCATGCGCCTGACCGGCGAGCCGCGGCTGTCGATCGAGGCGACTGGCCAACACGCGTGGACGATTGCGGCCCCTGACGCCCCCGGCGTCTATACGATCACTTTGGCCAACACCGCCGCGAACAGCGCTCGTCGGATCAATCTGTTCGTGATGCAGCCTTTCGATCCGGACCGCGATGCCATCAACGGTTATCGCATCGGCCACTACGAGGCCAAAGCGCTGCGCGGGCGCGAGATCTATGCTCCGCCCGAGGCGTTAATGCCGGTAACAAAGGCCACTCGCGATGCGCGGCTGTCGCCGCACTTCACGATCGGCCAGTTTCTGTGTCACCAGCAGCCCGACCACTGGCCGAAATACATCCGTGTGCGCTCGCGGCTGGTCGCCAAGCTGGAATCCGTCATCGACGAACTGGCCGATCGCGGGATCAAGGCCAACACACTGACCGTGATGAGCGGCTATCGCACCCCGCAATACAATCGCGACATCGGTAATACGACTTCGTATAGCCGACATCTCTACGGCGGCGCGGCCGATATCTATGTCGATACCAACGGCGACGACCGGATGGACGATCTCAACGGCGACGGCCAGGTCGATATCGGCGACGCCGAATGGCTCGCCGACCTGATCGAGTCGATGGCCTCCGCCGAGCCGCGTTTTACGGGCGGGCTATCGGCGTATCCGGCCAATTCGGCCCACGGCCCGTTCGTGCATACCGACGTCCGCGGAGTGGCCGTTCGCTGGTGAGCGCAGAGAAGCCTGTCGCGCGGCGGCGGCCGGTCTAGCCCTGCGTGGCCTGCTCGACCAGATCGTCGAGCAGCGCGTCCAGCGTATCCACGGCGTCATCGACGTCGTCCAGATCGTGTCGGGCTACGAGATAGGCCGCCGTGTCGTGATACACGCTCACTCGGCCGTTGGCGTTTTGCGACACGAGAATACGGATCGGCAGATCCACGGCCACGGTCTGGCCGCCGGCAATCAGCCGGCTGATGACGTCGGTGGCATCGATCACGTAAAGAATGGCCGGATCATTGTTGGCGGTGAGCATGGTGCCGGCGGCCTGGGCCGCGGCCGCGTGATCGAACTGGCCCAGCAGGCTGACATCGTCGCGGTCGTCGATGGCCTGTTGCAGATTATCCACGGTGTCTGAAAACGACCGATCACTGGTTTGTCGGGTGATGCCCTCGCCTTCGGTGATGCCGTCGGTCGCCCCCGTCACCGAGACACTGTTGCCGGCGGCATCGGCAGCCAGACGCGCCAGATCATCTTCGTAGGCATCCAGCGTGTCGCCGGCTTCGTCGAGGTCATACCTTGCGGCCAGATAATCGGCGGCGTTGTAGCCCACGCCCACGTCGGCGCTGCCGTCGTCGGCGGTCGAGCTTGTATTGTCGGTCGTGCCGGTCAGCGTGGTATCGCTGGCATCGGTCTGATAGACGAGCACTGCCGGCGGCAAGTCCAAGCCGGCCCGCGGATCGGCCGCGATCAGCGGTGCCATCAGCGGCGCGTTGTAATAGAAGATCGCCCGTGTCGGGCGGATATCCGGGCCCGAGTCGTCGGCCGAAGCTTGAAAGTTGACGCTCAGCGAGCGGAAAGGCGCACGGTTGTCGATGCCGTTGGCCACCGCATTGGCCGTGGTCGTGAAGCCGGTATCAGACACGGCCAGATTCAGGCCGGGAATATCGGTATCGGCCACCGGTGCCGTGGTATCGCTCGTGGCGGTCTCGTCGTCGTCCGGGTCGAAAACATCCAGCCAGTCGATGTCGCAGCCTGCCAGGCCCATGACGGCCAGCCCGATCAACACGATGGCTGAGGACCGGCGGATACCGGCAGCAGCTGTTTTGACGGCAACACCCGATAACGACATGTGCATGCTCCTAGGGCCCAAGCCGGTCGGCTCTTTCAATCGCACCGGACGGACAATCTCGCTGCCGGCGGCAACCGGCTCAAACGATGCTTATTCGAAGTGGCCGCGCCAGCGCTTGACGGCCACCTGGTCCTTGACGAGTTCCAGGACCTCGATCATCGCATCCTGGATTTCCGGCGTCGCCTCACCCACGTTCTCGGCCAGGAGACGCTCGATAACACTATCCACGATATTGCCCACCAGTGCATCGAAGTCGCGCGACGTCAGCCCGGCCACGGCTTCGTCCAAGACGTTGTTGACCGTGTCCTGGATCGCCAGGTCCAGTGCCTCGGAGACGAACCGGCCCAGCATGGGCACCCTTTCGAGGTTCTTGAGAGCCGGGTTCTGATCCACGGCGCGATTGACCACGTTGGCGATATAGGCCTGGATCTGTTCGCGGTTGTCGCCGTAGGCCGCGGCGATAGCGTTCTCGGCCTGGCTGCTGACCGCTGCCGTCAGCTGGGCGCGTCTTGGGGCGATCACGTCGTGGACCACACGCCGGGACAAGGTCTGGCCACCCGAGCGCATTTCGTCCTGGACCCCGCCCAGTACCTTGATGACCACGCGGTCGGAAATCTCCTCCACGATCACGTCGTAATAGACCATGGCCTGGCGATAGAGCCACCAGTCGCGAATCTCGATCACGCCGAGACGCTGCAGGCGCATGATGATCGAGATCACACGCAGCACGCGCAGCAGACGCAGCCCGGCCACCGGAATACAGCCCAGCACGTCGTACCAGTGGGCAAACGGATAGAAATACCAGCGCAGATAGCGCTGCTGAACCACCGCCAGCGCCCAACCGGCCAGCACGTCGGCCACGAACAGGCCCACGAACACCAGGTCGATGCTGAAAAAATGCGCGTGGATGGTGCGGTCATACCAAGCCGAAAGACCTGGCAAACCGGCCTGCAGCGCGTTTTCAACAAAGCCGATCGAGTACAGCATATCGATCAGGATCAACAACAGGTTGACCGAGACCAGGCCAATCATGGCCAGATCCCAGGCCAGCAGCGCGCGCTCGGTCTTGGAGCGACGCGTGTCGAGCAGCGCCCCCGGATCGGGCGGAGTGGCGTTATCGCTCATGAGACCCCGCAGGCCGCGAGATCGACGGGTTCGAGCATGGCTTTGGCCTCGGCGAGATGATCGTTCATGGTCTGGTATCCCCATTCCACGGCCAGTGCCAGACCGGCGGCTCCGGGCACGAGATTGATGGGCGACAAGGTGCGATTGAAACGCACCAGCGTATCGGCATAGACGCGGTTGGTGCGCATCTGGCCCTGTACCAGCGTGGTGATGGGCCAAAGCCAGGCGTTTTTCGGATCCAGGTGCGGCAGAAAGCAGTCAAAGGCCAGGTAATAGGCGTTGCGGGTCGTGGCCCGCCCGGCGGTCACGCCCTGCCAGGCCGCGCGTGCGGGCACGTTGTCGGCGATGCCGCCGTCGACGATGGCCGCAAGGCGATGATCGTGCATCAGCTCGGCGAATATCTCACGCGTTACGCCGGCCCGGGGGCTGGGCTCGTATTGCAGGATCGAGGGTACGGCCGCCGAAAAACCGGCTGCGTCCACGGCGTGGACCGCGCGCGTGTCGCGATCGCGGCCCAGCACAAGCGCTTCGACCATGTCCGAGCGAAAGAACGTGGTCAGGCGCGACAGGCGCGCAGCCACCCGCACCGGTAGCGGCAGCAGCCGCGCGGCCCGGCTCTCATGGCCCAGCGTGGTGGGCACCACCCGCTCGTAGGTTTCTTGCTTCAGGCCGGCCACGATCAGATCCAGCGGGATCTCCATCTCGTCCAGACGCAGCGGTCGTTTGAATTCACCGGTCGACAGGCGCTGGTGCAGGGCTGACAGATGCAGATGCAGCAGGCTGGGCGTGCCGAATTCGGCCCGTCGACGCGCCACGGAAAACAGATCGCGATTACGCAGACCGGCCGCAAACGCCACGTTTTCCGACAGATCGGTATGGCGTTTCTCGGCCCGCATCAGCCCCAGAATGGCGCCCATGGAGTTGCCCACGATGTAATCCGGCACCAGCCCGGCATCGTTTAAGCAAGCAAACGCCCCGGCGTAGACATAACCGGCGCCGCCGCCGCCGCCGGCCACGACGACCAACGCACGGTGGGCGATCTCGTGATCCAGCATGGCGGGCGTGAACTGGTCGGCGTGTTCGGCCAGAAGCGCGGCCCGCGTCTCGTGGGCCCGTGCGGTGGCCGGGCCGGCGGCATCGCGGGCATAGGCCAGCTTTTCATCGTCGGTGGCCGGGCTACGAAGCGCATCGTGCAGATGATTGAGCAGCCAGTCGCGCAGGGTCTGAATCGGCCCCGGCGTCAGAGCGATATGCGCTCCGCCGTCCACGGGCAGGACATGAAGCCGCGCCAGGCCCAGCGCATACCGCAGGCCCGCGTAATCGCCGTGGGTCAAGCCGTCGGGCTCGGCAAGACGCGCCCGCACCAGCGCCCGCTCCATGCGCTGCAGCGCCAGCCGGCCGCGCTCGTCGGCCTGATCGCTCAGCCGCGCTGCCATGATCGACTCTGCCGCCGCCCGCGGCCCGGCGCTCGTTTCGACAGGATCGACCCCGAGTCCATCATCCCTCGTCCTCGCCTTCCGGGCCGTCGGCGTAATCGGTGACCAGCGGGGCCGCATCCAGCCCACCCGCGCGCAGATAGTTGACCAGCACGTCGGTGCGCCCGTGGGTGGCCAGCACCCGACGCGCGCCGGTGGCTCGAATGGTATCGATCAGGCCCGGCCAGTCGGCGTGATCGGACAGCACGAAGCCGCGATCGTAGCCGCGTCGGCGTCGGTTTCCGCGGATACGCATCCAGCCCGAGGCAAATCCGGTGCGATGCTCGCCAAAACGGCGCATCCAGCGCGAACCGGCCGCCGAGGGCGGCGCCATGATCAGGTCGCGCGAGAAGTCGTGGTTTTTATCGCACTCGCTGACCGGGCAGGTGTCCAGCATGTCGATGCCGGCGTCGCGATACAGCCGCGTAAGCGGCACCATCGCCCCGTGCAGATATGCGGTGCCCGTCGTCAGGCGTCCGATTTCAGCCAGCAGCCGCTGGGCCTTGCCCAGGCTGTAGGAAAACACGACGCTGGCGCGCCCGGCCGCGGCATTGTCGGCCCACCAGGCCACGAGATCCGCGGCCACTTCGTGACACGGCGCCCAACGATAGACCGGCAAGGCGAAGGTGGCCTCGGTGATGAACGTGTCACAGGGCACCACTTCGAAATCGGCGCAGGTCGGATCGCTATCGCGTTTGTAGTCGCCCGAGGCCACCCAGACCTCGTTGCCATCAGCCACGCGGATCTGGCTCGAGCCCAGCACATGGCCGGCCGGATGAAACGAGACCGTGGTATCGCCAAACGTCAAGGCTTCGCCGTAGGCCACGGGCGTGATCGAAATATCGGCACCGAGGCGCTGCTGCAAAAGCGGCACGCCGGAGTCCTCGGCCCAATAGTGGCCGTGACCGGCCCGGGCGTGATCGGCATGCGCATGGGTAATGAGCGCGCGCTCGACCGGACGCCAGGGGTCGATATAGAAATCGCCTGCCGCGCAGTATAGGCCGTTGTCTCGTGGTTCAATCAGCATGGCACGCCCCAATGAGCTTGCAGTGCGCGATGTCACGATCACCGACGTGGCCGACGTTTCGTCGCGTCTATCGCAACAGACCGGCTCAAGTATTGCATATCAATCACTGCGATCCGCGGCCCCATTCGCAACGATCGGTCGTTCGCAGCCTCCGGCGGCTATTTATTTCAGTTGTACACAGTTCGGTGGTATGTTCGCGGCGCGGATTAGGGGTCCGCACGTTCGAAAAGGGGATCACGCACCACATATGTCTATCCACGCGCCCTACGCGGCAGGCGGGTATGTCCATGGCGTGCCATCCCGGCTATCACGGTTTGGACACGAACCACTCGTGTCGTCTAACGCAATAACAGCCGGCGCATCCCGCCGCTGTTGTTAACGCTCAGGGAGTCAGACAAGGATCATGCGTATTCAACAGGCACGCGCGCTCGGCTTGCTCATCGCCGGTACGACGCTGGCGGCGACCACGCCCGCCATGGCCCAAAGTGCGGACAGCGAGACGCTGAAGAAACTGCAGGAACAGATTCAGCTGCTGCAGCAGCAGGTCCAGACCCTGCAGCAGCAGCAGGCCAAGAACACGAACTCGCCCTATCCTGATAACGAGGGCAAGACGACCGCGCTGCAGAACGCGTCCGGTGACGTGGGTATTGAAGAAGATCCCGGCGCAGAAACCCAGACCGCTCAGACCGAAGGCCAGGACGGTTCGGATACGCGTGAAGCCGATAAAGACATCGCCAAGGCCGAGAAAGGCCCGGTCAAGAAGCTGGCCGTGGGCGGTGCCGTGGCGGCTAACTACCAGGTCCGCGGCGGTGACACTCAAAATCGTCGTGACGGCGGCAACCTGAACTTCAACTATTTCGGCGTGAACTTCTCCGGCCAGTACGGCAAGCTCACCTATGCCGCCGAGCAGCGCTTCTCCGAAGTCAACTTCGGGGATTCCAGCTATCTGCACTATGGCTGGGGCGCCTACGACTTCAACGACAATCACCAGGTCAAAGTCGGCTACTTCCAGCGCCCCTTCGGCAATATTCCGCTGGGTTATCAGTCGTTCTGGGGCAACCTGGGCTTTTATACCGGCTTTAACGACAACCAGGCCGGCGGCGCGGGTTATCGCTATACCAACGGGCCCTGGCAGGTTGATGTGGATTTCTTCAAGAACGCCACGCTCAACCAACCCAGCACCTACGGTGCCAACCCGGTCGATGGCTATGACCAGGTCAACGGCGGCAACGGCCGTCTGGGCTATACCTTCAACCAGGGCGGCGACAACTCGGTCAACGTCTCGTTGTCGGCCCGCGGTGGCCAATTGGAAGTGGGGGACGGCGCGCCCGGCCAGGGCACGACCAGCGACTACGGCAACCACTGGGCAGTGGCCGCTGCCACGCATGCCGCACTCGGCAACTGGACCATCGACGGTCAGTTCACCACGTATAAATACAACATTCCCGATGGCCGCACCTTTGGCGGTGATCCGCTGCCCACGGACTCTGTCACCTCTCAGGACTACGGCTTCCGTTACCAGATTCCGGCCGAGGGCAATCTCTACACCGCGGATGTCGGGCGTTCGTGGACGGTGGACAAGTGGACGTTCAACAGCTTCAACATGTACGCCGAATACGGCTATCTGGACGTCACCACGCCGGGCGGCACCTTCTCGGCCAGCGTTCCGGGCCAGCCAGGCTTTGGCCAGGTGGGCGACGTACAGCTGGCCACGGTGGGCGCATACGCCAACGCCGGCCCGTTCTATGTCTGGGCTGACATGATCATGGGCCGCAACGCGGCCATGGCCTTTACCGGCCCCAACAACGGCGACTGGCAGCCGCGCTTCAACCTGGCGCTGGCCTACTACTTCAGCGCCGACGTGATCGATTAAACCCGATTACTAGGGCCTGTTGAGGTTTCAT
>DCKU01000010.1:0-9643 GCA_002320455.1 Salinisphaera sp. UBA1666
CAAGCGCTGTTTTGCGGCAATCCAGCGTTCTAGCACGCTTGCGCAGAATGACTGCGCAGCGCGCGCTACGCCTCGTCTTGCCGCAAAACAGCGCTTGGCGCGGACTCGTATGAAACCTCAACAGGCCCTAGTGATGTGCATAGCGGCAGAGGGATACGGAAACGGTTCCACGCGCTCGGCGTGTGATTCGTCGATTGTCGTATGGTAAACCCTTCAACGCAGCCGGCATTCTGATCGGCTCGTTGTTGAAACCGTTTCCAACCGGATCTGTCGTGTCGGACTCTTCTTCCATGCCGAAACGGCCCGGCGGCATCAGCCGTCGGCCGACCATTCGCGATGTGGCCGCGGACGCCAACGTGTCCAAGACCAGCGTGTCGCGCTATTTCGGCGCTGAACGCGAGCGTCTGTCGCCTGCCCTCAAAGAGCGCATCGAGGCGTCGGTGGAACGGTTGGGCTTTTCGCCTGATCGCATCGCGGCATCCCTGCGCGGCGGACGTACGCGCCTGATCGCCGCACTCGTAGCCGATCTGCGTAATCCTTACAGCGTGGCGGTGATCCGTGCCGCCGAGCTGGCCTGTATGGACGCCGGCTATTCGTTGATGATCTGTAACACCGACAACGACCCGGCCGTGGAGCGGCGCCAGCTGGCCGCTCTCGACGGTTATAGCGTGGAGGGGTTGATCGTCAACACGGCCTCGGCCGATGCCGGGGCACTGAGCGAACTATGCGACCAGGGCCTGCCGATCGTTCTAGTGGATCGACGTATCCCCGGCCTGGCCTGTGATGTCATTGGCCTGGATGATCAAAGCGCGGTCACTGACTGTGTCGATCATCTGGTGGCCGCCGGTTTCACGCATCTGTCGCTGGTCAGCGAGCCGGTCGCCGGCATCAGCCCGCGCGAATCACGCGTGGCAAGCTTTCGCGAGGTGTGTCGCGAGCGCGGCATCGATCACGATTGGTATGAACGTGTCGCCGACGACGGCGCATCGTTCGATCGGCTGGTCGCCGACGCACTGGAACGGCCGGGCACGGCGATTCTTACGGCCAACGGCGTCATGACGCTGGCCGTCTGTCAGGCCATGAACCGCGCCGGCGCGCACGCCTTCGAGGCGCTGGGCCTACTGGGCATCGACGAGCTGGACTGGTGCCCGCTGGTGGGCCCGGGTATTTCCACCATGGCCCAGCCGGTGGATGCCATCGGACGACACGCCGTACGCGCCCTGCTCGGCCGCTTGTCGGGCACGCTGACCGAGCCCGCCGGGGAGCAGCGTCTGGCCGGGCGCCTGATCGCCCGCGGCTCGACGCAGCGGGCGTCATAGATCGTCCAGATTGGCCACGAAGGCCCGTCCGCGGGCGGCCTCGGGCTCGATAAAGACCACGTCGTTCGGTGCGCGCCGCGGCGTATCCAGCGTCAGAAACACCGCCGGCTCTGCCACGATCTCTACGATGGCGTGTATCACCTCACGCTTGAAGGTGACCAGCTGGCCGGGCTCGATGAGACGCGCCGGCGCGTCGCCGATCTGAAAACGCACCGCACCCGAGTAAAGATACAGATGCTCGTCGCAGTGTCGGTGATAATGCGCCGGCAGCGGATGATAGATCCGAAACACCCGCGCGCTGGCCTCTGGGCTGTCGGTGAGATAAGCATCCACGAGGATGCTTTCGGCATGATCGGGAAAGCGCGCGGCGATATCGGCTACGTCGTGAAACGCAAAGCGTGGCGTATCGGTCATGGGCGTGAACACTCGGCATCATGATGGGCCGATCTTAATAGATGACCGCGTATGGCCTCGCACCCCGATTATCCGCAAACCCCGGACGGGCGCTATTTCGTGGCCAAGAATCGGCTCTGGCGCAAGACCGATCCGCGCCTGGATGCGGCCACCGAAAAACACTGGGTCTCGGAGCTGATGGCCGCCCGGCGCGCGGTCAAGACAGCCGCCGACGACACCCGCGCCGAGCAGGCTGCCCGGGCACGGGTGCAGGCCGCCAAGGAAGCGCTCGGCGAGCGCGGCCCGGTCTGGTGGGACGACGGCGCGCCGGATGAAACCGGCACCCACCCCAAGAACTCCAGCTACGCCGACTGGTGGGCCGCGCAGTCTTGAGGTGTGTCGCCGCCCGCGCTTAGTCGGCGGCGACCGGCTGGCCGTCATTGTCCAGCGGTTTCTTGGCTTGCGGCGTGGGCGCCTGCATCAGCTCGATGAAACGCGTATCGAAGGCTTTTCGATCCAGCGTCATCTGTACGGTGGCCAACGGGCCGTGGTGTTCGGGCTTGGTGTCCTCGGTCCAGGCCAGCGTGTTGCCATAGCTGGGCCCGTGGCTCATGTCGGCATCGAGGTACAGCCGGCGCGACTCGGTCACGAGATCCGGGTGCAGCCACGCCACGGCGGCGATTTCGTCCCACATGTAGTAGCGCTCGGTATCGAAGGCCGACAGATAATTCGCCGCCGGCGAATCTGCCTGGGTGATCTGTGCGTGCATGGCATCGGTATAACGGCTTTGCAGCGAGATATCGATCGGCGTGACCGTGATCTGTCGCCAGTCGGCCGTCAGCACCGCGTGCGCGGCTTCGGGGTCGAACCAGACATTGAACTCGTGATTGGGCGTGGTGGTGAACTCGGGGTCGTCGGTGACCGGCGAGATCGAGCCGCCCATGAACACGAGCTGCTTGGCCGTCTCGGCAAAGCTTGGATCCAGGCGCTGAGCGATCGCCAGATTGGTCAGCGGGCCGGCGGCATACACCGTGACTTCGCCCGGATGGGCATGCACGGCGTCGATTAAGAACTGCGCAGCCGCCTTGCGCGCCGGTTCGATCTTGGGCGCCCCCTCGACCATATCGGGCGTCGCGTTCGGGTCGTCGGGATACGCTTTCGGGTCGCTGCCGTCGCCGCCCCAGGCGCCCAGCCAGGCCACCTGGCCATAAAACGCCTGGTTGGCCAGCGTTTCCGCCTTGGAGCGCACCAGTGGATATACCGCGCCCTCGTAGACGGGGATATCGCGCCGGCCCAGATATTCCAGCATGCGCAGCGTGTGCTGGGTCTCGGCGTGCACCCAGGCGTTGCCGGTGACCATGGCAATACCCTCGACCTGCACCTTGCGCGACTGGATCAACGTCATCATCGAGCGGATGTTCGAGCCGCCCGGCCCCGAGCCGTCCTGGTCGATGACGACGCGCTCCACGCCGTGCGCGGCGCCGATGCCCACGCTTAATACCAGGGCGGCGGCGAAGGCGGTCGTTGCGTATCTGAAACTCATGGGCGCGTATCAATACCGAAAATAGGGTCGGGATGGCGTAGTCTGCCATTGCCTGGCCGCACTGTCCGCCGCCCGCACGGCCCGCACCCGCGGCGGATCGCGTCACGTTTTACGTGCTTATGCCAGGCATCGCGCGCATACTGCGGGTTCGCAAGGTTTGAGGGAGAGTGTTATGGGACGTTTCGTTGTTCTGCGCCGGCTGGCATGGGTCGGGGCTTTGGTGGCACTGGGTCTGGCGACCGGCTGTGCCAGCAATCGCGATCAGGCTGCGGCCTCGGACACCGCACGGCTGCAAAAACAGGCCGCGCTGGCCGCCGACGCGGCCACGGTGCTGCAGCAACAGATGCTTCAGCCCAGCCAGGCCCGGATTCCTCGCGCGCTGATCGAAAAAGCACGCTGTATCGCTGTGTTCCCGACCGTGACCGAGGCCGGTCTTATCTTCGGCGGCTCGCGTGGCACGGGCTTGATCAGCTGTCGCCAGCGCACCGGCAACTACGTGGATGCGCCGCCGGCGGTCTACAAGCTGTCCTCGGCCTCCATCGGCCTGCAGGCCGGCGCGGCCCAGTCCTCGGTGGTGTTGTTGTTCACCACGGTGCAGAGCACCCGCGCCGTGCTGGATTCACTGGTCAAGCTCGGCTCGCAGGTGGCCGTCTCGGCTGGCCCGCGGGGCTATGACCAGCCGATCCGCGACTCGGCACCGATTGTGGCCTATGGCATTTCCAAGAAAGGCCTGTTCGCCGGCGTGAACCTGGGCGGCGGCAAGGTGGCCTTTGAAAAACAGCGTAACTCGGTCATCTACGACGTCACCGACCCGCAGCCGCGCGACATCCTGCTGCAGACGCCGCGGATTCCACAGTCCATGGCCAACTACGTCGACACCGTCGAACAGTTCACCAACAGCGCAGGCTGATCCGCCCGGCCGTTACGCCAAGACCCGCCGTGTTCGCACGGCGGGTTTTTTTATGCGCCGGGCCCATGTTCGACCCGGCCGCGGGGTTTTGGAACAGCTTTCGCCGATGACCGCTAGTCCGGCGGGTTGAAGGCATGGGAGCCCGTGGCCGTGGACGCGCCCGGCCATCACGACGCGGGCCGCTACAACACGTACGCCGTCATCCCGGTGCTCGACGTCGCATCAGAAACAAAAACCATGTCGCCACCGTCTGGTCGTTCGGCGTCCAGGCCGAGATCTGGTTCTGACCTCACCGGCCCGACGTGCGATAGTCGGTCACGCGATTTGACCACAGCGATCTGAATGCAGAACACGCACCACGATCAAGCCCCGCCCGTGGCCGGCGCGCTGTCGCTGAACAGCGACGAGGCCGCCCTGCGCAACTATTACCGCGACTGGGCCGCGACGTTTGACGCCGATGTGGCGGCCGAGGGCTATCACGCCCCGGCGATTCTCGCGGGCTGGCTCGCAGCACTTTGCCCGGGTTATGGCCTGGGCGCGCCCGATAAGCTGACCGTTCTCGATGCCGGCTGCGGCACCGGCCTGCTCGGCCGGGCCCTGGGCCGCGTCGGTATGACCGACATCGTCGGCGTGGATATCAGCCAGGCGATGGTCGACCGGGCCCGCGATATTCCGGCTTACGGTCATCTGGCCGGCGATATCGATCTGAATCAGCCACTGCCCGGTGATCTGGCCGGGCCGTTCGATGTCACCCTAGCCGCCGGCGTATTCACTCAAGGCCATGTGCCGCCGGTCGGGCTGGACCACCTGGCCCAGGTGACCCGCCCGGGCGGCTTACTGATCATCAGCGTCCGCGACGGCTATCGCGCCCAGTATGATCTGGAGGCCCACCTGGCTCGAGCCGCCGAGGCGGGGCGCTACGACATTGTCGCGCGTCTCGACGATGCCGCCTACGTCGGCCCGGATAACGCCGACTATCTGGCGCTGCGCATCGGCCAGTAAGCCCCGGAGCTAACCCCGGCTGAGCCTAACCGATCGCCAACATGCGATCGATCGGCCGGCGGGCCGCACGGGCCATGGCCGCATCCACCCGGACTTCGTAGCGGTCATGGGCTAGCGCGTCGCGCAGCTTTTCCAGCGTGGTCATCTTCATGTATTCACAGACCGAGTTTTCGTTGGCCGCGTAGAAGGTCTTGCCCGGGTTCTCTTTTCGCATGCGATGCAGGATGCCGGTTTCGGTGGCCACCACGAACTCGTTGGCCGGCGATTCGCGGGCATGGTTGAGCATGCCCGAGGTGGATTCGACGTGGGCCTGGCGACAGTCCCCGTTGAAGGCCTGCTTCATCATGCAGGCCGTCGAGCAGCCACATTCCGGGTGGATCAGCACCTCGGCGTCGGGATGTTCGGCCTGTTTGTCGGCCAGGTTCATATCGCCGATCTTTTCGTGCACGTGACAGGCGCCGGGCCAGATATGCAGCTTGCGTCCGGTGATCATCTCGACGTAGGTGCCCAGAAAACGATCCGGCAAGAACAGGATCTCTTCGTCCTCGGGGATGGCATTGACCACGGCCACGGCGTTGGACGAGGTCACGCAGTAGTCGCATTCGGACTTGATAGCCGCCGAGGTATTCACATAAGCCACCACGGTGGCCCCGGGGTGCTCGGCTTTCCAGGCCACGAGCTGGTCGTAGGTGATCGACTCGGCCAGCGAGCAGCCGGCGTCTAGATCGGGGATGAGTACGGTCTTGTCCTGGGCGATGATCGAGGCCGTCTCGGCCATGAAGTGCACGCCGCAGAACACGATGACGTCGGCTTTAGTGGCCGCTGCCTGGCGCGACAGGCCCAACGAGTCGCCCAGATAATCGGCAATGTCCTGTATCTCGGGCCGCTCGTAGTTATGCGCCAGGATGACCGCGTTCTTGGCCCGCTTGAGCCGCTCGATCTCGGCGATCAGTTCTTGTTGTGACGGCATATGCGCACTCCCCTTTTTTTACAGGTTGCTCTGGATGGGGCGACCCGAAGACGATCGGGGTCGATCGAGCCGCCCGAAACCGCGCCGCTCATGCGCGGGCCGGCGCCAGCGGGGTGATACGCTGGCTGATATCAAACGCCGTGACCGAGTGCGTAAGCGCCCCGATCGAGATGAAATCGACCCCGGTGGCCGCGATTTCGGCCACCGTGGCCTGCGACACGTTGCCTGATGCTTCCAGCCGGGCCCGGCCGGCCACGCGCGCCACGGCCTCGCGCATGGTGGCCGGCGACATGTTGTCGAGCATGATCATCGACACCTCCGCGGCCAGGGCCTCGTCGACCTCGGCCAGCGTGGTGGTCTCGACCTCGATGGCGATATCGGGCGCATAGCTGCGCACCCGCGACACGGCGGCGCTGATGCCGCCGGCCGCGGCGATATGGTTATCCTTGATCATCGCAAGGTCATACAGGCCGATACGGTGATTCGTACCGCCGCCAAGCGCCACGGCTTTCTTGTCGAGATCACGCAGGCCGGGCGCGGTCTTGCGCGTATCCAGAATCTGCGCGGGATAAGCGGCCACGGCATCCACGTAGCGGCACGTCTCGGTGGCGATTCCCGATAGGCGCTGGGCGATGTTCAAGGCCAGACGCTCGCCGGACAAGATCGCATCCGCCGTGCCGGTAAGCACGACCAGCGTCTGGCCGGCCGTAACCCGCTGGCCGTCGGCCACGTGAGACTCAAAAGCCACCGCCGGATCCAGGTGACGAAAGATCGCTCGGGCCTCGGCCAGGCCGGCGACCACGCCGTCGGCCTTGGCCACCCACCGCGCGGCCAGCCGGCGATCGGCGCCGACGGTGGCTCGCGTGGTCACGTCGCCCGGACCAATATCCTCGGCCAGCCACGCCTCGATGCGGGTTAAGTCCAGTGTCGTGGTCATCTCGTCTTGCATGCACGCCCCTCGTGCTCTCGCCGTTTCATGCGAGCCCGCTACTATGCCTGCGGCCTTAAGGCTCGGCTAGCGCCTCATCGCTGCGGCGATGCACGCCGATACTCTGTCTACGCGCGGCCGCCGCAGCGGTGATGCGCTGTGACAGATCGGCCATGCCGCGGTCCAGCCAGTCGTGATATTCCAAGCCGGGCCCGGCCGTCCAGCCGGTCGGCGTCTCGGCCAGCGCCGCATGTGCTCGGGCCAGACCGGCGGCGTCGCGCATCAAGCCCACGTCGGCCATCAAGATGTCGGCCCGCAGGCCCGCCCGACGCGCCTGTTCCGGCTTGCGATCCGGCTGGCACCAGGCCGCCGCAAGGGGCGCCTCGACGTAGCGCCGGGCAGCGCCCGTGCGGTGCGCGATATCGCGTACCGCGCGATCGGCAAAGACCAGACATTCCAACAGCGAGTTGCTGGCCAGCCGGTTGGCACCGTGTACGCCCGTCGCTGCTGTTTCGCCGGCGACATAGAGCCCGTCGACGCCGGTGCGCGCCCAGTCGTCGGCAGCGACCCCGCCGATACAGTAGTGCGCGGCCGGGGCCACCGGAATCGGCGTGGTGGTGACATCGATGCCGGCGTCGGCCACGCGCCGTAGCAGGCCACCAAAACCACGCGCCAGCGTATCCGTTGCCAGATGTCGTAGATCCAGGCCGACGCAGGGCCGGCCGTCCAGCGCGCACTGGCGATGGATCGCCGCGGCCACTGTATCGCGCGGGGCCAGCTCAGCGCCCGGGGTATCGGCCAAAAACCGCTCGCCGCGCGCGTCGACCAGTGTGGCCCCGGCCCCGCGCAGGGCTTCGGTCAGCAGAAAGGTTTGACCGTCGGGGCTATAAAACGCCGTGGGATGGAACTGGACGAACTCCAGATCCGCCAGGCGTGCACCCGCTTGCTCGGCCAGGATCAGCCCGGCCCCGCAAGCGCCCGGTGGGTTGGTGCTGCGTGCGAACAACCCAGCATAGCCGCCGGTGGCCAGCAGCGTGGCGCCTGCGGTGAGCCGGCGAGCAGTCGTATCGTTCCTCTGGATCAGCTCGACGCCGGCCACGCCGCCGGCCGTATCGTTTAGCAAACGCAGTACATCGGCCTGTTCGATCAGCGTAACGTTCGGGCAATCGGCCAGGCGGGCTTCCAGAAACTCGGACAGTACTCGCCCGGTCTCTGCCCCCATGGCATGCAGCACGCGATGTCGGCCGTGCCCGCCCTCCAAGCCGCGCAGCAGCGCACCAGCCGCGTCACGATCGAAAGCCATGCCGGCATCAATGAGGCCGGCCACGTGGGCTGCGCCTTCTTCGACCAGCACGCGCACCCGCTCGGGGTGGCACAGCCCGCGCCCGGCAGCCAACGTATCGGCGATGTGATCAGCAACGGTGTCATCGGCGGCACTCACGGCAGCGACGCCGCCCTGGGCCCAGTAGCTGGCGCCCGAGCGCAACGCGCCGCGGGTGACAACGATCACTGACAGGCCCGTACGAGCGGCTTGCCACGCGCCGTAGAGACCCGCCGCGCCGCTGCCGACGATCAGCAGATCCGTGTCTTGGCTGGCGTGAACGGTCATCACGGCACGATGAAAACAAGCAATCCGATCAGTCTACCGGCTCAAGGCCCGGCCTGCGGCGCTCGCTGTATGATCAACGCAGCGCGCAGTTTTCCTCACCGGCGTTGATCCGGCTGCGTCGCTTGCGATCCTGTTCAAAGGCGCCCAGGCCGTCGTCGATGAGACGACGAATACCGGCGAGTTGCTCGCCGTTGGGTAGGACTCGGCCGTTCATGAGCTTGACGCCGAAACGTACGAAGAAGTTGTCCAGCAGGTCTCCCTCCCCCTCGAACGTCAGATGATTGTCCGCCGCGCGATCGGTCAGGGTCATTGCCAGACGGGCGCCGCGCCCGTCGTCGCTGTCGGCCAGGCGCTGCATGAACTGCTCGGCGTAGCTGGCCATGTCCGAGGGCATGAAAGCATCGAGCATGCCGGCCGGCAGAATACCGAACGCTCTTCCCGTGACTCGGGTGGTCGGCACGTTGTCCAGCCGGCCGCTGAACTGCCCGCCGCCGTCGTTTCGGTATTGCCAGTCGGTCTCGAAGTCGTCGAAGGCGATGACCAGCCCGTAGGCGCGCATGGTGGCATCGATATGGGTGGTGAATCCGCCGGCGGCCGGCGAGGCGCCCAGCGCCCGATCAGCCTGCGGCGCCTGATTTTTTGTGGGCACCAGGTGTCCGGCGTCGTCGACCCAGGCGTCGAGCACGATCTGGCGCTTGCCAGACGTCAGCGAGAACGTCAGCCACTGCCCGGCGGGACTCGTCACGCGTATGCGGGCCTCGACGAGATCCCCGATCTGATCGAGATAATCGTCTACCGCCGGATACGCCCGTGCCAGCGCCGCATCGCCCAGTCCGGCCTGATAGTGCAGATGATGCAGCGTGTCGCGTTTGGCGGGCGCGCCGCGCAGCTGGTCGATATGGCCGATCCGGCTATACCAGGCCCAGGTGTTTGGCAGGCCGTGCCAGAGCTGTGCCATGAGCGGGCCGT
>DCKU01000010.1:9947-20606 GCA_002320455.1 Salinisphaera sp. UBA1666
TACCGTGCCATGAGCGGGCCGTCGTCGCGGGCCAGCCGGTCGAAAGCAGCCAGGGCGGCCTGCTGGGCCTCGGCTGGCGCGCTGACGCCGGCCGGCGAGGCGCTGTGCAAAACGCCCAGACCCACCGCCTCGTAGACACCGGGCCAGCTCACCGGCCCGGTGTTGGCCGCCAGCCGGCCGCGCAGCGTGAACGCATCGCCACGGTCGTCCTGGATATCCGGCTTGGCGGCCAGCTCGGTACGCGCTGCACCCAGGCTGTCAATCGACGCCCCCGGCCCGTCGGCGACCGACAATCGGTACGTCGAGCCAGCCGGTCGCGAGATGAAATAAGCCGCGCGCCACGGGGGATCAGCCACCGGCAAGGCTTTATAGAACGCATCCAGATCATAATCCCGTACGCCGCGCCAGAGGGCGCTGCGCAGCTCGCGCGCCGGGTCATCCGGCTCGGCGTGGGCCACGATGAGACGCTGCACGGCGATCACCCGGCCAAGCGCTGCCAGCGCGTCTGCGGGCCCGGCGTTCTGCTGGGTGTTCTGGCCGGTCAACGCCACGAAGGGCTGCCATTGGTCAACGACGAGAGCCTCACTACAGGCCGGCTCGGCCGCTGATACCGGCGCGATCAGCGCCCCATAGAGCGCTAGCGGCAGCGCGGCCATCGCCAGCCCGCGTGAATAACGCCGTTGCAGCATACGAGCTGTCCTTGTCTCGCCGGATTTAATACTCAACATACGCCAATCCACGCGCCCGATCGACGCCGCGCGACGTCTCGGACAGACTGTGACGCCCGCCCGGCAGTGCCCCGTGCCCATGATCCGTCATTATCGCCTGTCACGTATCGAGGCCGGCCGGCTGTCGCGCCTGGCCTGGCCGATTTTGGGCGCGCAGCTGGCCCAGATGGGCATGGGCACGCTCGATGTGGCCATGTCCGGGCACGTGGATGCCACGGCACTCGCGGCCGTATCGATCGGCTCGAGCGTCTGGCTGCCGATCATGGTGGCGTTTATCGGTATCTTGATGGGCCTGACGCCGATCGTGGCCCAGCACGTGGGCGCGCGCGACTGGGCAGCGGTGCGTCCGGCCCTGCATCAGGCGCTTTGGGTGGCCGGCGTGTTCGGCACAGCCAGCGCCGTCGGCCTGTATCTGGCCAGCGACTGGCTACTGGCGCTGTTTGCGATTCCGCCGGAGGTCGCAGCACTCGCCGGTGCGTACCTGCGGGCCGTGGCTTTCGGGCTACCGGCCGTCGCGGCCTATGAAACCCTGCGATTTTATTCCGACGCGTTGGGCCATACCCGTGCGTCGCTGCTGTTCGCGCTATTGGGGCTTGGCGTCAACGCGGTGGCCAACGCGGTGTTGATCTTCGGCGGGCCCGGCCTAGTCGCGGCATTCGGCCCGAACCTATTGCCGGGCCTGGCTGGGCTGCCGGCGCTGGGGGCCGTGGGCTGTGGCATCGCCACCACGATCAGCATGTGGACGATGCTGATCGGCTTGTTCGTCTACACCCGCTGGCACGGGGCCTATGCGCCGGCCCGGATCGGGCCTGCCTGGCACGCACCGGCGGTGTTGCCGATCGGCGAGCAGCTGCGCATCGGGGTACCGATCGGTGTATCGCTGTTTTCCGAGGTCTCGCTTTTCACGGCCATCACCCTGCTGCTGGCCGGCTACGGCGAGATCGTGGTTTCCGCCCACACCGTGGCGCTGAACTTCTCGGCGCTGCTGTTCATGCTGCCGTTGTCGCTGGGCATGGCGCTCACCGTGCGTGTTGGCCAGGCGCGCGGCCGGGCCAAGTTTCGACACGCGCGATTTATCGCCTTCAACGCACTGGCGCTGGCCATGGGCGTGGCCCTGGTGCTGGATGCCATCCTGATCTTCGGCGGGCCTTATGCGGTGGGTTTGTATACCGACAACACGGCCGTTCGACAGCTGGCCGTTCAGCTGTTGCTGATCGCCACGATCTATCAGTTTTCGGATGCGGCCCAGGTGGCGCTGGCCGGCGCGCTGCGCGGCTACAAGGATACCCGCGTGCTGATGTGGGTCACGCTGGTGGCCTATTGGCCGGTGGGCCTGGGCAGCGGGCATCTGCTGGCAGCCGGCGTGGACGGCCTATTTACCGGCTTGGGCGTTTACGGCTACTGGATCGGGCTGATCGCCGGACTGTCGGTAGCGGCCATGCTTTTACTGCTGCGACTGACATGGGTATCGCGCCCGGTTCGTCGGCAGCCCATATAAACGGGGTAAGATCGCCGGATGATGATACGAGCAAGCGGCATGACCGGTTCCCGTTGGGTGAGCGCCCTTATTATCTCGGCCGTCCTGGTCGCGGCGGGCGCGCTGGCCGGCTGTGCGAGCCCGCGCGGGCCACAGCCGGCGGCATTGACCACCGCCGCTACAGGCGCCAGCAGCACGCCGGCCACGCCCGGCGCCTGGGTGGGCCGATGGCACGGCGCCGACGGCGCCACGCTGGATATTCACAGCACGGCCTCCGACGGCGGCTACAGCCTGGTTTTCCATCGGCCCGGCCGGGTCGATGTCACCCACGATGCCACGGCCGCCAGCGGACAATTGTTTTATGACGCCGGCACCGGCCCGACCGCGCTCCGGCCGGGCACGGGGACGGCTAGCGCCGATCCCGATCAGCGTGCGCTCACGTATTGTTTGGTTAGCGCGCCCGGCGGACACACGTATTGCCGACGCCGAGATACGGCCGACGCGCTGGCCCTGGATCACGGCGCCTTCGTGGCGATTCGAAGCGAGTGCGACACGATGCGCGACGAAGACGTCGTGTTTTTTAATGGCACCAGCCTGCGGCATGCCGGGCAGGCCCAGTGCCCGACGCGCACCCTGGGCCAGCAGGGCATGATCTATCGGCTACAGGCCGAGTGTATCGGCGGACCCGGGGCGAACGGCCAGGCCAACCTGACGGCCACGACGCCGGATCGCACGCATCTGGCGCTGACGCCGCGCGGGCAAGACACCCGGCTGTACCGTTACTGCGCCACGGGCAGCCTAACGCAGCGGCTGCAGAACGAAGCAGGTCGCTAGGAATTAGTCCAGCGGCGGCAGCGCGGCCTCGATAGCGGCCCGCCGCGGCTCGTAGCGCGGCGGCAGTCGCAGCGCCTGGCCCAGTTCGGCGGCGTCTTCGTCCACGGTGAACCCCGGCTCGTCGGTCGCGATCTCGAACAACACGCCGCCCGGCTCGCGGAAATAGACCGATTCGAAGTACTGGCGATCGATCACCTCGGTCGGATTCAGGCCTAACCCACGCGCGGCCTCTGCCATCTCGGCCTGGTGGGCAAGGTCGCGTGCCCGGAACGCGATGTGATGCACGCTGCCCTGCCCGCCGGCCGCGACGGGCAGGGCCGGGGCGCCGGCCACGTCGATACACGACTGACCGCTAGCGGCGCCACACGCCTGGAAGCGCTGCCAGCCGCCGTCTTCGCCGACCGGCGCATAGCCCAGCACCGTCTGGAGCACGCGGGCCGTGGCGGCTGGCTGACGACTGACGATATCGATGCCGGCGAAGCCGCCCAGCTGATGGCCCGCATCCAGCGGCGAGCCCGCCCAAGGCTCGCGCGCGGCAACACCGCCCTCGACCAGCGCAAAGATAAAACCGTGTGGATCACGGGCGGTCAGTCGTGGCCGCTCAAAGCGGGTGCTGCGTGTCACCGCCACGCCGGCCGTCTTCAGACGTTCGGCCCAATCATCCAGGGTGTTGTCCGGCACGTGCCAGGCCAGCTCACGGGCCTCGCCGGCCCCGCTGCGTGCGCCCCGCACGTTGGCAAAGGCAAAGAACGTTAGAGCCGTGCCGGGCTGGCCGAGTCGGTCGCCGTAGTAGAGATGAAACGCCCCCGGATCATCAAAGTTGACCGTCTTCTTGACCCGCCGCAAGCCCATCGTTTCGGTATAGAACCGGCTGTTCTCGACGGGCGCTCCGCTGATGGCGGTGACGTGGTGCAGGCCTAAGCTGGGCGTAATCGACATGGCATGCCTGTCTGATAAACGATGATCGGCGGATGACATCACCCGCCTTGGGGCCCGTCCTGATGAGCGCCGGCGGCACGAGCCTGTTCGGCACGCTGCTGAATACGACGATGCAGCTGCTGGTTCAGGGCAAAGCCCTGACTGCGCGACTCGAGATGCCCGTAGGTGATGTTGCGCGTCTGGCGGGTATAGAGCTGTTGCAGGTTTTTAGTATAGGACTGCCAATACCTGTCGCAGCGCTCGAGCGCGGTCGTGGCCACCGTTTGCGGGTCGTAATCGGTGGTCTCGATCAGGCGCGTGGCCGTGTCGTTGGCACACTGCTCGAAGTCGGCCTTGTCTGAGGCGATGGTATCGCGCAGCGGCACGATGCCGCCTTGGGTCCCGGCACAGCCCGACAGGACGATCGCCAGGCCTGCGATTCCCGAAACATAGAGGCGGCGATTCATGACGATGTCCCTGTCTTGGGTTCTGCGGGCAGGCTGTCGCCGTCCGGCGGGCCTTCTGGATCACCGGGGTCTGCGTGCGGCGTAGCCACGTGTGGGCTCATCTGTTCCATGCTCGCCACCGGGGCGGCCGAGGCCGCCGGTACGTCGAATACGCCGTCGATACGGTTCAAGCCGTCCAAGGCTGCCGTGCGATAGGCCTCGGCCATGGTCGGATAGTTGAACGTCGTATTCACGAAGTAGTCGATCGTGTTGGCGCTACCCTGCTGGCTCATGATGGCCTGGCCGATATGCACGATCTCCGAGGCCTGGTCCCCAAAGCAGTGGATACCCAGCAGCTCGTGGCTGACCGGATCGAACAGGATCTTGAGCATGCCGACGGTATCGCCGGTGATCTGGGCCCGCGCGGTTTCCTGAAACAACGCCTGGCCAACCTCATAGGGGCGCTTGGCCTCGGTCAGTTCGCGCTCGGTCGGCCCGAGCGAGCTGATTTCGGGAATGGTGTAGATGCCGGTGGGCACGTCGTCGACCCAACGAAACCCGTTGACATGGATGGCGTCAGCGCTGGCCGAGCGGCCCTGGCCGTAGGCCGCGCTGGCCAGGCTGGGAATTCCGATGGCATCGCCCACGGCGTATATATGGCCGATCTCGGTGCGATACCGATCATCGACGGCCAACTGGCCGCGGCCGTTGGGGGTAAGCCCGATGTCTTCCAGGCCCATGTGATCGGTGTTGCCGGTCCGGCCGTTGGCCCAGAGCAGCGCATCGGCCCGAACTTTCTTGCCGGATTTCAGGTACAGCGTCACGCCGTCGTCGTCGGGCTCGATGCGTTCGTATTCCTCGTTGTGCCGAATGAGCACGCCGTAGGTCAGACGCAGGTGATACGACAGCGCATCGCTGATCTCGTCGTCCAAGAACTCCAGCAGCCGCTCGCGGCTGTTGATGAGTTGCACCTTCACGCCGATGCCTGAGAAGATCGAGGCATATTCGCTGCCGATCACGCCCGCGCCGTAGATGATCATAGATCTTGGCGTAAAGCCCGGCTCCAGGATGGTGTCGGAGTTGAATACCCGCGGATGCGAAAAATCCACGTCCGGCGGCTCGTAGGGCCGCGAGCCGGTCGCGATGACGGCCTGCTTGAATGCCACGGTCTGGCGTGCGCCGCGGGCGTCGGTCACGGTCATTGTGTGGGCGTCTTGGAAGGCCGCGTGCCCGCGTAGCACGTCGATGGCGTTACGGGCGTAGAAGCTGGCGCGCATGGTGGCCTGTTGGCCGACTACGCGGTGCAGGCGCTCCAATAGCCAGGTCAATGGCGCATCGGGCGTGCCCAGGTCGTGCAGCACGCGCGAGGACTGTACGGCCAAGAGCTGCTTGACCGCCTGGCGCAGCGCCTTCGAAGGGATCGTGCCGCGGTGTGTACAGTTGCCGCCTACGGCTTCCTGACGCTCGACCACGGCCACGGACTGGCCGTGCTTGGCCGCGTTGACCGCGGCGCTTTCACCCGAGGGCCCGGTACCGATGACGACGAGATCGTAGTGCTTGTCGGCCATGCTCGTGAATGCGCGAGAAAATCCGGGTTTGATTGTCGCACGTATGACGCTTTGAAACCGTGCCCGCTTGGCATAGTCTGCGGGGCATTCGAATCGACGAGGTGCCGCCATGGCAAAGCCCGTCAATACCGACGGCAAGGGTCAGACGCCGGTTCTGGCCGTACTCAACGAGTCGACCCGGGGCCTGGCGAGCGTGCCGGCCAAGCGTATCGATCAGGTCACCACCGAGCTGTTCACTTCATTGTTCGTGCTGGAGTCGGAATTCGCCTTCAAGCCGGTCCAGGGCAAGGCGTATTTCCTCTACCAGCAGGACAGCCGTTTCTGGCTCGGCATCACCCCGCCCGAAATGATGCACGCGAGCGTCTCCGGACGATTCATCGGCGTGGCCACGCTTCAGCCCGATCTGACCTGGACACTGACCCTGGCCGACGAGGTCGCCGAGGACCCCGCGTTTACCGACTGGCTGGCCGCCAAACGCGAGGCTTTCGAGCAGCGCGTGGGGGCGGCCGAGACGGTCGATGACGTGCTGCCGGTCTATGAATCCCGGCTGTCGTTCTATCGACGGGCCTCGGCCTTTGGCGTGGCCCACTCGCTGTCGCGCTCGATGAGCGCGGCGGGCATCAGCGGACTGTCCTACGACGAGGCCAAGGGGCTTTTGACCGACGACGCGGGCAACGACACGCCCGACTGACGCAGGGCACGGGCTGCCTCGCACAGCGCTTGCGCGGTGGCATCGAAACCCAGACAGTCATCGGTCACCGACTGGCCGTAGCACAGCGTATCGCCTTGGGTGTCGCCCCGGGTATCGCCAAGCGCCTGCTTGCCGTGGACCAGGTGCGATTCCAGCATCACCCCGGCAATCGCACGCTCACCGGCCACGCGGCGGCCCACAAGATCGGCCAGTACGGCCGGCTGGCGTGCCGCCGTCTTGGCGCTGTTGGCATGGCTGCAGTCCACGACCAGCCGGGTGTTCTGGCCGGCACGCGCCAGGGCGTCGACGGCCGCCGCAACGTCGGCCGCCCCGTAGTTGGGCCCCGCGGTGCCGCCGCGCAGTATCAGGTGTCCGTCCGGGTTGCCGGGGCTTTCGATCACGGCCGGGCGGCCGTCGGCGTCCTGGCCGAAATAACGCTGGGGTGCGGCCGCGGCCGCGATGGCGTCACAGGCCGGCCCGATGGCCCCGCTGGTGGCGTTCTTGAAGCCCACCGGCACATCCAGACTGGACATCCGCTCGCGATGCGTCTGCGACTCGGTGGTCCGAGCGCCGACGGCCGCCCAGGCCAGCGTGTCCGACAGATAATCCACGGCGGCCGGGCTCAAAAGCTCTGTGGCCACGGCCAGGCCGGTATCGGCGATGTCGCGCATCAGCGTTCGAGAGGCCGTAAGCCCCCGCGCGAGATCACCGCTGCCGTCCAGGCCCGGGTCATGCAGCAGGCCTTTCCAGCCCACGGTGGTACGCGGTTTTTCCACGTAGACCCGCATGACGGGATAGATCACGTCTCGCAGGTCGGCCGTCAGCTCGGCTAACCGCTGGGCGTACTCGTAGGCCGCCCCGACGTCGTGAATCGAGCACGGCCCGCAGATCACCAGCAGGCGATCGTCGCGCCCGGCCAGAATATCGCGCACCGCCTGGCGCTGGCCGGCGATACGCATGCCGGTGGCCGCCCGCAGCGGCACTTCGGCCCGCAGCTCAGCCGGCGTGGGCAGGCGCGAGAACGCGTTGGCGACCGCCGGGGCCTCACCCGTGACGATGGCATGTTGCGACATCGCACACCTCCCGGCCGGACAAGATAGACGCCGTAGCGGGCGCGGTGATGTCGTTCTTAAAAGTGTCGTAGCTCATGGTGGATCTCTTTGAAATACCAACAAAAAACCCCGACCGGGAGCCGGTCGGGGTTAGCAAGATCACACCGGACAGACTCCTCGGTTCGCGAGGCGCCTGTCGGTTATCGGTTCAGGCGCCCGAGCGATAAAACCCGTAACCCAGAAACCAATAACCGGAGAAAACAGCCGCGCACGACGAGACAACAACGGTCGACAACCGTTTGGCCCGATCTTGTGTTTGTGTCGTGTAGCGCTGCATGCGCAAGAAACTACGCCGCGAGCGTGCGTCACGCAAGCGCGCCTTTGATGATCTGGCGAATCCACCAGCGCCCGGGATGGAGCGCCGCCGCCAGATCGGTCGCGACCGGCAAGGGCTCGTCGGCGAGCTGGCTGGCCAGGATCTCGGCGGCCAGCGGCGCGCGCAGCAGGCCGTTGGAGCCGTGGGCCAGATGCACCGACAAATCGGGCCAGAGCGCACCCGCGCAGGCGATGTGCTGGCGGGCGTCGCGGGCCAGATCGGCGTAATCGGCGCGCCAGCGCGCGACATCGGCCACCCCGCCCACCATGGGCAGCCGATCATGAGACACGCTTCGAAACCGTGTCCGCCCGCAGACCGGCACGGCGGCTAGGTGGGGATCGATCCTTGGCAGTGCGGCCGTCAGCCGGGCGCGATTGGCCGCGTGATCTTGGTCTCTGACGACGGCCTGCGTCGCGCGCGGGTCATAGGTGGCCCCTACGCTGATACAGCCATCCCGGGCCGGGGTTATGTAGCCCGTGTCACAGACCACGCACGCCGGCGAGGCGCTCGGCTTGCCGAGCGAAAAAACGCTGGCCTGCCCGGCCACGGCCTGCTGCGGGGCGATATCCGCGCACAGCGCCCCGGCCGCGCCCGCACAGGCCAGAACCACGTGATCGGCGGCGTAGGTGTGCCCGCTTTGGCCGGTCAACTGCCAGCCGCCGGCCGATGCA
Source organism: Salinisphaera sp. UBA1666 (assembly GCA_002320455.1). Classification (GTDB taxonomy): domain Bacteria; phylum Pseudomonadota; class Gammaproteobacteria; order Nevskiales; family Salinisphaeraceae; genus Salinisphaera. The sequence continues at coordinate 18,709 of DCKU01000010.1, forward strand.
TCACAAGCTCGCGACAGCGCCGTGATGGTTTCAGCGATTGGCGCAATCCCGTGTCGCGCCAGCAGCGCCCGACACAGCGCGCCAGGATCAACCACGCCAGCCCGAGCAAAGAACAAGGCGCCTTGTACGTCCGAGGCCAGCGGTTGTCCAGCCAGCGCCTCGGCGCGCTCGGGCCCGCAACCCTCTAATACCTCTGCCGGCAGGTCGAGCCGGGCCAGCAGGCGCTGTTGTCGCCTGTATTCCGTCGGGCTCCGAGCCAGCTGCAACACCCCGCAGGGCCGCCAAGCCGACGCCTTGCCCAGCGCGTCACCCAGCCAGCGCGAGGCATAGTCCAGCGCCGCCAGATCGAATCGGGTCCGCGGACTGGCCTCGGCCGCCAGGCGCGGGTTGAGCACGGCATCGCGATTACCGGAGGCCCCGCTGGCCACGCCTTGCCCGTCATAGACATCCACCGAAAAGCCGCGCCGGGCGAGCGCATCGACGACGGTGGTCCCGGCGATACCCGCGCCGACGACGGCCACCCGCGCACCGGGGCGAGCCGCCGGCAAGCGGCTGTACCAGGGCAGCTCGCGCTCGTGGGCCGCAGGCAGCGCGGCTGTAAACGACGCCGACAGGCAGTGTTTCTTGGCGCCGTGGCCCTCGCGGCGGCGCCAGGTAAAGCCGGCCGCCGCCAGATTGCGCCGCACGCCTCCGGCCGCGCTGTAGGTCGCCAGGCTCGCACCGGGCCGGCTGTGCGCCGCGATCGCTTGTATTACGGACGCCGACCACATTGCCGGGTTCTTGGCCGGCGAAAAACCGTCGAGAAACCAGGCATCGACCTGGCCATCGACATCGGCCAGGCCGGCCTCGACGTCGCCGAAGTAGAGATCGAGTGCAACACGCGCGCCCAACCACAGCCGGTGTAACCCCACCACGGGCGCCGGCCAGAGCGCGCACAGACGCCCCGCCCGATCAGCCAGGTCCGGCCAGCGCGCGGTCATCTCGGCCAGATCGACCAGCGCCAGCGGATGGGCCTCGATCGACAGCAGGCGCAGCCGCGCCGTCGCCGGCGCATAACGATCGAACAGCTGCCACGCCAACAGCATGTTGCGTCCGGCCCCAAAGCCGGTCTCGCCGATGACGAATACCGAATGCGGCGCCAACGCAGTGAATCGGGCGATCAGATCATTGCCGTCGATGAATACATGACGCGACTCGCCCAAGCCGTCGTCGCACGAGCAATAGACGTCGTCATAGTCGGGGGCACGGCTGGCCTGGTTAGCCTGGCCGGCGTGGGCGACCCGCGCCTGCGCCAGGCCCAGTGGACGATCGCGACGCGCGCGATCGCTCACGGATCAGACCGGGCGATTCGCGTCGACGTGGCTGATCTGAGACTGGCCTTCACCGGCACTCGGATCTTCCGGGTCGAAGTCGCTCTGGGAGATATATTTGAAGATCGAAATCGCGGCGATAACGACTATCCCGACAACCAGCGCAATCAAGACACAGCCGGTGCGCCCGGTTTCACGTTTAAGGCCCTGGCCGCAGTGGCGACACTTGGTTTCCTCTCGTGAAATCGGCTTGTTGCAGTTTTCGCAGTTTCGGGTGTGTATTGGCTTGGCCATGACGTTCCTTGCTCAGGTCGAGTTGCACGAGCGCCAGGCGCACAGCAACCGATGATTTGATGGCCCGTATTTAAGCGGAATTAAGCCCGTCACGCCAACCCATGAGGCTCTCCAGATTCGTTGTATGGCACCACTATCGCCCTACTGGCGCAGGCGTAAACGCCTAGGGCCTGTTGAGGTTTCATACGAGTCCGCGCCAAGCGCTGTTTTGCGGCAAGACGAGGCGTAGCGCGCGCTGCGCAGTCATTCTGCGCAAGCGTGCTAGAACGCTGGATTGCCGCAAAACAGCGCTTG
>DCKU01000162.1 GCA_002320455.1 Salinisphaera sp. UBA1666
CTCGCGCCTTGCAGAACACGATTTGCGGACGCCAACGCGGCGCTCGTATGAGGCTTCAACAGGCCCTACGGCCGCTCGGCCGGCGGCCCCGGTGGCACTATATGACCGTCGGCGGGTAGACCGCGCAGGGTGAAGTAATCCGCGTTGTCGGTGCCGTCGTAGCGCCGTTCGTTGATGAAGCGCTGTATCACCGCCGCACATTCGTTGGCCCGCAGCTGCAAGAACAGATGCCCGCCGCCGCGCACCACATGCACATGGGATTTCGGAATCAGCCAGTGCAGCAGGCGACTCTGGTAGATCGGGGCGATCTGGTCCGCGTCCCCGGCCATGATCAACGTCGGGCACATGAGATTGTGCAGGCGGTGGACAGTGGTCCACCCCACCCGAGCCACCAGCTGGTGGATATAACCGCGCAGCTCTGGTGCCGCCAGTTGCTCGCGCGACTTCAGCGCCTGCGGCCGCTGGCGGATCAGGCCGTTGTAGAGGCCCGATAGGCCGTCCGGCGTGGCCTGCTCTGCGTGGAAACGTCGCACGGCGTTGAATCGACGCAGACTTTGCCCGTTGACGGCGTTGAGGCCGATGCCGACCGTGCTCGCGGCCAGTACGAGACGGTTGACCCGCGCATTGCCGGCCAGTGCGTACGTCTGCGCCAGTGAGGCCCCCCAGCCGGCGCCAACAAGATTGATCGCGCTGTCATAGCCCAGGCGGGTCAGAAAAGTCTGCAGCAGCCGTGCATGCCAGCCCATGCCGTGTGGCAGGCCGCGCGACGGCGAGGCCCCCGTGCCCGGCATTTCGGGAATGATGACTTCGATATCGTCCAGCGCATTAACCAGCGGCAACAGCATATCTAGATGTGTGCCGAGCGTGCCCAACAGCACCATCGGCCGGCCCTTGCCGCGCCGGATGCCGTAGCGCAACCGCACGCCATCGACATCCAGCCAGTCGATCTGTACTCGCGTCTTTCGCCGCAGCGCGCTTTGCTCGGGCGGCAGCGCGCGCCGCGGAGTGACTCCGGTTGCCAGCGATTTCGACATCATGCCCCCTCGAACAGTGCCAGAAACGCCTCGACCCGGCGCACGGCCTCATCGCGGCGCTCGATCAACAGCCAATGACCGGCCGCATGCATGACCGATAATTCTGCGCGGGGAATGAGCAGCTGCAGCAGTCGGGCGTTAGCCAGCGGCACGATACGATCATCGTCGCCCGCCAGGATCAGCGTCGGAAGTTCTAGCCGGTGCGCCCAGGCCAGGCTGGAAAAACCGGCCACGGCATAGAGCTGGCCGGCCAGTGCGGCCGGGTGGGCCGCGGGTGCGTCTGCCAGCGTCGCGGCTACGGCTCGGCAATCCGCATCGGCGCGACCACCGAATATGTCGCGCGCCTCGCGCGCATCACCCGCGATGCCCGCCAGGCCTCGCACCCGGGCCAGTCGCCGCAGGGCGCTCCAGCGTCCGGGCCACATCGTCTGTCCTGTCGAGGTGGCCACCAGCACTAGCGCACGAAGATGCCGGGCCTGGCTGCGTGCCATTTCCTGGGCCAAAAGGCCGCCCCATCCCATTCCCAGGATATCGACGCGGGCCACGTCAAGCGCGGTGAGCAGTGCCGCCACGACCCGCGCCCGGGCCGGCATACGCAGGCGAGATGCGGCCCAAGACGCACCGTCCTGGCCGTCCAGACCCGGCCAGTCAAACGCGATCGTGGGCCGCTCCAATGCCTGGCAGAACGGCGCCAGCATATCGCGTCCGGCTGCGTAATCTCCGATGATTAATAGCGGCACGCCCTGGCCCGCCGTACGCGAGACATGAAGCCGCTGACCGTCGACGTCGAGCGTGACTGTCGTAACCCGTTGAGTGTCAACGCTGGCGGACATAGCGCCCCGGTGCGACATCGATCGCCTGTGCCTGAATCGTTTCGTCAGCATGCCCATAGGCCGTAGGCGCGGGTATCGATTCCCCGCCGTGGGCACGACACCAGTCCAACCATTCATCCCACCAGGAGCCGGCAAAGCGCGGGGCTTCGGCCTGCCAGTCGTCTGCATGCTCGCCGGCCGCACGAATATCGCTTTGATAGCTCACGGCCGAACCCGGCGGACAGACCAGCGACTGGACATGGCCGGCATCGACGAGCACGAATCGACAGGCCCCGGCCAGACGCGCGGCGCTGTCATGGCATGCCCGCCAGGGCGTGATGTGATCTTTTTCGCCGGCCATCACAAAGATGTCGCAGTCGATGGCGGACAGGTCGATGGACATGCCGTTGATCTTTAGCCCGTCAGCGCGTGCCAGCGCATCGTCACCGTAGATCCGCAGAAAGTCGGCGTGCAGTCGTGCCGGCAGGCGCGTGGTATCGGCGTTCCAGAACAGAATATCGCTAGCCGGCGGATTGCGCCCCAGCACATAGTTGTTGGTCACGAAACGCCAGATCATGTCTTCGGGACGCAGCCAGGCAAACGCACGTGCCATGTCAGCGCCGTCGAGCACGCCGCGTCTGGACGATCGCGCCAGCGCGTGGCGCACCGCGCGCTCGTCGTGGGCCAGCCCCTGGGCATCGACCGTTTCACTCTTGCCAAGCAGCGTGACGAACAACGACAGACACGCCACCTTGGCCGTCGGCGGCTGGCCGGCGTCGGCCATAGCGCGCCGATAGGCCAGCGTCACGGCGGCGGTCAGCCCTCCGGCACAGGCGCCCAGAAGCTTGACCGGCGCGCCGTCGTGGACCGCCGAGACACGATCGATCGCATCGCTGGCGGCGGTGACGTAATCGGCCAGCCCCCAGCGCTTCTGAGCGGCCGTCGGATTGCGCCAGGACAATATGAATACGGCCTGCCCCGCGGCCAGGGCATGGCCTACGAAACTGTTGCCCGGCGATAGGTCGAAAACATAGAACTTGTTAATCTGGGGCGGCACGACCAGCACCGGCGCGCTGTCCTGGCTCGGTGTCTGCGGGGCGTACTGGATCAGCTCGACCAGCGCGTCGCGATAGATCACGGCACCTGCCGTGGCGGCGACGTCTTTGCCGATGGTGAACGCGGCCGCATCCACCTGCTGCGGCAGGCCGCCGTGGCGGGTCATATCGGTGATGAAGTGGCTAAGGCCATTCAGCACCGAGCGCCCACGGGTGGCGCGCGCCCGCGAATAAAACCCCGGATGCAGCAAGAACAGATTGCTGGGCGCGCCGGCGGCGTTCACATGCCGCACGATAAAGCGCAGGCGCTCGCGGGTGTGGGGCGCGACGTCCAGGCCATCCACCAGTTCCGAGAGCGCGCTCGACCAGGCCAGATACGTCTGGAGCGCCCGTTTGAAGACGATCCCCCGCTGCCAACCGATATGCAGAAAACGCCGGTCGTCGCCGGATAGGGCCATGGGCTGACGGCCCAGACCGATCAGCGCCAGCCGCGCGGCCAGCTTGAGCTCGACACGCGCCAGTGTCAGCGGCTGACGTGCGCTGGCCGCCACAAGCTCCGAGACCACCCCCGAAAGCAAGGGGCCGCTACCGGCGCGGCTCGGATCGACCACCTCTGGCTCGAGCGGTGTCGATATCGGAGATGGCGTATGCGATGACGTGCGAATTCGAGGCATGGCAGAAATGAGCAAAACACAGCGAATCGCCGGCTTGAAGCCCGGTCTAGTCGCTACAATGCGCTCACCTTCAAGACAAGCGCAAACCGCCATGGATCGCCTGGGATCGATTAAACACCGATACGATCGCGTGATCTGGTCGCGCGACCCGCAGGATCTGCCTGCCGTCAAGCGGATCCCGCTGCGACTTGCCCGTATCGTCGTCGCTCTGATCGGGGATTTTCGCGACGGTGAAATCACGCTTCGCGCGATGAGTTTGGTCTACACCACACTCGTCTCGCTCGTGCCGTTGCTGGCGCTGGCTTTTTCGCTGCTAAAAGCGTTCGGCGCAGACAACGCGCTACGCCCCACGCTGGCGCGCTTTCTGGCGCCGCTGGGTCCGGGCAGCGGCGCCATCGTCGACAAGATCGTGGACTTTGTCGCCAACGTGCAAGTCGGGGTGCTGGGGGCAATCGGCGTGGTGGCCCTGATCTACTCGGTGTTGTCGCTGATTCAGAAGGTCGAGGCCGGCTGCAACTTCATCTGGCGCGTGCGCGAGCCGCGGTCGCTGGGCCGGCGCATTACCGAATATATCAGCGTGCTCGTCGTCGGCCCGCTGGTCATTTTGGCCGCGGCCAGCCTGACCGCTAGCGTGTCCAAGAACGAGACCGTGGTCTATCTATCGCAGTTCGAGGGCGTGGGCATGTTCTTATACGGCGTCGGCCGGCTCCTGCCTTACGTGCTCTACAGCGCGGCGTTTACCGCGCTGTTCAAGCTGATTCCCAATACCCGCGTCCATTTGTCGGCGGCGCTGGGCGGCGGGATCTTCGCCGGCGTGCTTTGGCAGACCGCAAGCACCGGTTTTGCGCTGTTTGCCAAAAACGCCGGCAACGTGAACGCGATCTATTCCAGCTTTGCCATCATCATCCTGCTGCTGATCTGGCTGTACGTGTCGTGGATGATTCTGCTGCTGGGCTGTCGCATGGCGTTCTGGATACAGCATCCCGAGCGTCTCATGCCCGGCGAGTACCCACCGCGGCTCGGCAGCCGCGAGGCCGAGCGGTTAGTACTTCGTATAGCCGTGGAAGTGGCCCGGCGGTTTGCGGCCGGCGAGCCGGCTACCGATATCTCTGATCTGTCAGCCCAGCTGCGTGCGGCCCCCGACCATGTTCACCGGGCCGTAGAGCGACTGGTCGTGGCCGATGTCCTCATCGAAGCCGAGCGACGTGCTGCCACCCATGCGCTGGTCCCGGCCCGCGATATCGGCCGTATTCGGGTTGCCGATATTCTAGCGATCGTGACTGCGGGCGACGCATCGGCCCGCTTGGCCGCCCCCCGGCAGGCCCCGGGTCAGGCGCTCGACGTGTTGCTGGCACGCGCCGAGTCGGCACGTACTGCCACCATCGGCGACACCACACTGCGCGATCTCGTTGATTCGACGGAACAATTCATGGAAAAAACAAAGCCTTCGGGCCTGTCAACTGGCCAAAAGATGTAGATATCAAGGCGGCTCGCGGGCGCGTGCCCGGCTGATATACTCAATTTGAGCGGCACTTTTACAGCATTTGCAGCCGCAAGCCGTCCGAATCAAGGAGACAGCGTGGATAAGATCTGGCTCAAGCAGTATCCGAAAGGCGTGCCCGAGGACATCGCTGCCACAGGCGACGAAACGCTGGTCGATCTGATCGTGGACAGCTGCCGCGAGTTCGCGGACAAGCCGGCGTTCACCAACATGGGCGCAACGCTGACCTATCGCGAGCTAGACGAGCGCTCTGCCAGCTTTGCGGCTTATCTCCAACACGAGCTGGGCTTTGCCAAGGGCGATCGCGTTGCCATCATGATGCCCAACCTGCTGCAGTACCCGATCGCTTTGGTTGGCATCCTGCGAGCCGGCATGGTGGCGGTCAACGTCAATCCGCTCTATACCGCGCGCGAGCTCGAGCATCAGCTGTCTGACGCCGGCGCGCGAGCCATCGTCATCGTCGAAAACTTCGCGGCCACGTTGGAAAAAGTGGTCAACAAGGTGGCCCTGGAAGCGGTGATCACCACCCAGATCGGCGACGCGCTGCCGCCGGCCAAGCGTTTTCTCACGAACCTGGTCGTCAAGCACGTCAAACGCATGGTACCGGCGTTCAAGCTGCCGGGTGCTATCGCTTTCAATACCGCGCTGGCCGACGGGGCCAAGCAACGCATGAAGCCGGTCGAGGTGGCGCCGGACGATATCGCATTCCTGCAGTACACCGGTGGCACCACCGGGCTGGCCAAGGGCGCCATCTTGCTGCATCGCAACATGGTGGCCAACGTCAGCCAGGCTGAAGCCTGGCTCGATCCGTGGACCGAAAAAGGCAATGAAGTCATTCTGACGCCGCTGCCGCTTTATCACGTCTTTGCCCTGATGGCGAACTGTCTGATGTTCATGCGCCAGGGCGGCAAGAACGTGCTGGTGACCAACCCGCGTGATATCCCGGCCCTGGTCAAGGACTTCGATACGCATAAGCCCACGGCGTTCACCGGCGTCAATACGCTATTCAACGCGCTGGTCAACAACGAAGAATTCGCCAAGCTGGACTTCTCGCGGCTCAAGATCACGCTGGGCGGGGGCGCGGCGGTGCAAAAAGCCGTGGCCGAGAAATGGCAGAAAGCCACCGGCGTCACGCTGATCGAGGCCTACGGCTTGACCGAAACCTCGCCGGGCGTATCGATCAACCCGTTGACGCTGGAGCGCTACAACGGCTCGATCGGCCTGCCGCTGCCCTCAACCGATATCTCGATTCGCGACGAGTCAGGCAACGAAGTCGCGGCCGGCGAGCCCGGCGAGTTGTGCGTGGCCGGGCCGCAGGTCATGGCGGGCTACTGGAACAAGCCCGAGGAAAACGAGAAGACATTTTTCCCGGACGGCTATCTACGAACCGGCGACGTAGCCCGCTTCGACGAGCAGGGGTATCTCTATATCGTCGATCGCAAGAAAGACATGATCCTGGTGTCAGGTTTCAACGTCTATCCCAACGAGATCGAAGACGTCGTCTCCGCGCATCCCAAGGTGATGGAAGCTGCCTGCATCGGCGTGGACGACGAGCGCTCGGGCGAGGTGGTCAAGATCTTTGTGGTGAAATCTGATGCCTCACTGACCGAAGATGAGCTGCTGGCCTACTGCCGAGAAGAGCTCACCGGCTACAAGGTGCCAAAGCACGTGGCGTTCATCGAGGAACTGCCGAAATCCAACGTCGGCAAGATCCTGCGCAAGGATCTGCGCCAGTCATAGTCCGGCTGCTTCCCCGCCCGGTAACAGCATCAAGCACAAGGCCAGCGTAGCGATCGAGCCCACCGTGCTCCAGAGGATGACCCGCGAGGTCATCCTCGGTTCTCGCCCGTAGAAATCCGCCAGCATGTAAGGCCCCGTACCGGTCGGTAGGGCCGCCAAAAGCACGGCGGATATCGCCCAGACGGGCGCCAGATCGAACACCCAGTACGCCAACAGCGCTGATATACCGGGATGAACGATGAGCTTCATTGCCAACAGGCCGCCCAGACCGTTGACGGGCTCGGGCGCATCGGTGGCGACGGCCGGCCGCGCCAGAAATGCGCCAATCGAGACCAGCGCGCAGGGCGTCGTCGCTGCGCCTAACAAATCCACGAACTGAGCGACCGGCTTGGCCACCGCGACACCGGTCGCGCCCCACAGCCCGCCGATGATGGGCGCTACCACGATAGGATTCTTGCTCAACGCCCGCGTCACCGTCATCAACGGTCGAACGATGCCCTGACCGCTCTGGCGAAAAACCTCGATGAGCACGATGGCCAGGGCGAACACCACGCAGACCACGATCAATGTGGCGATCAAGGCCGGCGCGAGCGCGGCATCACCCAGCACCAGCACGCACAGAGGAATGCCCACATAGCCGACGTTGGCATAGGCGGCGGCCAGCGCATCGATCGCCGCATCAACGCCCGGCCGGCCGGCGCGTATCCGCCAGACCAGGGCGGTGGCGAATACACCGAGACTGGCCAAGCCGTTGACGGCGATGAATTCCGGATGCCAAAGCGCCGCGAAGCTGGCCGTGGCCGTCGCATTGAACAAAAGCGCCGGTAGGCAGAACCACACAACGAACCGGTTCAGCTCGCCGGCCGCAGTCTCACCCAATACGCCCGTTCGCCGTCCGGCAAAGCCGGCCAGAATCAGACCGAAAATCGGCAATAAGACATTGATGACGGCCGACATGCCAGGCCTCGCTCGGCGATACAGCCCGCGAGGCTAGCAAAGCCCCGCCCGCAAGGCATCACCGGCCGACAAACGACACGCTCTTGTGTCTTGCCCGGAATGTCTAGCTAGCATACCGGGTACGTGCCGGGTAAGCCTCCACACGCCCTTACGGCTTCGAGCCCGCGGCTTAGATCAGGCCCCCGGCACTTTTGATCTCGACAGCTTGAATGGTATCCAAGCCCCCGGCAGGGCCGGTGAGGCTGCACGTACGAGGATAAGTAACGAGATGACGGCATTCATCGGTATCGACGTCAGCAAACACAAACTCGACAGCGCCTGGCTACGCGATGTCGAGACCGGCAAGGTCAAGACCAAGGTCTTGCCCAATACCGCGAACGGCCACGCCGAGCTGATGCGGTGGCTGGAAAAGCACACCGGCCAGGCGCTCGCGGCGTGTCACGTCGTGCTCGAGGCGACCGGGATTTATCACGAGGCGATCGCGCATGCCCTTCATGATGCCGGCGCCACGGTGTCCGTGGTCAATCCGGCCCGGATTCGGGACTTCGCCAAGGCCTTGGGGGTCCGGGGCAAGACCGATGCCAAGGACAGCGTTGTTCTGGCGCGCTACGGCGCGACGCAGCATCCGCCGGCCTGGGTGCCCGAGCCAGCGGCGGTACGCGAGCTCAAGGCCCGGCTGGCACGGCTCGAGGCGCTGGACGGCGATATTCAACGCGAAAGCAATCGTCGAGAAAAGTCTGAGGTCACGGGCAACGCCGAGATCCTCGAATCGATCGATACAGTGCTTGGCACTTTGCGCGCCGAACGTGCCCGACTGGCTCGCGATATCGATGATCATATCGATGGCCATCCCGAGCTGGCGCAGGATCCGGATTTGTTGGAAAGCATTCCCGGCATTGGCGCCAAGGTGTCTCAGCGTCTGATGGCGACGCTCCACAGTCGCGTCTTCGACAGCGCCCGACAGGCCGCGGCATTTGCCGGGCTCGTGCCGGTGCCTTATGAATCCGGCACGTCGGTACGCGCCCGACCGCGTTTGTCCAAGGCGGGGGCACCCACGCTACGGCGCCAAGCTCTACATGGCGGCGGTGGTTAGCGTGCGCCATAACCCGGACATCGCCGCGCAGTATCAACGGCTGCTCGCGCGGGGTAAGTCCAAGATGAGCGCGCTCGGCGCGGCCATGCGCAAGCTGGTGCATATCGCCTACGGCGTGCTCAAACACCAACAGCCTTACCGGCAGCAAATCGCGGCCGAAGGCTGATTGGCTTTGGTTTCACAAGATGGTATCTAAGGCCCAACTAGCCAAGGATTATGCTGCATGACCGATCTTGCCGCCCCCGCGCCGCCTATTCGCCTCGGCGTCAACGTCGACCATGTGGCCACGCTGCGCCAGGCGCGCGGTACGTCTTATCCCGACGTGGCCGCGGCCGCGCGTCTTGCCATGGACAGCGGGGCGGCCAGTATCACGATCCATCTGCGAGAGGATCGTCGCCATATACAAGATCACGACGTCGAAACACTCTGCGCCGCACCCGACATGCCGATCAACCTAGAAATGGCGCTCACCGATGAGATGCTCGAGATCGCCTGTCGACTCCGACCCCGGGATTGTTGTCTGGTCCCCGAGTCACGCGAAGAGTTGACGACGGAAGGCGGGCTGGATATTGCCGGCCAGCAGGCGCGCGTGGCCGACGGCATCCAGCGCCTGCAGGCGGCCGGTATTGCGGCCGCGTTGTTCATCGATCCCGATGTCGATCAGATTCACGCCTCGGCCGAAGCCGGTGCGCATCATATCGAGCTGCACACCGGGGCCTATGCCGACGCTGCGGATTCCACGACGCGCCGAGCGGAGCTGGCACGGATCGTGGAAGCAGCCGAGCTGGCTGAGTCGCTGGGCATCGAGGTGCACGCCGGCCACGGGCTGCACGTCGACAACGTCGGCGAGATTTCAGCCATCGCGCCAATCGTAGAGCTCAATATCGGTCATGCGTTGATCGCGCGCGCGGTGTTCGTGGGCCTGGGCGAGGCGATCGTCGAACTGTCCGCGGCCATGGCGGCCGGGCGGCGCCAGATCGTCTGAGCCGGCGGCTACGACACCCATCGAACACGCTGCTACACTTTCTGCATGAACGATTATCCCACGCTCAACGACCAGGTCGGCAATACGCCGCTGGTTCGTCTGCAACGTCTTATCGCGGCCGATTCGACCAATACGCTGCTGGCCAAGCTGGAAGGCGATAACCCGGCCGGCTCGGTGAAGGATCGCCCGGCGTATTCCATGATCACGCGGGCCGCCGAGCGCGGTGATATCAAACCCGGTGACACGCTGATCGAGGCCACCTCGGGTAACACCGGCATCGCCCTGGCCATGGTCGCGGCCATGCAGGGCTTCAAGATGAAACTGCTCATGCCCGAGAACATGAGTGAAGAGCGTCGTGCCTCCATGCGCGCCTACGGAGCCGAGATCATCTCGGTCTCTGAAGACGAGGGCATGGAGGGTGCGCGTGACCGGGCACAACGTATGGCCGATGCCGGCGAGGGGCTGCTGCTCAACCAGTTCGCCAACCCGGACAACCCGCGCGCCCACTACGAGACCACCGGCCCGGAAATCTGGAACGCGACCGCCGGCCAGATCACGCACTTCGTGGCTACCATGGGCACCACCGGTACCATCATGGGCTGCTCGCGTTATCTCAAGGAGCAAAATCCGGACGTCCAGATCGTCGGTGTACAGCCGGCCGGCGAGTCCAAGATTCCGGGGATTCGCCGCTGGCCGGAAGCTTACCTGCCGTCGATCTTCGAGGCCCGCCGCGTCGATCGCATCATCGACGTGGAACAGGCCGACGCCGAGGCCACCATGAAACGCCTCGCCCGCGAAGAAGGCATCTTCGCCGGCCCGTCCTCTGGTGGCAGCGTGTTCGCAGCGCTCTCGCTAGCCGCCGAGGTCGAAAACGCCACGATCGCGATGATCGTCTGCGACCGGGGCGATCGTTATCTATCGACGGGCGTCTACGACAAACCGTGAGTCGGCCGACGATCGTCGTCGCCGTGCGGGCGTCACTCGACGTGACCGCTGCCCGCCGGTTGGCCGACTACGACACCCTAGACGAAGCCGGCATCACCCGGGCGGTTGAGCAGATTCACACCCAGCGCTGGGGTCGATGGGATCTACCGGCGCACCTGGCCGCCCTGACATCGATCGCGGCCATCGTTGTTGAAAAAGGACAGGTCCACGAGTACGCGCTCTCGCGCGAGGCGTTCGCCGATGAGACAGCCATGCTCGCGCATCTGTTCGCACGGATGCCGGGACATGCGGCCGATGTCATCGACTGGGACGGCCACGATGTCGATACGCTGATCGCAAGATGCGTGGCTGCTGATGCTCGTTTGCCGGTTGCCCTGGCGCGTGCTCACCGCCAGTGCCTGGCTCGATGGGTCGCGCCAACGCCGCATGATCACCCGGCGCCCGACCGGGCGTTTGAGGACGAGTGCAGTGCGATCTTCACCGATGCCGACGACGACGCGTCGGCCAAAACGCTTGGGCAGCGGGCACGGGCGCGAACGCGGCTGTGGTGGCGCATTCAGCACACGCGTCGCGCCATGAGTGACGTACAGCGCCGCGCGTTGATCACCCAACTCGAGGCGTTGGAGCGTCCATGAGCCGCAAGGGCAAACGCGCGCGTAAACAGGTACACGGCGTTGTCGATATCACCGATCTGGCCAGCAATGCCCGAGGCGTGGGCCATGTCGACGGCAAGGCCGTGTTCGTGGCCGATACGCTACCGGGCGAGCAGGTGCTGTTTAAGCCGACCAAGGTCAAGAAACAGTACGAAGAAGCCGCCATGGTCACGCTGTTTTCGGCCTCTGAAGCGCGTGTAACACCGGTCTGTCGTCATTTTGGGCTGTGTGGCGGCTGCGCGCTGCAGCACGCCAGCGCCGACTCGCAGCTCGCATTCAAGCAGTCACAGCTGATGAACGCGCTGACCCGGGTGGGCCATGTGACGCCGCAGGCGGTGGCCGAGCCGTTGACCGACGAGCGCTGGGGTTACCGTCGGCGTGCGCGTCTGGGCGTGAAATACGTGCCCAAGAAAGGCGGTACGCTGGTGGGCTTTCGCGAGCGCGGCGCGCCGTTCATTGCGCAGCTGTCACGTTGTGAGGTCTTGATCCCGCAGGTGGGCGAGCGCCTGCAGGATCTAGCGGCCATGATCGATCGCCTGTCTATACGCGAGCGTCTGCCCCAGATCGAAGTGGCGGCGGCGGATAACGCCACCGCACTGGTCTTTCGCGTATTGGATGCCCCCAGCGACGGCGATCTTGAGGTGCTGCGCGCCTTCGGCGTCGATCACGGCTTTTCGATCTATCTGCAGCCGGGCAACGAAGAGACCATCGCGCCGATCGACGCCAACGCGCCGGCGTTGTATTACGAGCTGCCGGCCTTTGATGCCCGGCTGTATTTTAGGCCCAACGACTTCGTGCAGATCCACGCCGGCATCAATCGCCAGATGATCGAGACCGCGTTGGCCGCCCTAGACGTGTCTGCTGATGAGACCGTGCTGGAGCTGTTTTCCGGGCTGGGTAATTTTTCGGTGCCCCTGGCGCGCAGCGGCGCCCGCGTGGTGACGGTCGAGGGCGAAGCAGGCCTGGTAGGACGGGCGCGCGACAACGCCTTGGCCAACGGCTGCACCAACATTGAGGCCCATGTCGACAACCTGTTTGAGCCCAGTGAGGCGCCGAACTGGCTTCCGGCCAGCGTCGACAAGGTCCTGCTCGACCCGCCGCGCTCCGGCGCCGCCGAGGTGATCGACTTGATCGCCGCCAAGGCGCCGTCACGCATCGTTTACTGCTCTTGTCACCCGGCGACGCTCGCGCGCGACGCTGAGCGGCTGGTGCATGAGCACGGCTACCGATTGGCGTCGGCCGGCGTGATGGACATGTTTCCGCATACCGCCCATATCGAGTCGATGGCGGTATTCGACAAGGAGCCCGGCTGATGGCCACCGAAATCGAGCGCAAGTTTCTCGTTGCCGGCGACGCCTGGCGCAACGCCGCCCACGCCAACCAGTCGTTTGCCCAGGGGTATTTCAACGACTCGGGCCGGGCCTCGGTGCGTGTGCGTATCGAAGGCGAGGCCGCCAATCTGAATATCAAGGCCGCTGTGATTGGCAGCGCACGCGCTGAATACGAATATGACATTCCGCTGGCCGAGGCCCGCGAAATGCTCGACGGCCTGTGCTTGACCGAGCCCGTCGAAAAGACACGCTACTGGGTGGCCCACGAAGGCCACACTTGGGAAATCGATGTCTTCGAGGGGGCCAACGCACCGCTAATCGTCGCCGAGATCGAGCTGGGCGATGCCAACGAAACGTTTGCCCGGCCCGACTGGCTGGGTCGAGAGATCACCGACGAAGCGCGTTATTACAATCACGCGTTGGCGTTTCACCCATATCGCGACTGGGCCGATAACACGGCCGGTTGACGACGATGTCTTTGGGGCCGCTCATTATCGACGTGGCGGGCACGACGCTGACCGCCGAGGACCGCTGCCTGCTGGCAAAGCCGGCCGTCGGCGGGGTGATCCTCTTTACACGAAACTTTGAAAGTCGCCAGCAACTCGCTGATTTGACGGCCGATATCAAGAAGACACGTGACGAGCTGATCGTCATGGCGGACTACGAAGGCGGACGAGTCCAGCGTTTTCGTGACGGGTTTAGCGTCATTCCGCCGATGGCGGAGCTGGGCCGCTTGTATACGCGTTCTGCGTCAGAGGCTCTCCAAGCCGCCGGCGATCTGGGATATCTCGTGGCCTCAGAGCTGGCCGCCGTCGGCATCGACCTGCCGCTGGCGCCGATTGCCGATCGCGACTACGGTCAGTCCACCGTGATTGGGCATCGCGCGTTTTCATCCGCACCGGAGACGATTGCGCTGCTCGCCGACGCTTATTCCCGCGGGCTTGCCGAGGGCGGAAGCCTCGCTACGGCGAAGCACTTCCCGGGCCATGGATGGGTCGCGGCCGACTCTCATGCCGAGCTGCCCGTGGACGAGCGCAGCGAGGCCGAGTTGGCCAGTGATTGGCACCCGTTCGCCGAGCTCATTGCCGGCGGTGTGGCCTCGATCATGATGGCCCACGTGCGCTACCCGGCGATCGATAACGCGCCGGCTAGCCTGTCGCGGACGTGGATCATGAATGTTCTACGAAAGCGTCTCGGCTTTGCCGGGTGTGTATTCTGCGACGACTTGAGCATGGGCGGCGCCGCCGAGACCTTCGGCGATGTGGCCGCCCGCGTACAGGCTGCGCTGGCCGCCGGCTGTGATTTTCTGCCTCTCTGCAACGATCGCGATGCGGCGTGGCAGGCTGTAGCCGGCGTGGCGGCATGGCGGGACACGGGGCAGGCGTATCGCGATGTATTCGCGGCACGGCTGTGTGCGACACGGGCCGCAGCTCAAGTTGAGCCAGAGCGGCTGGCGCGGGCGAGAGATACGGCCCGTCGGCTGCAGCCGGCATGATCGATACCCTCTTGAGCACCTATCACGACTTCATCGCACGATATCTGTCGATAAAGAGCGAGTGGGGCACGCTGATCGACGTGGCCGCCATTCTCGGGCTGACAGCGCTGCTCGATCTCACCACGCGGTTAGCGCTTCGGCTGCTGCATGACAAGGTGCTGGCCACGCGCAATCTCTGGGACGACGCGCTCTATCGCAGCGTGAACGGCCCGCTCCAGATCCTGCTCTGGATCGGCGGCATGACGCTAGCGATCCGTGTGGGTACCAGCGCCGAGCACCCGTGGCGAGACTATGTGCCGCTGATGCGCGGGGTGCTGATCGCGCTGGTGTTCATCTGGTTCGCGTTTCGGTTGATCGCATCCGTGGAAAAGAACGCGCTCGCGCGCGCCGCTAGCAATTACAAGCATCTAGACAACACCAGCGCCGACGCGCTGGCCAAGCTGGCGCGGGCCGTGGTGCTGGTGATCGGCGCGCTGGTGCTGCTCGAGCAGTTCGGTGTGTCGCCGTCCAGCCTCCTGGCCTTTTCCGGTGTGGGCGGGATTGCAGTTGGTTTTGCCGCACGCGACGTGCTGGCCAATATCTTCGGCGGTATGACGGTCTATCTGAACCGGCCGTTCTCGGTCGGCGACTGGATTCGCTCGCCGGACCGCGATATCGAAGGCGTGGTAGAAGACATCGGCTGGCGTGCGACCACGGTGCGACGTTTTGATATGCGCCCGCTGTACGTGCCCAACGCCGTTTTTTCTAACGTGGCGCTCGAAAACCCGTCACGCATGAGCCATCGGCTCATCAACGAGAAGATCGCGGTGCGCTTCGAGGACGCCGCACGCGTGCCAGATATCGTGGCCGATATACGCCACATGCTGGACCAAGACGACTCGATCGACTCCGATCAGGTCATCCTGACCTATCTGGACTCTTTCGGCGACTCGTCGCTGGATCTTCTGATCTATTGTTATACGGTAACCACAGACTGGGCCGAGTATCTGGCGATCAAGCAGAGCGTGCTCCAGCGTGCCCAGGACAAGATCCGTGAACACGGGGCCAGCGTGTCTCTGCCCACGCAGATCGTGCACCTGCCCGACGGCGCATCGTCGGGTGATGACGCCGATTACGCGGCAGAGCCGGCCGATGCAGACGAACAGGATATCGACACACAAAAGGTACAATCCGAACGGGATGCCGTCGTTGCCAGCGAGCGCAACAAGGCACAGGGTGAAGCCGGTCCCGATCATCCCGGCGAACAAGGATCATGATGAGCGGTTTCGATCGACAACGCTACGAAGAAGCGAAGAGTGTCTATGCCAGTGCCGACTGCCTGATTTCGGCGGCCGATATCGGCGCGGCCTATGACCGTATGGCTGCCGATGTCACCGCCGACCTGGCCGAACTGGACCCGGTCGTGATCTGCGTGATGCTGGGTGGCCTGCAGGCCACGGCCGAGCTCGGCAAGCGACTGACGTTTCCCTTTGAGCTGGACTATCTACACGCCACGCGCTATCGCGGCGAGACCGCCGGCGGCGAGCTGGTCTGGAAGGTCAGCCCCGGGCTGCGACTGGCCGATCGCCACGTGCTGATCGTTGACGATATCCTCGACGAAGGCCATACGCTGGCTGCGATTCTGGATGCCATCAAGGCCCAGGGGGCAGCCTCCGTGCGCACAGCCATGCTGCTGCTCAAGGACCACGATCGTCGGGCGCCCGGCGTGCACGCCGATTACGTCGGCTGCCACGTGGCCGATCGTTATGTCTTCGGCGCAGGCATGGACTACAAGGGCTATTATCGCCAGCTGCCGGGCGTCTGGGCGATCGGCCAGCACGCCGAGGAGAGCGCCTTGTGAGCCCGGTCGGTGTCATCGGCGGTACCGCGCTGGCCGATCTGGCAGGTCTTGCGGCCAAGCGCCCGCCGGCAATCGCCGACACGCCCTACGGGCCGAGTTCCGGGCCGCTCGTCGCTGGCACGTTCGCCGGGCGCGACGTGGTCTTCGTCGTGCGCCACGGCGCAGGGCACAAGATTGCGCCGCACGCTATCAACTACCGCGCCAATATCGCTGCTCTGGCTGCGGCCGGCTGCAAACAGGTGATCGCGGTAGCGGCGGTCGGCGGTATCGATGATGCCGCGCGGCCCGGGCGTATCGTGGTACCCGATCAGATCATCGATTACAGCTGGGGGCGTTGCCACACCTTCTACGATGACCCGGCCACCGACGGCCTGGACCATATCGACTTTACCGAGCCCTATGACCCGGTTCTTCGCCGCGTGCTGCTCGACGGCGCCGACAAACTCGGCCTGGACGCGCTGGACGGCGGCGTTCATGGCGTGACTCAGGGGCCGCGACTCGAAACGGCCGCCGAGATCAATCGCATGGCCGCCGACGGTTGTCATATCGTGGGCATGACCGGCATGCCCGAAGCGGCACTGGCCCGTGAAGCCGGTCTGTCTTATGCCTGCCTCGCGGTGGTGGTCAACAAAGCCGCCGGGCGCACAGGCGGTCTGGCGATTCACGCCGAGATCGAAGCGACACTGGCGGCAGCGATGGCCGACGTCGAAGCGCTTCTGGGCACGGTCGTACCCAGCTGCGGTTAGGGAGGCTCTGCATAACCTGTCGCGGTCGCGCCGGGTGCTT
>DCKU01000146.1 GCA_002320455.1 Salinisphaera sp. UBA1666
GGCCAAGCCCCGGCAATACGGCGTTATCGCTCGCTCACGTGGAACGACCACGCGACGCTCGCAATGCCTTGTCTTGCCGCGGCTTGGCCGCCGATGCGCCGCCTTATCTTATGACGACACGCCCTGGGCCGGTTTGACGGCGGCCAGATCGGCCAGTGTGTTCTGTAGCAACGTGTAGAACGGCGCTACCGACTCGATTTCTACCCGCTCTGCCGGCGAGTGGGCACCGCGGATGGTCGGCCCGAACGAGATCATCTCCATCTGCGGGTACTTGGCGCCGATCAGCCCGCATTCGAGCCCGGCATGCAGCACGACAACACGCGGCGCCTGACCGATCGTGGCTTCGTGCACGCGTTTAAAACGTGCCAGCAGGGCGCTACCGGCATCCGGAGCCCAGCCCGGGTAGCCGGCCGAGCGCGTTGGCGCAAACCCGGCCTCGCGCATCTGCCCGGCGATGCGCTCGGCCAGCCGGTCGCGCTGCTGATCGACGAGCGAGCGCACCATGAGTTGGGCGGTGAGCCGGCCGTGCTCGAGGCTTAGGATGCCGATATTGTTCGAGGTTTCTACTGTCCCAGGCGCCTCGGCGCTCATGGCGTCGACACCGTAGGGCAGGCCGGCCAGCAGCTCGATGATGGCCGCCGAGGCTTCGGCGGTCACCGCCGTGTTGGCGCCCGGACCGGGGGCGTCGGCCCGCGCGTTGACCGTCAGCCCCTGGTCTTCGTCGATCAGCTCGCCGCGTAGCGCATCGCCCAGCTGCTGAGCCGTCTGCCTCGCGGCCTCGATACGCTCATGTGCCATGGCGAGCTGGACTACCACGCGCCGGGTGATGGCGTTATCCATGCGACCGCCTTCGATCGCCATCAGCCGCAGCGCTTGCTCTTCAGCCAGGCCGGCCAACAGCCGGGCCATAAGGCGATTGGCGCTGGCTCGCCCGGTATGGATATCCATGCCGGAATGGCCGCCAGCCAACCCGCCGATCTCGATCGTGAGGATGCCCTCGTGGGGGGGCAGCGGCGCCGTGGCCATGGCCTCGTCGAGAGCCACGTTGGTCCCGCCGGCACAGCCGATACACACGTCACCCGCTTCTTCGGTGTCCAGGTTCAACAGGTAATCGGCGGAAAGCCAGCCCGGTGCAAGCCGGGCCGCGCCGACCAGCGAGACCTCTTCGGCCACGGTGAGCAAGACTTCCAGCGGCCCGTGGGTCAGGCCGGGCTCTTCCAGGGCCGCCAGTGCTGCGGCCACGCCGATACCGTTGTCGGCGCCCAGCGTCGTGTCGGTCGCCATCAGCCAGCCGTCGACGACTCGGGGCCAGATCGCATCACGGGTGAAGTCGTGTGCGGCATAGGCCTCGACTTCGGCCACCATGTCGACGTGCGCTTGGAGGGCCACGGTTGGTGCATTGTCGTGCCCTGGCGTGGCCGGTTTTTTGATCAGAAGGTTGCCGGCCTCGTCTTGGGTATAAGCCAGGCCGTGTCGATCGGCCCATTCGGTGATGCGTGTCATGACGGCGGCCTCGTGCCACGAGGGGCGCGGGGTCTCGCACAGCATGGCGAAATGCTGCCAGAGCGATGTCGGTGTCAGGTCATTGAGTACAGTTGTCGTCATGCGCGCGGCCGGTGGCACGTATTGAGTCGTCTAGCCTACGAGTTCGGCATACAGCCAGTCGATGACCCGTTGCTTGCGCTCGTCGATAGCCTCGGGCGCACTGGCATAAATCGAAAGCCCACGCGGCAGATTCATGGCCGCGGCCAGCGGGCGGACCAGCTGGCCGGAATCGATGAGATGTTCCAGGCCACGCTGCCAGCCCAGCGCGATCCCCTGACCCATCAACGCCGACTGAATGACAACCGGATAGTTGTCGAAGGTGGCCCCCTGGGGAACGGCGACTCGGGCACCGATTCCAGCCAGCCAGTCGTTCCAGGACAGCCAGCCGTCGCGCGGGTCATCGCGGCAATGGAGGATAGCGTGGTCGGCCAGATCGGCCGGGGTCAGGCTGTACTGGCCGGCTACGCTCGGGCTGCATACCGGGAATACGGCATCCGGCACGGACATGATCGGTGCCAGCGCGCCGGCCGGCCGCGTGCCGCATTGCAACGCCAGATCGAAAACGGTCTCGGCGTGGTTCAAGGGTTGGGTCGACGCGTTGACCCGCAGACGCAGATCCGGATGTCGGGCATGAAACTCGGGCAGGCGCGGAATCAGCCAGTACATCGCCACGTATAACTCTGCGAGCAGCACGATATCGTCGTCATCGCGCCGGGATCTAAGCGTATCCGCGCTACTGGCCATGGTCTCCAGGCCCGAGGCCACCGCCCGCGCCAGGGCCTCGCCGGCCGGCGTGAGCGCCACCGCGCGATGGCGACGCTCGAACAATACAACGTCCAGATTATCTTCCAGGGCGCGGATCTGGCGGCTCACCGCGGCCTGCGTCATCGATAGCTCTGCGGCCGCTTGCGTAAAGCTTTCAAGCCGGGCCGCGGCCTCGAACGGCAGCAGCGTGGCCAAGGGCGGCAGACGACGACGCAGATGGTTCATACCGCTAAAT
This sequence comes from Salinisphaera sp. UBA1666, assembly GCA_002320455.1. Lineage (GTDB taxonomy): Bacteria > Pseudomonadota > Gammaproteobacteria > Nevskiales > Salinisphaeraceae > Salinisphaera. Next base: position 2,546 of record DCKU01000146.1, read on the forward strand.
AGATTACCTGAGGTAATGCGAGCGAGCCAAAACATCGTATGACGAATATCTCGGCCGGGCGCATGGTGTGCACACTCACTCATCTGCCGGGCCGGTTATGCATCCGTTGTCTTTTCTGCGAAGAAGCCTTGCCAACGAATCGTTTGCCGGCCTGTCTTATATCGTTTTGGCCGCCGTCGTGCTGGCGCTTGGCGATGGCCTGGTCAAGCTGGCGGCCGACCAGATCAGCGTTTGGCAGCTGATCGTGCTACGTGCGGTGGTTGCCGTGCCGCTGCTTGGCGTATTCATGGTGAGCTATGCCCGTCGTGGCCTGCGGGCACGGCATTCGTTCTGGATCGGCGTACGTAGCCTGTTACTGGTCGTTATGTGGGTGTTGGTCTATCTAGCGCTGACCGGGCTGGCCCTGCCCACCGTGTCGGCCGCGCTGTATACCGCGCCGCTGATTATTACGGTGCTCTGTGCGCTGGAGCCCGGCCGCCGTCTGGCGGCCGGGGAGATCGGCGCCGTGGTGCTGGGCTTCATCGGCGTTCTCGTGCTGTTGCGCCCGGGCAGTAGCGCGTTTTCGCCAATGTTGTGGCTGCCCCTGACCGGCGCGGTGCTCTACGCGCTGGCTGCGCTTATCACGGCCACCAAGTGTCGCGACGAGTCGCCGCTTGTCATGTCGATGGGCGTGCAGATCGCGTTTCTGGCGGTGGGGCTGGTCGCGCTTGGCGTCTTCGCGATGTTCGATATGCCAGCGACCTGGCAGACGGCCGCGCCATTCGTGGCCCGCGGCTGGCCGAGCTTGGACGGCGTTGATCTGCCGTATCTCGGCGCGCTCATCGTCGCCCTGGCGGTTATTGCCGTAGTCGCCAGCGCGGCCATGGGACGGGCCTATCAGATGGCGCCGGCGCCTTTGGTGGCGGCCGGCGACTACAGCTATCTAGTGTTCTCCACGCTGTGGGGATTTCTACTGTTCGACCATCTGCCCGACCGCTGGGGCGTGATTGGCATGGCGCTGATCGCCGTGGCCGGTCTGTATGCCACGCGGAGTGGGCCGACAGACGATGGTGATAACGAAATCGATCGTTCGGACGCGTCGGTAAAAGACAAATCACCGGGCCGGCGTAGTCGGCCTCGCCTGCTGCGCCGACAGGCCGTTTCGAGCGCGCCCGGCTAGCGTGTTGAACGCGATATAGCTCGGTTCGTCGATGTCGGGTCGTCACCGACAAAGCCCCCGGTCACGGGAATACCGGCGATCTCGTTCTGCCAGTGGGCCGGCCCGGATTCATGCACCGAGTCGCCGCGGGCATCTACGGCCACGGTGACGGGCATGTCGACGATCTCGAACTCATGGATGGCTTCCATGCCGAGATCCTCGAAGGCGACCACGCGCGCCGACTTGATGGCCTGGGAGACGAGATAGGCGGCGCCGCCCACGGCGATGAAGTAGACGCCGCCGTGGGCCGCGATGGCCTCGCGTGCCGCCGGGCCGCGCTCGGCCTTTCCGATCATGCCGATCACGCCGTAGTCGCCCAGCATGAGATCGGTGAAATCGTCCATGCGGGTGGCCGTGGTCGGCCCGGCCGGCCCGACCGCTTCGTCGCGCACCGCATCCACCGGGCCGACGTAATAGATGAATCGACCCTGGAAGTCCACGCCGGCGGGCAAGGCCTCGCCGGCTGCGTGCAGATCACGAATCCGCTTGTGGGCGGCATCGCGACCGGTGAGGATCTTGCCGGACAGCAGCAGCGACTCGCCCGCGGCGAAATCGGCCATGTCGGCAGACGTCAGATCGTCGATGTTGACTCGTCGAGCCGTCGAGGCATCGCGGGCGATCTCGGGCCAGGCGTCGAGATCGGGGGCGGTGAACGTCGCCGGCCCGTCGCCGGACAGCGTGAAGTCGATATGCCGGGTGGCGGCACAGTTGGGTACGATGGCCACCGGTTTGTTGGCAGCATGACAGGGGGCCTCGCGGATCTTGATATCCAGCACCGTGGTCAGCCCGCCCAGGCCCTGCGCGCCGATACCGAGCGCGTTGACCCGCTCGACCAGATCCAGGCGCAGCCGCTCGGCCGCGGTTTCGGCTCCGCGCTCGCGCACATCGTCGATATCGATCGATTCCGTGGCCGCGGCCTTGGCCATGACCATGGCTTTTTCGGCCGTGCCGCCGATGCCGATACCCAGAATGCCCGGCGGACACCAGCCGGCGCCCATGGTGGGTACCTGTTCTAGCACCCAGTCGGCGATATCGTCGGACGGGTTGAGCATGGCGAACTTGCACTTGGCCTCGGAGCCGCCGCCCTTGGCCAAGAGTTCCACATGAATCGTCTCGCCGGCGACCAGCTCCACGTGCACCACGGCCGGGGTATTGTCGCGGGTGTTGGTGCGCTGGCCCGCCGGATCGACCACGATCGAGGCCCGCAACGGATTGTCCGGGTTCGACCAGGCGCGGCGCACGCCTTCGTCGACCAGCGTCTGCAGATCGTGTTCGGAATCGATGCGGGCCTGCATGCCCATCTGCACGAAGGCCACGACGATGCCGGTGTCCTGACAGACCGGGCGTTTGCCTTCGGCGCACAGCCGCGAGTTGATCAGGATCTGGGCCATGGCCTCGCGGGCGGCGCCCGAGCGCTCGCGCTCGTAGGCCCGCGTCAGGGCAGCGATGAAGTCCGGCGGGTGGTAGTAGGAGATGTATTGCAGCGCATCGGCTACGCTGTTGATGAAATCGGCTTCGGAAATCACAGGCATCAGCGCTCTCCTATTTCGCGACCCGGCCCGACAGACGAGGCGTAGGGCGCTACAATTCTGGCATGAGTGAAACCCAGCAACTGGGCCAGGTGGCCCGCCGCACGGTCGAGGACGAAGTCTATGGCCGGATTCGTGCTGCTATTCTGACCGGCGAGATCGAAGCCGGTGAGCGGCTGGTGCACGATGATCTGGCCCAGCGCTTCGGCACCAGCCGGATCCCGGTGCGTGATGCCTTGAAACGGCTCGTGCTCGATGGCCTGGTCGAGACCGAGGGCGGCCGGCGTGGCTATCGCGTGACCGTGTTCGGCCGCGACGATATCGAAGAGATCTATAGCCTGCGCGTGTTGCTGGAAACACGAGCCGTGCGCTTTGCCACGGCCCATATCGACGCCGATACGCTGACCGCTCTTGACGGGCTGCAAACCGCGATCGAAGCCGCGGCCGCCGCCGACGAGCGCGAGCGTTATGTCGCGCTCAATCAAGAGTTTCATACCCGGCTTTACGCCGCCGCCGGACAGCCGCGTCTGGCGCGCCTGATCGACGGCCTGTGGCGTGGCCTGCCGCCGCTCACGCCGATCTCGGTGGCCACATCGCTGACCGAGACAGCCGCCGAACATCGCCCGATTCTGGCTGCCATGGCCAACGGTGACGCCGAAGCCGCTGCCAACGTCATGGCCGATCATATCGATCGGGCACGGGTGGCGTTGTCGGCCCATGTCGATGCCGAGGGGCGGCTGATTTAGCGCCGATCTTCGGGCTCTGGCATGGCATGGCCTCCGCGAGGAGAGCCGACGAGACGCCCGCCACGGCTCAAGCCGCCCGCTCGTCCGAGGATACGCCGCGACACAGCATAAGCCCGATGCCCGCACAGCCGGTACACAGCAGGGCGACCGCGCTCCAGCCGTAGGCATGCCACAACAGCCCGCCGGCAAGCGGGGTGAGGCTCGCGCCCACGTAATAGAACAACAGATACAGCGACGAGGCATGGGCGCGGTGAACGCCGGCCAGCTGGCCGACGCTGCTGCTGGCGACAGAATGGGTGATGAAAAACCCGCCGGTGGCCAACAGTATCCCTAAGCCCAGACACACCAGGTTAGGGGCCAGGGTGATGACGAGCCCGATGATAGCCAGTCCAAGACCCAAAGCCAGAATCGGCTGGCGCCCGAACCGATCGGCCAGACGCCCGCCGAGCGTCGACGTCCAGATCCCTAAGCCAAAAGCCAGAAAGATCAGGCTGGCCACGCTCTTGCTCAAGTCGTGCGGCGGGCCGACCAGGCGATACATGGCATAGCTGAACAGCGTGACCTGAATACTGGTCAACATGAAGCCGATGCCATATAGACGCAGCAGCCGCGGCGTTTTCAGGTGTTGTTGCCAGGCCGCCAGATGAAACGTCATCTTGGGCCGTCGCATGGCCACAAAATGCTGTGACGGCGGCAACACGAATACGAAGACCACGCCTGCCAGCGCGGCCAGCGCGCCCATGCTGATCAACGTCCACTGCCAGGACATCACCAGCGACAACAGCCCTACGCCAATACGCCCGGTCATCGCGCCAAGCGCCGTGCCGGCGATATAACGGCCCATGGCCCGGCCCAAATGGGCGCCGTGGATCTCCTCGGACAGATAGGCCATGGCGATCGGCGGCACGCCGCCGAGTGCTGCGCCTTCTAGCGTTCGCATCACCAGCAGCGCCGGCCAGCTCGGCCAGAGCGTGGTCGCGATATTGAGTACGCCGGCGCCCACTAGGGCAGCGCCCATGAACCCGCGCCGCCCGAACGACTGGGAAAACGCACTCGACAACACCGCCGAGACCGCGAGTGCGGCCGTGGTCACCGACAGCGCCAACGAGCTGCTCGCCGGGCTCACCCCGAAGTGGACCGCAAACGCCGGCAGCAGCGGCTGTACGCAATAGATCAGCGAAAAACAGGCCAGCCCGGCCAAGAAAAACGCCATGCCGATACGTTGATAGGCGGGGCTTCCGGCTTGTACGCCGGTATCGTCGGCGGGGGGCGATCCGGTAGTCACAGAACGGGCGCTGGGTGCAGGCATGTCGTCACAACAGATCTTTAAAAAGACACAACGCGGCGCGTTGTATCGGATGCCGGCCCGTGGATCTAGCCGGCCGAGCGAAACCGCGAGGCGATATCCAGTACGCGCCGCGCGCGCTTGATCACCGGAGAATCGATCATCACACCGTCCAGCTGGGCAGCGCCGGTGCCGTTGTCTTCGGCGGCGGTAACGATACGCCGGGCCCAGTCGCGGGTCTCTGCACTCGGTGTAAACGCCGCGCGGATCGCATCGAGCTGGGCCGGATGGATCGCAAGCGCCCCGCCAAAGCCCATGGCCGCAGCGTGTTCGGCCGCACGGGCGACCGGTTCGGAATCACGAAAGACGGGCTGCGGGCTATCCAGCGGGGGCGCCAGGCCGGCGGCAGCACTGGCCAGAACGAGCTGGCCTCGGGCCTGATTGAGCAGGGCCGTACCAGCGACGTGATCGGCGTCCAGCCCGGTGGCCGCCGCAAAATCCAGCGCGCCGAAGGCCAGACGCATAACCGTGGGGGCGGCTGCGATATCGGCCGCGGCCAGCACGCCGGCCGGGGTTTCGATCAGCGCCCAGAGCGGCATGTCGCCGATATCCAGGCCGGACACCGCCGCGGCCGATTCGGCCTTGGGCAACACGATGGCAGCGATATTGTCGTGCGCACGACAGAGCGCGAGATCCGCCTCGTGAGCGGTATCGCCCACCGGATTGATCCGTATCAAGATCGAAGTCTTGGGATGCTCGGCCAGCCAGGCCGCCAGCGTGTCGCGGGCGCTGTCTTTGGCATCCGGGGAAACGGCATCCTCCAGATCGACGATCACGGCATCGGCCGTACTGGCCAGTGCCTTGTCGATGCGCTCGGGCCGGTCGGCCGGGACGAACAGCGGCGAGACGGCGTCTTCCAGATCGGCGGTCATGTCAGATCACGCCCTGGTCGCGCATCGTCTGGATGGCGGCCTCGTCGTAGCCGTATTCGGCCAGAATTGTATCGCTGTGCTGGCCGAGCGCCGGCACGCCGTTCATACGGTGCTCGTAGCCGATATCCGCGCCCGGCGGCAGCGGGGCCGGCACCGGCCCGGCGGGTGTCGCGACCTCGCGCCAGCGGTTACGCGCCGCCAGTTGTTCGTGGCCCCACACACCGGCCATATCGTTGACTCGCGCATTGGCGATCTTGGCGGCTTCCAGGCGCTCGACCACGTCGGCCGCCGACAGCTCGGCAAAGGCGGCGTGGATGATCTCGGTGAGTTCTTCGCGGGCGGCCGAGCGGGCGCTGTTGCTGGCAAAGCGCGCGTCCTCCGTCAGCTCCGGCTGTTCGAGAACTTTTTCACAGAAGACCGCCCATTCCCGCTCATTTTGTAGGCCCAGCATCACGCGTTTGCCATCGCCGGCGGTGAACGGGCCATAGGGAAAGATGGTGCTGTGGGCCGCCCCGGCCCGCGGCGGCGGCTCTTGGCCGTCGTAGGCGTAGTAAAGCGGATAGCCGACCCACTCGACCAGCGCTTCCAGCATGGAAACATCGATGCTGGTGCCGTGACCGGTGACGCCACGCCGGATGATCGCGGCCAGGATCTGGCTATAGGCATACATGCCGGCCGCGATATCACCGATCGACACGCCCACCTTGGCCATTTCGGTCGCCCCCGGGCCGCCGGTGAGGCTCAGCATGCCGGCCTCGCTCTGGATGAGCAGGTCATAGGCTTTCTTGTCGGTCATCGGCCCGGCTTCGCCGTAGCCCGAGATATTGCAGACGATCAGCCGCGGAAAACGATCCTTGAGCGCGTCGTGCGACAGGCCGAGACGCGCCGCCGCCCCCGGGGCCAGGTTCTGGATCAGCACGTCCGCCTCGGCCAGCAGTTTGTCCATGACGGGCATGGCGGCTTCGGCCTTCAAGTCCAGCGTCAGGCTTTCCTTGGAGCGATTGGTCCAGACGAAATGCGAGGCCAGGCCGTTCACGCGCTCGTCGTACCCGCGGGCAAAATCACCCACGTTGGGCCGCTCGATCTTGATCACGCGGGCGCCCAGATCGGCCAGCTGGCGGCTGGCAAACGGGGCCGCGATGGCCTGCTCGATACTCACGACGGTGATGCCGTCCAGCGGCCGGGCGTTCTGTGTTGCAGTCATGAAAATCTCCGGTCGAGGCGCATCAGAACGAGCGGGGCAGGCCGAGCAGGTTCTGGCTCACATAAGACAGAATCAGGTTGGTCGAGATCGGGGCCACCTGATACAGCCGGGTCTGTCGGAACTTGCGCTCGACGTGATAGCGCTCGTCGAAGGCATAGCCGCCGTAGGTCTGCACGCACATGTTGGCGGCCTCCCAGGAAGCCTTCGCGGCCAGATGCTTGGCCATGTTGGCCTCGGCGCCGCAGTCGGCGTTGTCGTCGAACAGCGCACAGGCCTGATAACGCATGAGGTCGGCCGCGCGCACCGACATATAAGCCTCGGCCATCGGGAACTGGATGCCCTGGTTGGCGCCGATGGCCCGGTCGAAGACCTCGCGCTCGCGTGCCCGTTCGGCGGCGTGATCGAGAAACCAGTAGCCGTCGCCGATACATTCGGCCGCGATCAGCGTGCGCTCGGCGTTCAGGCCCGAAAAGATGTATTTGAGACCGTGGTCTTCCTCGCCGATGAGCGCGTCGGCCGGGATTTCCAGATTGTCGAAGGTCACCTCGTTGGTCACGGCATCCACCATGTTGGGGATACGGGTGGCCGTCATGCCGTTTTGCAGCGCGTGGTGCAGATCGACCAGGAAGATCGACAGGCCACGCGAGCGTTTTTCGACCTGATCCACCGGCGTGGTGCGAGCCAGCAGGATCATCAGGTCGGAATACTGGATACGCCCGATCCAGACCTTCTCGCCGTTGATGACGTAGCGATCGCCTTTCTTCTCGGCGGTGGTGCGGGTCTTGGTGGTCTCGGTACCGGTTTCTGGCTCGGTGACGGCCATGGTCTGCAGGCGCAGCTCGCCGGCGGCGATCTTCGGCAGATATTGTTCTTTCTGGGCGTCCGAGCCGTGACGCAGCAGGGTGCCCATGTTGTACATCTGGCCGTGACAATCGCCGGAATTGCCGCCGCCGCGATTGATCTCTTCCATGATCACCGAGGCCTCGGCCAGCCCCAGGCCTTGCCCGCCATACTGCTCGGGGATGAGCGCGGCCAGCCAGCCGGCCTTGGTCAGATCATCCACGAATTGTTCGGGGTATTCGCCGGCGCGGGCGCATTTGGCGAAATACTCGTTGCCATAGCCGGCAACAAAGCTGCGGATACGCCCGCGGAGTTCGTCGTGTTCGTCGTGTCCGGTGTCTACATGCTGCATATCAATAACCTGCCGCTTCTTCCGGCCCGTGGCCGCGTTTGTGGACGAGCATGGTCCGCTCGAAAGACATGATCTCGTCGCCTTTCTGGTTCAGTCCGCGGGTGAATACGGTGACGATGCCCTGGGTAGGCCGCGACTTGGATTCGCGCTTGGACAGCACCTCGGTCTCGGCATAGATCGTGTCGCCGGCAAACACCGGGGCGCTAGCCCGAACCTTGTCCCAGCCCAGATTGGCGACGACCTTGGCCGAGACCGTGCGCACGCTCATGCCGGTGAGTACCGCCATGGTGAAGGTCGAATCCACCAGCAGATCCTTCCATTCCGTGTGATCGGCATAGGCCCGATCGAAATGCACCTGCTGCGTGTTCATCGTCAGCAGCGTGAACCAGACGTTATCGGCATCCAGCACCGTGCGTCCGGGGCGATGCTCATAGACATCGCCGGGCTGGAAATCTTCGAAATAAAGCCCCGAAGTCTCTCGAAACCGGCGCTCGCCGATTTTCTTGTAAGCCGAGATTTCATCGCTCATAGCCATGACTCCTTCTGCGTTTCGTATACGGTATACATTTATAATGTCGGCAACAAGCCGACAACTGCTCGGCGGCCGGGCCGGGTGGTTCGTCGAGTGCTGGCCCAGAACTGGCCTAGGACTGGACTGGATCGGGCTAAGCGCAGACCTGGCGGCGCCTGCGCTGGAGGACAGGCAGGCGCCGATGGCCTACATCATTCCCAGCGCGCGGGGCAGGGCCAGCGAAATACCGGGCACATACGTGATCACGGCCAGAAACCCGAGCAACAACAGCAGCCAGGGGGCACAGGCACGAATCACCTGGGTCAGCGATTGGCCGGTCACGGTCGATGCGACGAACAGGTTCAGGCCGGTAGGCGGCGTCAACATGCCAATCTCCATGTTCACCACCATGATGATGCCCAGATGCACGGGATCGATGCCCATCTGCTTGGCCATGGGAAACAGGATCGGCGCCAGAATCAGAATGATGGCCGAGGGTTCCATCAGGCTGCCGGCGGCCAGCAGCAGCAGATTGACGATCAACAAGAACCCCACCGGCGACAGGCCCAGGGATATGGCCCATTGCGTGATGGCTTGGGGAATCTGTTCGCTCGTCAGCACGTGGGCAAACAGCATAGCGTTGGCGATGATGAACATCAGCGCCACCGATAGACGCGCTGCATCCAGAATCACCTTCGGCGCCCGGAACAGATTGATATCGCGATAGACCACGAGCGATACGAAGGCCGAATACACGGCAGCCACGGCAGCGGCTTCGGTGGCGGTGAAAAAGCCCAGATAGATACCGCCCAGAATGATCACGCCCAGCAGCAGCCCCCAGGCCGCGCGACGCGCGGCCACCCACCACTCGGCAACCGAGGCCCGTGGCATGGCCGGCATATCCTTGATCCGCGCGATGACGTAGGTGGCCACCATCAACAACAGCCCCAGCATGACGCCCGGCACCACGCCGGCCATGAACAGGTTGCCGACCGAGGTCGAAGTGGCCGAGCCGTAAACCACCAGTACGATGGATGGCGGGATCAGAATGCCTAGGGTGCCGGCATTACAGACCACGCCGGTAGCAAACTGCTCGGAATAGCCAGAGCGCACCATGCCCGCAATGACGATCGAGCCGACCGCGGCCACGGTGGCCGGTGAAGAACCCGACAGGGCGGCAAACATCACACAGGCAAAGATGGCACTGATCGGCAGCCCGCCCTTTACGTGGCCGAGCGTGGCGTTGGCGAAATCGATCAAGCGCCGGGCCATGCCGCCCGTGGTCATGAACGCACCGGCCAGCAGAAAAAACGGAATAGCCAGCAGCGTGTAGTGATCGGCAGTGGCATAGAGCTTGATGGCCACCGACTGCAGCGATTCATCGCCAAAGACAAAGATCGTGATCATGCTCGCAAGGCCCAGCGCCACCGCCACCGGGGCACCGATCGCCAGCAGGATCAACAGCAACAAAAACAGACAGGTAATGATCATGTGCTGCGTCCCCGGGTGTTCAGATGAGGCGCATCCGGTGCATCGGTCGCAGGCGCCTTGTCAGGCCGCTCGTCGGGCGCGGGCTCGCCGCGCCAGGTCTGTATGAAGGCCTCGATCAGACGCAGCAGCACGAGTGCCATACCCACCGGGGCCGACAGTGCGACATGCCAGACCTTGATGCCAAAGGGGTGCAAGTCTTCTGCGCCGATGTTTACCTGCGCTAAAAGCCATACCCACTCCGTGCTGGCATAGACCAGCACTGCGGCATACAGACCGAAGAGGGCGATGGCCGTGGCCGCCACCCCACGACGCAGGCGCGGCGGCAGCGTCCGCGTAAGCAGATCGACGCCGATGTGTGCATTGACCCGTACCGCGTAGGCCGCGCCCAGAAAAATAAACCAGGCAAAACAGGCCTTGGTGGCGGCCACGCTCCAGGTCATCGACTGGGCGACGGTCAATAGATAATCGCCGCTTACAAACAGTAGGCCGGCCACGGCCGGAAACAGATCGGCCAGCCCGTAGCACAGATCATAGAGATTGGTCAGGGCCACATAGGCGAAAGTGATCAGCGTCATGGCGGTGAGCAAAATCACCACCAACGTCTCTTCGAGGCGCTGCAGCGCCAGGGATAGCCAGTGGATCATGGGTGATTCGCCTGCTGGGCCGTATGGATGAGATCAGCGCCAATCTGGTCGCGATAGGCGCGCAGAACAGGCGCCTCGGCGGCCTGCCAGGCCGCGCGCTGCTCGGGCGTCAACGTCAGCACCTCGGCATCGCTGTCGGCGATGGTCTGGCGGGCTTTCTCGTTCAGGCGCCTCGCATCGGCGTTGACCTGTTTGGATACCTCGTCGATGACGTCTTCCAGGGTCGTGCGGATATCCGCAGGCAGGCGGCGCCAGAACGCGGCGTTGGTGATCAGCATGTAGCTGACCACGCCGCTGTTGGTCTCGGTGACGTAGCGCTGTACGTCTTGCCAGTTCTGAGTGGCCATATTGGAATAGGTATTGCCGCTCTGGCCGTCGACCACGCCGGTTTGCATGCCCTGATACACCTCGGAAAACGACATTTTGCGCGGCAGCGCGTGTACAGCAGTCACCTCGGACGAGAGCACATCAGAAGGCTCGACGCGTAGCTTTAGCCCGCGGGCCATGCCCGGTGTCACCAGCGGTCGGTTGGCTGACATCTGGCGCATGCCGTTATGCCAATAGGCCAGGCCCAAGATATTGAGATTGGTCATCGAGACCAGCAGGTCCTGGCCGGCCGATGATTGTTGAAAACGCGTCACCGCGTTCATGTCGTCGAATAGGAAGGGCAGATCAAACACCTGGATCGCCTCGCTGTACTCGCCGAGCTTAGCCACCGACGGCGCCATCAGCTGAATGTCGCCAGTGATCAGCGCATTCAACCCGATGCCGTCGTTATAGAGCGACGAGCTGGGATAGATCTCGACGCGAACTCGATCGCCCAAACGCTGTTCCGCGAGGTGTTTGAACAGCTTGGCGCCTTGGCCTTTGGGGGTGTCGTTGGCGACCACGTGAGAGAACTTGATTACGATCGGCGACGAGTCAGACGCAAACTGCGGCTGCGCCTGTGCAAGCCACGGAAGCGTTAGCGCCAGCAGGAGAAACACCGTGTTTTTCAGCATCAAAGCCTCTTAACCGTATTCCGTATACGGTAGACGGTAGGCTATTAGAGCTGCGCTGCGCATGCGCATTTCGTCGTATGCGCGGTGCGTAAGTCGCTAAAGTGTGTCGTTAACGATATAGCGTCGTGTGGCCCGCGTCAGCCGTAGACGTAACGTCAGGGCCACCGAGCGTGGTGGGTCACGGTCGCGGCCCAATCGCCGCACGGCGCGTCCGGAGCGGGCACCTCTCGAATTAGCACGATAACTGGAGGCCAACTTCAGCAATGCAGCGCCCAGATTTCTTTCCGGATAGGCTTATGTGGCACGGCCGCGCAGGACTCGCAATACCTTTCATTGCCACGCCTTGATCATCGGTGCGCCGCCTGACTTTGTGACGACTCGCCCTAGAAATCGACGAGATCGACGGCGCGCTATTGAGACGATGAGGCTTGGAAAAGAAGCCAATAGCGACATTTCAACGGGGCCGAGCCGAAGCAGACACGTCTTGATAGCGCACTCGATGTTGCCGGCTCTAACTAACCGGTTTTCCGCGTTGGCGAAATGCCCCCACCGCTACGAAAGGCGTTGTTGGGTAGGGCTATAGATTTCCGCGAGACCGTTATGGGGGCTGTCGAGCCCGAGCCGGGATGACGAGGCCCGACAGCGATTGGGTCACTGGGCGTTACGAATGACCGCGCGTTTTAGCCACTCGCGGCCCGGGGCGCCCACCTTGGACTGCCATTTCCCCTGAGCGTCCTTATAGACCAGCGTCGGCGTGCCGCTACCGCCGGCGGCGGCCATCTGCTTTGCGTGAGCCTCCAGCACCTGCTGGATATCGGCGTCGATCGTCTCGGCCGGCTCTAGGCCGCCGGACTCGGTGTCTTCGTCAAAACCGGCCTCGTTTTTGGCAAAGGCTCTGGCGGGGTCATCCGCGGTCAGAATAGCGGCAGCCCGCCCGGCGCTGGATTCTTTCAGGAACCCCACCATGGCCCACTGGAGCTGAAGCTTGCCGGCCTTGACCAGCGGCGCGGCCTGCTCCGAGAACTTGTGACAATAGATACAGTTCGGGTCAGCAAAGACATACATCATGGGGGCGTTGTCCGGGCCCTGCTGGACCAGGTGATCGGCGCTGCGAAGCTGCTCGACCACCTTGGCCAGGTCCGGCTTGGGCACGTATTTCTCGGTGTAGGCGGCCGAGAGATTCTTGCCTTCCGGCGAGACGATCTTGCCGACGATGAGATAGCCGTTCTCGCTGTAGACGATCTGGTGCTGGCCCGACTGGGACAGAACATAGCCCGACAGCCCCGGCACATCGGTCTTGAACCGGCGAACCACTTCAATCTGCCCGGATTTCACCGACTCTTGCAGCATTTTCGGCAGGTCATTGACGGCGGGTTTTTCAGCGTCGGCGGTCTTTTCGGCGGCCAGGCCCGCGGTGGTCGAGCCGGCCAGCAGGGCCATCGCAGCCAGGCCGGTGGCGACGAACCGCGGGCTGCCGCGGGTCAGCGACGAAATCGTCATCAGCAATCTCCAGATCGATATATCGTGATGGGGCCAATCTAGCATCAAGCGGCGTGCCGAGCGGGGGACAAGCCGGCGGCGAGCGCGTTCGGGTCGATGTGGCCCAACGGAATACCCACTAGGAATCAGGCGCGATAACCGCCGTGGGGGCCAAGGGCAGTGCGGTACGCGAACTCTCGGCCAGATCGCCGCCGCCGAGTGTCTTGTAGACGTTGACCAGGTTGGTGGCCCGGGCCAGCCGGCGTCGGATTGCTTCCTGCTGCGAGGTATAGAGCGTGCGTTGTTCGATCAGGGTATCCAGATAGCTGTCGGTGCCCGCCTTATAGCGCGCCTGCGAGAGCCGGTAGGAGCGCTGGTTGGCCGCCACGAGGGCGGTCTGGGCCGTGATCTGGTCGTCGATCGTGGCCCGTACGGCCAGTGCGTCAGCAACCTCGCGAAACGCGGTGCGCAGGGTGCGCTCGTAGTCGGCAGTATCGATCTCACGCTGGATACGGGCCAGGGCCAGCTGCGCGGCGCGAGAGCCGCCGTCGAAGATCGGTATGCCGATCTGGGGCGTCACGCTCCAGGAGCGGTTGTCGTTGGCCAACAGTCCGGTCAGCCCCTGCGTGGCCCAGCCCGTGGCCGCGGTCAGGCTGATCCGCGGGAAAAACGCAGCGCGCGCCGCGCCGATGGAGGCATAGTCGCCGGCCAGGCGATACTCGGCGGCGATCACGTCCGGCCGGTCCAGCAGCACCTCGGAAGGCACGCCGGCCGGTAGCTGCTCGAGCACGGCCCGCTCGGGCAGTCGCGCATCGGGTAATAATTGAGGAGCCAGCGTGATTCCGGCCACCAGATTCAGCGCGTTTTCGTCTTGGGCTACCTGGCCGACCAGCGTGGCGATATCGACCCGCACCGCTTCAACCGCCGAGCGCGCGTTGGCGACGTCCGAGCCCGAGGCGATGCCGTAGTCGTGCCGGGCGTTGACCAGGCGCAGACTGGCCTGTCGATTGGTCAGCGTATAGCGGGCCAGGGCCAGCAGGGCCTTGTCCGCGGCCAGAGTGAGCCAGTTGGCGGCCACCTCGCCGATCAGACTGATCTGGGCCGCGCGCCGGTCGGCGGCGGTGGCCAGCAGCGTCTGCGCGGCGGCGTCGCGCTGGTTGCGCAGGCGACCGAACAGGTCGATTTCGTAGCTGGCAAAGCTGATCTCGGTAGATAACGACTCGGACACCGCGTTCTGGTTGGCGAGATTGCCGCTGGCCGTATCATCACCGCCGGCCGTGCGCCCGGAGCGAGAGAAGGTCGCACTCGTGCTGGAGGAGATCGAGGGAAACAGCTGGGCATTGATATCGGCGACCTGGGCACGGGCGGCTGCAATATTGAGCGTGGCCACCTCGAGGTCCCGGTTGTATTCCAGCGCCTGGGCGACGACTTGCCGCAGGCGCTCGTCGACGAAGAAATCACGCCAGCCCAGCATCGAGACATCCGCGCCGGACTCGGCCGGCGGCGCGCCGTAGCGATCCACGCCCGGCCAGACGCCGGGAATCACCGGCGCCGGAGACTCGTAGTCCGGCGCCAGATTCACGCAGCCGGCCAACAGCAGAACAGCCAGGCCGAGCACGGGAAGGTTGCGTCGGGGCGCACTCATGACAGGCGCCGCCACCCGGCCCGGCAGATGACGAAAAAGACCGGTACGAACACCAGCGCCAGCGTAGTGGCCGTGATCATGCCGCCAAAGACGCCGGTGCCCACCGAGTGCCGCGCAGCGGCCCCGGCTCCGCTGGCCACCACCAGCGGAGCCACGCCCATGCCGAACGCCAGGCTGGTCATGAGGATCGGGCGCAGGCGCAGCCCCACGGCCTCGACTGCCGCTGTTTTCAGGGTATAACCCTGTCCGGCCAGCTGATGGGCATATTCCACGATCAGAATCGCGTTCTTCGCCGCCAGGCCGATGGTGGCCAAAAGGCCCACCTGGAAATAGACGTCCAGCGACAGACCGCGCAGGGCCACGGCGATGAGCGCGCCGGCCACCCCGAGCGGGACGATCAGAATGACTGCCAACGGAATCGACCAGCTTTCATAAAGGGCGGCCAGACACAGAAACACGAAGCCGATCGACAGCGCATACAGTAGCGGCGCCTGGGCGCCGGCTTTCTGCTGCTGCAGCGAGATGCCGGACCATTCATAGCCGATCCCCTCGGGCAGATCGGCCACGATATCGGCGACGTGATCCATGGCCGTACTCATGGCCACGCCCGGTGCCGGCTGGCCGGAGACTTGATACGCGGGCACGCCGTTGTAGCGCTCGAGCTCAGGCAGTCCGGTGGTCCAGTCGGTGTCGGTAAACGCCGAGAAGGCCACCATGTTGCCGTCGTCGTTGCGCACGAACCAGCGATCGAGATCATCCGGCTGCATGCGATACGGCGTATCCCCGGCCACATAGATCCGCTTGACCCGGCCCTCATAGATGAAGTCGTCGATATAGGCGCTGCCGAAGGCGGTCGACAGGGTGTTGTTGATATCCCTGATCGCCAGGCCCAGCGAGGCAGCCTTGGCATCATCGACGTGGATCGCGAACTGAGCCGCCGGGTCGGTGGTTTCGCTGCGCATCTGGGCCAGCGCCGGATCAGACCGGGCGGCTTCGAGAAACGCCTCGCGGGCGTTGGTCAGGGCGGCGCGGCCCAGCCCGCCCAGGTCTTCGAGCTGGAGCTCGAAACCGGCGGCATCGCCCAGGTTGCGCAGCACCGGCGGGTTCAAGACATACACCTGGGCATCCCGAATGCTCGAAAGCGCAGCCGTTGCCCGGGCGGCGATGGCCTCGGCGCTGGTGTCGTCGCCGCGGCGCTTGTCCCAGTCCACGAGATGGACAAAGGCCCGGCCGGTGTTCTGCCCGCTGCTGCCGGCGATGGTAAAGATCGAGTCTACGTTGGGCTGGGCCTGGAAGTAGGCATCCACCTGTTCCATGACGTCGACGGTGCGCTGAGAGGTTGCACCCGGCGGCAGCTGAATAGAAACCCGCAGCACGCCCTGATCCTCGGACGGCAAGAAATTGCCCGGCAGGCTGTTGAACAGCCAGACCACGAGGACGAGCACGGCGACAAGCACGGCCATGACACCCGCCCGCCAGTCGATGGCACGAGCGGCCAGGCGCTGCACCCGCGCATTCAGCCCGGCCAGCCCGCGATTGAAGCCGGATAACAGCGCGCCCGGCGCACGCCGCGCCTCGGGCGGCTTGAGCAGGGCCGCGCACAGCGCCGGCGTGAGAATCAGGGCCACGCCGATCGACAGCGCCATGGCGGCCACCACGGTGACCGAAAACTGTCGATAGATGACCCCGGTGGCCCCGGGGAAAAACGCCATGGGCACAAACACAGCGGTCAGCACCAGCACGATGCCGATCAGCGCGCCCTGGATCTCGCGCATGCTGGCCAGCGTGGCCTCGCGCGGGCCCAGGCCCTGCTCGCTCATGATGCGCTCGACGTTCTCGACCACCACGATGGCATCGTCGACCAGCAGGCCGATGGCCAGCACCAGCGCAAACAGCGTCAGCGTGTTGATCGAATAGCCGAGTGCGGCCAGCACGCCGAAGGTGCCCAGGATCACCACCGGCACGGCCAGGGCGGGGATGAGCGTGGCGCGCAGGTTCTGTAGGAACAAGAACATGATCGCCACGACCAGCACGATGGCGATCAACAGGGTCTCGACCACCTCGGCGATCGATTCTTCGACGAACGGGGTGGTGTCGAAGGCCGTATGGGCCTCCAGGCCGTCGGGGAAGAAGCGTTTGAGCTCATCCAGACGGGCATGCACGTTCTCGGCGCTGCCCACGGCGTTGGCCCCGGCCGATAATTCCAGCCCCAGGCCGGCCGCACGATGGCCGTTATAACGGGCGATCTCGGAGTATTCATCCGAGCCGATCTCGACGCGGGCGACATCCGACAGGCGCACCAGTGAGCCGTCAGCCGCGGCCTTGACCACGATGTTCTTGAATTCGTCGACCGTGGACAGCCGGCTGCGGGCGCGGATGGTGGCATTGAGCTGTTGGCCGGGGGCGGCCGGCAAGCCGCCAAGCTCGCCGGCCGATACGTTGGCGTTCTGGGCCTCGACGGCGGCGCGTATATCGGCCGGCATCAGGTTGTATTGGTTCAGCCGGTCCGGGTTCAGCCAGATCCGCAGGGCATATTCGGCGCCGAAGTTGCGGGCCTGGCTGATGCCGGAAACCCGCGCCAGCGGGTCGGTCAGGGTGCTGGCGATGTAATCGCCGATATCGGCCTCGTCCATCGAGCCGTTGGTCGAGGACAGGGCAAACACCAGAAAATAGTTGCCGCCGGACTGGTAGGTGCGCACGCCGCGCTGCTGGACCTCGGCTGGCAGGCGGGCCAGTGCCCCCTGAAGCTCGTTCTGTACCTGCACCTGGGCGATATCCGGATCGGTGCCCGAGGTGAACGTCAGGCGGACCCGCGCGTCACCCGAGGAATCCGAACTGGACTGGATATACAACAGGTTGTCGATGCCGGTCATCGACTGTTCGATGATCTGGGTCACCGAGTTCTGCGTGGTTTCGGCGTTGGCCCCGATATAGGTCGCCGAGACCGTGATCGTGGGCGGGGCAATCTCGGGATACTGCTCCAGCGGCAGGGTGAAGATCGAGAGCAGACCGGCCAGGCTGATGACGATCGCGATCACCATCGCGAAAATGGGCCGGGCGATGAAAAACGCGGACATCAGGGCGCCTCATCAGGAGGATCGCCGTCGCCGTCGGCGGCCGGCATCAATCGCCCGTCCTGCATCACCAGAGGCGTGACGGCCGGCGTGTCGCCCGGCTCGACCTTGTCCCGGCCCTGGACGATCAACCGGTCCCCGGCGGCCAGGCCGTCGGTGATGCGCCAGCGGTTATCGTCTGTGGCGCCCGCGATCGTCACGCGGCGCTTGGCCACCGTGCCGCCCGGCTCGACCACCAGAGCGGTGGGTTGGCCGGCGCTGCTGCGATCGATGCCTTGCTGCGGCACCAGAAGCGCCCGGGTATCGATGCCCTGGACCAGTGAGGCTTCGACGTACATGCCGGGCAACAGGTCGCGATCGGGGTTGTCCACGATGGCCCGCAGCGTGACCGAACCGGTGTTGGCATCCACCGTCACGCCGGTAAACTGCAGCCGGCCGCGGGCCGTGAGATCGGCGCCCTCGGGCGACACGCGCACCGGCGCGGCCTGGTTGTCGTCTACGGCCAGCGCGCCGGAATCCACGGCCTGCTTCAAACGCAGATAGCCGGCCGCAGACTGCTGGATATCCACGAACATCGGATCGAGCTGGGTGATCGTGGTGAGTGGATCGGTCTGGTTGGTGGTGACCAGCGCGCCGGGTGTCACGCGCGAGGGGCCGATCTGGCCGTCGATGGGCGCGCGGATTTCGGTGAAGTCGAGATTGATGCGCGCGGTCCTGACCGCGGCCTGGGCGGTGGCGATATCGGCCTTGTCCTGGGCCAGGGTGGCCTGGGCGTTGTCGCGCTCTTGCTTGCTGATGGCGTCGATTTCGGCCAGCTCTTTATAACGCGCGGCCAGCGGCGCATCGGACTGCAGGCTTGCCCGCGCCTGGGCCAGCTCGGCCTGGGCCTGTTCCAGCGCGGCCTCGTAGCGCGAGGATTCGATTTTATAGAGCAGGTCGCCGGCGGCGACTGTTGCGCCTTCTTTAAAGGTGCGTTTTTCGATGATGCCCTGGATCTGGGGGCGTACCTCGGCTTGGATCGTGGCCCGGGTGCGCCCGGGCAGGCTTTGACGCACGGTATAGGTCGAGGTGTCTAGCACCACCACGCCAACCTCTGACGCCGCCGCGGGCTCGGCTGCGGCCTCGTCGCGGCCACACCCGGCAATGCCCACGCACAGGCACAGACCTAGCAGCGCCGGCACGAGGCGTGTGCCCGCGCGCAGGCCGCGCGCAACGTGTTGAACAGAAGACAGGATCATCGCGCACCGAGTCTACCTAAGGAAGCTCTGCATAACCTCT
>DCKU01000075.1 GCA_002320455.1 Salinisphaera sp. UBA1666
GTGTTGGTCGGGTTGGTGACCGCCTGACGCTTGGCCGGGCGACCGACGAGCGTTTCTTTGTCATCGGTGAACGCGACGACCGACGGGGTAGTGCGCTCGCCTTCGGCGTTTTCGATGACTTTGGGGTTGTCGCCTTCGAGCACCGCGACACACGAGTTCGTGGTGCCAAGGTCGATACCGATAATCTTGCCCATGGCTTGTTATCCCTCTTTGAAGTCTGTTCTAGGCCTTGCGGCCGCTGAATGATGTCTGTTCGTCGATTTGGGGGAGCGGCCGATGTTTTTCAACCGACCGGAGCGGCCGGGCTAGCCCTGATCGGCCGGCTTGGCCACGGTAACCATGGCCGCGCGCAGCACGCGCCCATTAAGCGTGTAGCCCTTCTGCATCACCGCGGCCACCGAGTTGGCGGGCAGCTCATCGGTGGGCTGGGTGGACACGGCTTCGTGATATTCCGGATTGAAGGTTTCACCCTGCGGATTGATGGCCTCGATGCCCACTTTTTCCATGCTGGAAGCCAGCATGCGATGGGTCATGTCCATGCCTTCCTTGAGCTTGTCGAAGTCGCCCGCGTTGTCCTCGGCGGCTTTCAAGCCCAGCTCAAGACTGTCGCGCACGCCCAACAGCTCAGTAGCGAATTTCTCGATCGCAAACTTCTTGGCCGATTCCACGTCGCGCTGGCTGCGTTTGCGCACGTTTTCCAGCTCTGCGGCAGCCCGTACGGCCTGGTCACGATATTTTTCGGCATCGGCGCGGGCAGCCTCGAGTTCGGCGGCCAGCGTCTCCGCGTCCTGCTCACCGGCCAGCACTTCATCGGCCTCGGCGGCGGTTTCCACCTCGCCTTCAACCTGCGACGTGTCGTTGACTGCGGATTCGTCGACCTCGGACTTGTCGTCCGCTGCCTTGGGCTTGTCGTGTTCGCTCATGAAATCCCCGCCTTTTAATGTGTTTCAGCGTGAACGGCGATGATCTGCATCATCCCATTGCTCGACACGACACAGAATTGGGCTCGCCACCGGCTTTTCAAGACGTGCTTCCGAAGGCCAGCGCGCATTCGAGACGACGACGTATGCGAGCGCCTGTATCGCGCACCGGCATTGAAATCCGACGCCCGACAGTGAATGCTTGTGCCACCCATACGGTGCCCCTGCGTGCATTTTCCATGACCGACCTCCGGGCCCAGACGTCAGACGCGTCTTTCGACACCATCGGCGTCTTTGCCAAACGCCACGACGACGGCGTGGCCGCCACCTTGGCCGCCCTTACGGCGGATCTGACGGCGCGCGGCAAGACCGTCCTCATCGACGATCATCACGACGCCAGCGGTTATCCGGTTACGCCCTGTGCCCGTGAAGCGCTCGGAGAGGCCTGTGATCTGATCGTCGTGGTCGGCGGCGACGGCACCCTGCTGGATGCCGGACGCGCCGTCGCCGCGTCGGGCACGCCGCTCTTGGGCATCAACCTCGGCCGTCTCGGCTTCATGGTGGACGTACTGCCGTCTGACATGAGTAGCACCTTCGACGACGTGTTTGCCGGCAACTACATCGCCGAGTCGCGTCTCATGCTCTCGGCATGGGTCAAGCGCGGCGGCGCGATCGTCCACGAGGCGCCGCTACCGGCCATCAACGAATGCGTCATCCGTAACCAGGCGTTCGCGCGCGTGCTGGATTTCGACACGTACATGAACGGCGATTTCATCAGCCATCACCGCGCCGACGGTATGGTGGTGGCCACGCCCACCGGCTCGACGGCGTATGCGCTATCGGGCGGCGGCCCGGTACTACATCCGGGACTCAACGCGCTCGCGCTCGTGCCGATCTGTCCGCACACGCTCTCCGACCGGCCGTTAATCGTCGACGGCGATCACCAGATCGAGATTCATATCGCCGACTCGCTGGACGGCAATGCACTGTTCACCAGCGACGGCCAGGTCTCACGCGCCCTGGACGCCGGCGACAGCGTGGTGATCGCCCGCGCCGATCACGATCTGGCCTTGATCCATCCGCCGGGCTACGACTACTTCAATATCCTGCGCAACAAACTGCATTGGGGCCGCGGCCAGAGTATCCCCAGCCTGTAGAACACCGTCGTTCCACTTAGACGGCCGGGCCTTGCGCTTTGCAACCGCTTCTGATGTAAGCTGTACTTTCGTACAGTTCATTGGCGAGCGGCGTGTCATGCTGGCAGAAATCTCTATTCGCGACTTTGCCATCATCGATCGGCTATCGGTCGAGTTCGGGCACGGCATGACCGTGCTTTCCGGGGAAACCGGCGCCGGCAAGTCGATTCTCATCGATGCCTTGAATCTCATCCTCGGCGAGCGAGCCGACGGCGGTGCGGTTCGAGACGGCGCCGAGCGTTCGGATATCACGGCACGCTTCACGCTGGGGGACGCGCCGGCCGCCAACGCCTGGCTGGCCGAGCGCGAGCTCGACGCCGACGACGAGTGCGTCATCCGTCGGGTCGTGGCTCGAGAAGGACGCAGCCGGGCCTGGGTCAACGGTACGCCCATGCCCGTGCGAGAGCTCAAGACCCTGGGGCGCCTGCTGGTGGATATCCACGGCCAACACGCGCAGCAGTCGCTCCTGGGCCGCGATGCGCAGCGCGACCTGCTTGATGCCTACGGCGAGCACGCGCCGCTGCAGACCGCGGTCGCCGAGGCGGCACGCACGCTCCGCGACACCCGCCGCTCGATCGCGCGTATCGAGCAGCGCGACGGCGACGGGGACAGCCGGATCGACCTGCTGCGCTATCAGGTCAACGAGCTGGAGGCGCTCGATCTCGGCGTGGACGAACTCGACGCACTAGAGGCCGAGCACAAACGCCTGGCCAGCGCCGAGCGGCTGATCGGCGACGGCCAGCGCGCCCTGGCCCTGCTGTACGAAGCCGAAGACGGCGCGGCCGCCGAGCGTCTGGGGGCCGCCGAACGGCTGGTCGGCGAGCTGGCCGGCATCGACACCGGCTTCGAGGCCACTCTGGAACTGGTGGCCAGCGCGCTCATCCAGACCCAGGAGGCGGCCGACACGCTGCGGCGCCATGTCGAGAATCTGGATATCGACCCGGAGCGCTTCAACGAGGTGGAAACCCGGCTCGGCACGATCCGGGATATGGCACGCAAACACCACGTCGCCCCGTCCGAGCTGCCGGCGCTGGCCGAGCGGCTGGCGGCCGAGCTGGCCGAGCTCGAAGGCGCTGGCGAACAGCTCGCCGCGCTCAAGCAGGACGAGCACCGACAGATCACGGCCTATACCGACGCGGCGGCCGCGCTCAGCCAGGCGCGTCAGGCCGCGGCCGGCACTTTGGGCAGCGCCATCACGGATATCATCCAGACCCTGGGCATGCCCGAGGGCGAGTTCGGTGTGCGGGTACGCAGCCAGGCCAGCGATCGCATCAGCGATACCGGCACCGATCACATCGAGTTTCTGATCGCCGCCAACCCGGGCCAGAGCGCACGCCCGCTGGATCGTGTGGCCTCCGGCGGCGAGCTGTCACGAATCAGCCTGGCGATCGAAGTCATCGCCGCCAGCCGGACACGCGTGCCCACGCTGGTCTTCGACGAAGTGGATACGGGTATCGGCGGCGGCGTAGCCGAAATCGTGGGGCGCCAGCTGCGGCGACTGGGCCATGCCGGCCAGTCGCTGTGTGTCACCCACCTGCCCCAGGTCGCCGCCCAGGCCGAACATCATATGTACGTGGCCAAACAGGTCCGCGACGGTGCGACCCGCACCCGTATCGCCACACTGGATGCCACCGATCGCGTTGAAGAGCTGGCGCGAATGTTGGGCGGTGTAGAGCTGACCGAGCAGACGCGTGCCCATGCGGCCGACATGATCGAACGCGCCGCTGCACAGCCGGCATAGCGCTTCGTCGTCGGACTTGCCGAGCCCGCGTTTGGCAGCTCAAAAACGCCTGCCGTATCATGCAAGACGCAATACGGGGGCAGACACCTCCTGCCATGCCGCGACGGATCATTGGGAAGGATCGGCGGCGCACGACCGACAAGGAGCGCGATTTGCCAACCGCAATCAATCGATCCGGCCTGTTTTCGACCAAGACCGTGGCAGCCGTTGCGCTGACCGTGGGCCTGACCGGCTGCAGCCTGCCCGTGTTCTTCCGGGTGCCCGTCGTTCAGGGCAATATCGTGACCGCCGAACAGGTCGAGAAGCTCGAGCGCGGCATGACCAAGAAACAGGTCGCCTACGTGTTGGGCACCCCGCTCGTCAGCGCGCCGTTCGAGACCGACCGCTGGGATTACGTCTTCTATTACCGGAACCCGCGAGCGCATGTCCGCCAGTCTGAGCTCACGGTCTATTTCGTGAACGGCAAACTGGCCGAGCTGACCGGTGAGCAGGAATACGAAGCCGCCATGCTCAAGATGGGCGATCAACCCGAGGGCGACGACGACGCACAGCTCCCCGGCGGCACCAGCTCGACCGGCGACGTTCTGGGCGTGGGCGCGATTCCCGGCGTACCGCTTCCTACGGGCAGCTCGGGCGCGAACACACAGCCGGACAGCCTGGACAGCGAAGGCGCCAACGACGAAGCCGACAACGCGGAGTACGTGCCCGAGCGTGCCGTGCCCCGGAACGAACAGCCCAACGATATGACCCGTGATGGCGGCGCACCGCCGCTGCCTGGGCAGTCGGGAATCTAGTCCTCGGCGCGGCTCTGCCGCGCTCGCGTGGCGCGATCACGCCGCGCGGTCTTGGGGTCGATCTCCAGAGGGCGTAGCAAATCGATACGGGCGTTGTCGCTCGCCGCCGCGTTGCCGTTGATGCGTCGCCCGTAGGTGCCATAGGCCGAGGGCCATCGGCCGGTGGCCTCAAAACACACGCGATCAAGCCCTGAAGCGGCGACGGCCGCGGCCACCGTCATCGCTGGCGTCGTTTCCACGCTTGCGCGATGACAGTGCGATGGCAGCGCCAGCACAACCTCTATCCGGGCTGTCTCGTGAGCCTGCTCGGTCATGGCACATCACTCCAGAAGCGTTGTAGTACATCGATAAGGCCCAAGCCCTCAACAGCCACAACGATCAACGCCAGGCGTACGGGGTGGCGCACCAAGCCGTGCCAAAGGGCCGTCACTGCTCGGCCCGACCCCAGGTGCAGCTGATGTGGATCAATGCCGATCGCCATAAGCGTGGCAAGCAACAAGGCGGCCAGCGGAAACACGATATCGCTGGCGGCCACCGTCAATAGATCAGCAATACGCGGAGGCTGGCCCACCGCGCCGCCGAAATCGTGTTGTATCCAGAGCCCGATGATCAACAGCACGCCGGCGACTGCCGTGCTGGCGCGCGTGCGCGATATCCGCCGTAATCGTGTTACGGCCTGCACGAGCATTTCGAACAAGACGAGTGCCGTCGTGAGTGCCAGCAGCAAGGCCCCAATAAAAAACAGCATGGGCGCCATACGGCCGGGCAGCGCCGTCGGAACGTGCGCCAAAAGCCCTGAGACGCCGGACAACTGCACGCGCGTTGGCGCGTCGAACATGACCGGCCAAGCCATACAACTTGCCGCGCCGATCAGCATGACACCGGCCACGATACCCGCAGCCGGGCCGAGCGCCGCGGCGCGCGGCCGTCTTTGTTGGCCAAGAACCAACGCCAGACCGCTACCGAGCGCTAGCGCATGAAACGCCTGAACCAGCGCCTGACAGACGCCGTCCAGCCCGATCGGCCCGAAGGATAGCAACGGGTTTGTATCAACGCGGTCCGGCATACCCACGAGCGCCATAACCGCCATACCGATCAGTCCGGTCAAAAACAGAGCACTGCTCAACAGGGCGCTCAGGTAGCGCGGTTTTGACAAAACGGCCGCGATAACGAGCACGATCCAAAACAATAAAAGCCAGCCCAGCCCGCGCTCGGGCTGATGCACCAACGCCGAAAGTGCCTCGGCGCCGGCCGAGGTGTCGCGCCCGGCAAGCCAGCCCCCGACCGCACGCCCCGTATACGCCAGCAACCAACTGGCAATCACGCCGTAAACGGCCAGCAGCGCCGCCACGCCGGCCAGCCAGGCAAACCCAACGGCCTTGAACACCGGTGCCCAGACGCCTGGCGCCCACCAAGCCAAAAGCGAGGCGAGATCACGGCGCTGGCCCCGAGCCAGCATCAACTGGCCGGCCAGAAGCGGCCATCCCACGAGCACTAGCGCAGCCACATACAGCACGAGAAACGTCGCGCCGCCGTATTGCGCGGCCAGATACGGCAGGCGCCAGAGACCGCCGACGCCGGTGACCGCCATGACAAGACCGGGCACGAGCCAGAGATCCGAGCGCGCCAGCCGGCTAACGATAGACACAGAAGCAGGCATGACGCGCAGCTTGCCTCTAGCGCTATACTAAGTCCATATGAGTAAGGCTAAAGACAACAAGACATCGGGCGGCTCCACCATCGCGCTCAACCGGCGTGCCCGCCACGATTATTTTCTGGAAGACAAGTTCGAGGCCGGCCTGGTGCTCGAAGGCTGGGAGGTGAAATCGCTTCGGGCGGGCAAAGGCCGGGTGGCCGAAGCCTACGTGCTGATGAAAGACGGCGAAGCCTTTCTACTGGGCAGTCATATACAGCCGCTGGAATCGGCCTCAACCCACGTCCTGGCCGATGCGACCCGCACCCGCAAGCTGCTTCTCCATGAGCGCGAGCTGGCCTCGCTCATCGGCGCGACCGAGCAGAAAGGCTATACCATCGTGCCGACGGCCATGTACTGGCGACGCGGCAAGGCCAAGCTGGAGATTGCCCTGGCCAAAGGCAAGGCCAAGTACGATAAGCGCCAGACCAAAAAGACCCAAGACTGGCAGCGCCGCAAGGCCCAGATCATGCGCAGCGACGGATAGCCGATACAAAATTTGCCGCTCGACGCGGCAACAGGCGTGTTAAACTATGCGCTTAGCTTTCGGGGGCGACATGGCTTCGACGCGGATGTCAAAACCCAAGGTGCATGCCGAGGTTGCAATCTTCCTCGTTAATCCGGTTGCAACTTAAGCTAGTTGCGAACGACGACAACTACGCACTAGCGGCTTAAACCCCGCTAGCGTCCGCCTGGTGAGTGTCTGTGCTCCCAGCCACGGATGTCATATTACATAGACTCGCGGTAAAGCCCCGTTTCGGGCTGATCCGTTAAGAACAAACGAAGCTACGCGCAGGTTGTCCCTTTTCGTCGGGTAGCCTGCGCCGACAACTAAAGACGAAATAAGCATGTAGATCCGAGGGTTGAGAATCCGCGGACGCGGGTTCGATTCCCGCCGCCTCCACCACCCAAAGCCCCTGCCGGCGTGCCGACAGGGGCTTTTTCAGTTCAAGGTCAATGCGTGCTCGATGCCATCACATCAGGCGATAGAGCATGAATACAGCGATGACCAGCATGGCAACAGCGAATACGCGTTGAAGCTGGTGCCCGGCCAGGTGGCCGGCAGCGAGCCGCCCAAGCGTCATGCCGATGAGACCGCCGGCGATAAATCCGACGGCGATGCCTGGGTCGAACACGCGGCCGGCCGCAAGGGTTGAAGCCACACCCGACAAGCCGATCGCGGCGATGACGAACAAAGACGTCGCCACCGCGCGATGGATACCCATCTCAGTGACCCAGACCAGCGCCGGGACGATCAGAAAACCACCACCGACGCCGAAGAATCCGGCGCCCACCCCGACGAGCAGGCCAACTGCCAGCAGCGCAGCACTACAAGGCGCATTCAGCCGAAGACGCCCATCTGTGGCATAGCGACAGACCGTGCCGCTGTCGCGCCCGGCCTCGGCGGACACTCGGGCCCGCACCACGCGGCTGTCGTCAGGCGCACGTGAGGCACGAACAAGCATGCGAGCGGCCACGCCGATCATCAGGCAGGCAAATGCGGCCAGCGTAACCGGCTCGGCGACGCGATCGCCCAGCCACACGCCAGCCGGTGCAGCGACCATGCCGGCGCCAGCAAAGATCAGACCGGCGCGCCACTCGATCACCCCGCGTCGAGCCGCCTGGATCACACCCGACGCCGCCGTCAGCGACACAGCCACCAACGACAGACCGATCGCCTCACGCGGGGCGACGCCCAGGCCATAGATCAACAAGGGCACAGCAAAAATCGAGCCGCCACCCCCGGTCAGGCCAAGAGCGGCCCCGACGAGCGTGCCGAAGAGCAGGCTCAGCATGAACTGCCTCGAAAACGATCAACCAACCGCGACGCCAAAATTCACTCTAGTTATTTTGATATTCCAAATAGAATGGTACGACCGGTTGTGCAGCGCTTCAATCGGCCGTTTAGCGTGCGGCCGCCGGCTTGATGACGTGTCTTTTGGCCGATACCGGCGGCTCGTCGACAAGCCACGTGCGCCGAAAGGCGCGAGTCGTGGTCATAATGGGGCGTCGGCCAAGCGTTATCCTCTATGACCGAAACCAACGTCATTCTCTTTGTCGTGGGGCTGATCCTGTTCTTGAGCGTGCTCGCCAGCGCGCTCGCACGGTTCGGTCCGCCGCTGCTGCTGATCTTTCTGGTCTGCGGCATGTTGGCCGGTAACGACGGCATCGGACAGATCGGCTTTTCCAACGTGCCGGTCACCTACTTCATCGCCAATCTGGCGCTGGCGATCATTCTGCTCGACGGCGGCCTGCGCACGCCCTTCAAGTCGTTTCGTGTCGGCCTGCAACCGGCGCTGTCGCTGGCCACCATCGGCGTGTTGATATCGGCCTCGCTGGCCGGCGCGTTCATCGCGGTCGTTCTCGAAGTCAGCTGGCGCTATGGCTTGCTGCTTGGCGCGATCGTGGCCAGCACCGACGCTGCGGCCGTTTTCTCACAGCTGCGTAGTACGGGGGTGGCGCTTAACGAGCGGGTCTCAGCCACGCTGGAGATCGAGTCGGGCACCAACGATCCGATGGCCATCTTTCTGGTCACGTTCTTGATGACGGCCATCGGCAACGACGCGCCGTTTGATGTGGCCAGCATCGCGACCGAGCTCGTCCAGCAGTTCGGTATCGGAATCGTCGGCGGGCTGACGCTGGGCTACGGCCTGGCCTGGCTGGTGGCCCGTATCCCGCTGGTCGAAGGCCTGTATGCGCTGTTGATCGCTTCCGGTGGTGTGATGGCGTTCAC
This sequence comes from Salinisphaera sp. UBA1666, assembly GCA_002320455.1. GTDB lineage: Bacteria > Pseudomonadota > Gammaproteobacteria > Nevskiales > Salinisphaeraceae > Salinisphaera. The sequence continues at coordinate 9,079 of DCKU01000075.1, forward strand.
CGCGATCAACCAGCTCGGCGGCAGCGGGTTTCTGGGCATCTATCTGGTCGGGCTGGTGATCGGCAATCAGCGCAACCAGGCCACGGAACATGTATTTCGCGTGATGGACGGGCTGGCATGGCTGGCCCAGGCCGGCATGTTCTTGCTGCTGGGCCTGCTGGTCAATCCAACCCAGATCTGGGCCGACGCGATCCCGGCGTTCGCGATCGCCCTATTCCTGATCTTTGTGGCACGCCCGGCCGCCGTATGGGTCAGCCTACTGCCGTTTCGGTTTCCGCTTCGCGAGCAGACGTTCATTGCCTGGGTCGGTCTGCGGGGCGCGGTGCCCATCGTACTGGCTCTGTTTCCGTTGATGGCCGGCCTGCCGGAGGCCCAGTTCCTGTTCGACATCGCCTTCGCGGTGGTGCTGCTGTCACTGATCATCCAGGGGACGTCGCTTGGCGGTATGGCCCGTTTGTTGAAGCTGGAGGTGCCGCCCGAGCCCACGCCGGATGCGGTGTTCGCTCTGGAAGGCGTGCGCGGCTCCGACTATCAGCTGGTGGCCTGTCGAATACATAACGCGTCCGCGATGTCCGGCGCTGACGAACAGGCGCTTCAACGCATGGCCGATATCCGGGTCGCCGCGGTCGCGCGGCGCGGGCGGCTGATCCTGCCCAAGCCCGGCTTTCGCTTTGCGCTCGACGATTTGGTCTATCTCATCGCTCCCGCGCCGCTACAAACCGAGCTGGCTCGCCTGTTTCAGGGCGAGACACGAGACCCCGTGACCCAGCCTAACCGATTCTTCGGTCCGTTCATGATCCACGCAGAAGCGCCCGCGAGAGACTTCGCAGCGCTCTACGAGGTTGAACTCGAAGAGGCCGAAGCCAACCTGAGCGTCGGTCGGCTGGTACGGCGGCGCCTGCGCCGTCGCCCGGTCACCGGCGATGAAATACGGCTCGGTGCAGCCCGCCTGATCGTTCGCGAGCTGGAAGACGGGGTGATCTCGGAGCTGGGCTTGGCGTTTGGGCCGACGCCAGCTGACGCGGAGCGCGAGGCAGAACAGATATAGAGACGCCGGAAAGCGCGTGAGGGCTCAGCGCTGGCGCGGTCGGTTGGCACCGCCGAAGCTGTGCCCCTCGGCCAGACAATAGGCCAGCCATTTGTTGAGCAACAAATTCCGCGGCCATTGCTCGGACAATACGTCTTCATCGATGTTCGGCACGCCGGCCAGCGCGGCATAGCGCGAGCGGGCGTCGCAGTAGATCGCCTCGGCTAGCTCGGCGTCGCGATACACACGCAGCGTGATATCCGGGTCCGGCCGGGCGGCCTCGCCCTCGCCGAACCAGTAGGTCAGGTTCAGCGTTGTGGTATAGCGACAGCGCTCGATAACCCGCAGATGCAGCGTGGCCTGGCTGCCCACCGAGCGCGCGTGCTCGAACGGCAGATCGAGCTCGGGCGCCAGCCGTTCAAAACGCCGAAAGTTGCTTTCATAAAGCCCCATCAGGCCCGTGAAGCTCCGCGGCTCGGCGCCGGCCAGCCAGTGATTTGCTTTGAGTCTGGGCATTCCGGAAATATACGGCAGCTGCCCGGCTTTTCAAACGCCGTCGGGCAGCCGGTCAAAGCTGTGCCCCGTGTCTAGAACGAGCGCCGGCGCAGCCCGCGGTCTTGCATGATGACCGCAGCCACCTCTTCGATCGAGCGATTGGTCGTTTCCACGAAGGGGATACGATGGCGCTTGTAGAGCGACTCCGCCTGACGCAGCTCGTAGCTGACCTGGCCCATGGCCGCATACTGGCTGCCCCGGCGGCGCTCGCTGCGGATCTGGTGGAGTCGATCCGCCCCGATATATAACCCGTAGAGCTTGTCCCGATGCGGCGCCAGTGCGGGCGGCAGATGCCGAGACTCGAACTCATCCTCGGTCAACGGATAGTTGGCCGCGAAGATGCCGTGCTGCATGGCCATATAGATACAGACTGGTGTCTTGCCGCAACGCGAGGGCGCCATCAGGATCACTTCGGCCTTGGCATAGCCGTTCTCGCCCACCCCGTCGTCGTGGGTCAGCGCAAAGTTCATGGCCTCGATGCGCGACTCGTAGACCGCCTGGTCGGCAATGCCGTGGGCACGCCCCATCTGATGCGACGACTTGGCCTCAAGCGCGGCTTCGAGCTGTGGCACAAACGCATCGAACAGATCCAGAAAGACGACATTGCCCTCCCGCAGGATCTCGCGTACCTCATCCGAGACCGTGGTCGAGAACACGATCGGGCGCGTGCCCAGCGTTCGCCCGGTGTGCTCGATATATTCCAGCGCCTGGCGGGCCTTGTCGGCTGAGTTGATAAACGGCAGCGTCGACTGACGAAACTGACGCTCGTCGAACTGCGTGAGCAGCGTGGCCCCCAGCGTTTCCGCCGTGATGCCGGTCCGGTCGGAAACGAAGAAGACCGGCCGCTGGCCCGTGTCGTTTGTGTTATTCATGACGGCATGGTGCCGGGAATGCCCGGTGGCGTCGATTGCCTGAGGTAGACGGTTTGTATCGGTTACCACCGGGATCGTTCCCATGCGGGCACTGCCACGGCTCTGTGTAGAATGCGGACCCGATATTTTTAGATCGTCAGAGGAAGCCTCGCGTGAACAACTCGCATGTGGTCTGGTTCAGCCAGCTCGGGATGAACGACGTCGAATCGGTCGGCGGCAAGAACGCCTCGCTCGGCGAAATGATCAGCCATCTGGCGGATGCCGGTGTGTCGGTCCCGGACGGATTTGCCACCACGGCCGATGCCTATCGCGAGTTTCTGGCCCACGGACATCTTGCCGACAAGATCAACGCCGCACTCGACGCACTCGACGTAGACGATGTTGACGCGCTGGTCGCCACCGGCGAGAAGATTCGTAACTGGGTGATCGAGCATCCGTTCCCGCCGGCGCTGGAAGCCGCTATCCGCGAGTCGTTCGAGACGTTGGCCGACGGTCATGAGGATATCGCCGTGGCCGTACGCAGCTCGGCCACCGCCGAGGATCTGCCCGATGCCTCCTTCGCCGGCCAACAGGAGACGTTTCTCAACGTCCGCGGCCTCGACAACATCATGCTGGCGATCAAGGACGTCTTCGCGTCCTTGTTCAACGACCGGGCGATCTCCTATCGCGTGCATAAGGGCTTTGCGCACGACCAGGTGGCGCTTTCCGCCGGTATCCAGCGCATGGTGCGCTCGGACACCGGTGCGTCCGGCGTCATGTTCACGATCGATACCGAATCCGGTTTCGACAAGGTGGTCTTCATCACCAGCTCGTGGGGCCTGGGGGAGGCCGTGGTCCAGGGCGCGGTCAACCCGGATGAGTTCTATGTCTATAAGGACAACATCGATGCCGGGCGACCCGCGATTCTGCGTCGGGTGAAAGGCGGCAAGGCCATCAAGATGATCTATACGGCCGATCGCTCCCACGGCAAGACCACCGAGTTCGTCGACGTCGACGCCGCCGATCAGGCCAAGTTCTCCATTACCGGCGAGGACGCCGAAGCACTAGCGGCCCAGGCGCTGATCATCGAGCGCCACTACGGCCGGCCTATGGATATCGAATGGGGCAAGGACGGCGAGACCGGCCAGCTGTTCATCCTGCAGGCCCGCCCAGAGACCGTGAAGTCCAACGCCACCACGCTCGAGCGCTACCAGCTCGATTCCAGCGGCCACGACGTGTTGGTCGAAGGCCGCTCGATCGGCCAGCGCGTGGGCGCTGGGCGCGTGCGTAACGTCGCCTCGATCAAGGAAATGAACAAGGTCGAGGACGGCGACATCTTGGTCACCGACATGACCGACCCGGACTGGGAACCGGTCATGAAGCGCGCCGCGGCCATCGTCACCAACCGCGGCGGGCGTACCTGTCACGCGGCCATCATTGCCCGCGAGCTGGGTATTCCGGCCGTGGTGGGCACCGGGGATGCCACCGAGCGCCTGACCGACAAGGCCCGTGTCACGGTGTCCTGTGCCGAGGGCGATACCGGCTATGTCTATGACGGCATCATCGACTTCAATGTCGACGAAGTCTCGCTGGACAAGATGCCCGAGATCGGCACCAAGATCATGATGAACGTCGGCAACCCCGAGCGGGCCTTCGATTTCGCCGGCATTCCGAACGCCGGCGTCGGTCTGGCACGGCTGGAATTTATCATCAACCGCCAGATCGGCGTGCACCCGCGGGCCCTGCTGGAATACGACGACCAGCCGGACGAGCTCAAACGCCAGATCGATGCCCATATCGCCGGCTACAACAGCCCGCGAGAGTTCTATGTGGACCGGCTGGTCGAAGGCATCTCCACGCTGGCTGCGGCCTTCCATCCCAAGCCGGTGATCGTGCGCCTGTCGGACTTCAAGTCCAACGAGTACGCCAACCTGCTGGGCGGCGAAGCCTACGAGCCGGAAGAAGAAAACCCGATGATTGGCTGGCGCGGCGCCTCACGCTATCTGGCCGAGGATTTCAAGGCCTGCTTCGAGCTGGAATTGGAAGCCATGAAGCGCGTCAGAGGCGACATGGGGCTGACCAACGTCCAGATCATGATTCCCTTCGTGCGCACGCTGGGCGAGGCCAAAGGGGTATCCGAACTGCTCGAATCCCACGGCTTCAAGCGCGGCGAGAACGATCTGAAAGTGATCATGATGTGCGAGCTGCCCAGTAACGCGGTGCTGGCCGACGAATTCCTCGAGTATTTCGACGGCTTCTCGATCGGCTCCAACGATATGACGCAGCTCTCGCTGGGCCTGGATCGCGACTCGGGGCTGATCAGCCATCTGTTCGACGAGCGCGACCCGGCGATCAAGATCATGCTCGAAAAAGCCATCTCGGCCTGCAAGCGCAATAACAAATACGTAGGGATCTGCGGGCAGGGACCGTCCGACTACCCGGACCTGGCCAAGTGGCTACTTGAACAGGGCATCGAGTCCATGTCGCTGAACCCAGACACGGTGGTTTCGACCTGGCTGTATCTCGCCGGGAAAAAAGTCTGAGCCGCCTGACGCGCCTGTTGGGCGATAGGCCCCGATCCGACCTGCCCGCGGCGCCGACCGATCACTTCGACGGTCGGCGTTTTATCTATTACGGCCGCAAGCAGGCCCCGTGTCGCCAGCGTGATCTATGGCGCTGGCTACTGACCCGACAGCTCACGCTGTCGCCCTGGCGCCCGGCACCGCAGGAGGCGCCCGGCCGTCCCGCCGAGCGCTGCCAGGCCGCGACCATCACCTGGATCGGCCACGCCACCGCGTTGATTCAGGTCGACGGCTTGAACGTGCTGACCGACCCGGTCTTTGGCGATACCGTCAGCCCGATTCCCGGCCTGGGCCCGCGACGCGCGCATCCGCCCGGCATCGCGTATGCCGATCTGCCACCGATCGACGTGGTGCTGATCAGCCATGCCCACTACGATCATCTGGAGGCGGACACGATTCGCGCGATGGCGCGTGACCACGCGCCCCGCTTTGTAGCCGGGCGGGGCCTGCACGACTGGCTGATCGCCCGCGGCGCGCCGCGCGTTACCACGCTGGACTGGTGGCAGTCATGTAACGCCGCCGGCTTGCGCGTAACGGCCACGCCGGCCCAGCACTGGTCGCGGCGTGGCCTGTTTGATCGCAACCGCACGCTCTGGTGTGGCTACGTGCTCGAAGCCGCCGGCCAGACGCTCTATTTCGCCGGCGACACCGGCTACGACCCAGCGCTGTTTTCTTCCATTGCGGATCGCTGGCCGGCAATTGATTGCGCCCTGCTGCCGATCGGCGCCTATGAGCCGCGTCGCTTCATGCAGCCGCAACACATGAACCCGAGCGAAGCGGTCAACGCGTTTCGCAAGCTACAGGCGGCCAGCGCCATCGGTATTCACTTCGGTACATTCCGCCTGACCGATGAGGCCCGTGAGCAGCCGGCCGAGGATTTGGCCGCGGCGTTGTCCGAAGAAGAAGCGGCGCGTTTCATCGTGCCGCGTTTCGGCCGGGCGATTATCCCGACCGAGCGGGTCGAGCCGCGTTAGCGCTGACGCGCTTCACCGATGGGTACGCCCTGCTCGACCAGTGCGGCATGCAGCGCATCGAAAGCGGCAGCGGCCACGTCTGGCGTACCGCTCACACCGAACTCGATCGCCCGGCGACCGTCGGCCGCGGGCAGGCAGGCAATACGCGCCGCCGGATGGGCGTCCATTACGCCCTGCATCAGCTCGATCAGCGCGCTTTCGGGCGTATCAAAAACCTCGAGTAGAAACTCCACGCGCCGCTCTTGGCTCTGGAGGCCGGCGTAGTGGGTATCCAGCACCCACTCGATCATCGGCCAAGCCATATTGGGAAAGCCCGGTACGAAGTGATGATGGCCCAAGGAGAATCCGGGCACCTGATTGACGGGGTTGGGGATGACCGCCGCGCCTTCAGGCCACTCCACCATATGGATACGCTGCGGATAGGCCGCCTCGCCCCATTTGTCCTCGAGGATGGCCCGGCCTTTGGCGTTGAACTCGAGCGCTACGCCAGCGGCTGCAGCCGCACATTGACGCGTGCGGTCGTCCGGCGTGGCACCGATGCCGCCAAAACTGAACACGATATCCGGGGTGTTGATCGTCTCACCCAGCGTGCGTGTCAGAAGATCGGCGTCGTCGCCCACCATGCGCGCCCAGGCCAACTCCATACCTCGCGCAGACAGCCGCTCGATAACCGCCGGCATATGCTTGTCGGCTCGCTTGCCGGAGAGCAGTTCGTCACCGATCAGCAGGATGCCGATACGGCGAGGCGTAGAAGGCTGTGTCATAGAAGGCGGCTACGTGCTGTGCATGAAAAAGGCCGGCGTGATGCCGGCCTTCGTTACCTGCGCTTGGCAGCCTACGAGTCGCTGCCGGCGCTGGCGTTTTCTAGCATGGTCTTCAATTCGCCCGACTGGAACAGGTCGATGATGATATCCGATCCGCCGACCAGCTCGCCGCTGACGAACAACTGCGGGATGGTGGGCCAGTTGGAGTAGATCTTCACGCCCTGACGATAGATCTCTTCGTCGTCGAACACGTTGACCGCCTTGAAGGCCACGCCGCAGGCCTTAAGCGCTTCTGCGCTGCGCGCCGAGAACCCGCACTGCGGAAAGTCGGGCGTGCCTTTCATGTACAACACGACCGGATTGGTCTCGACTTCGTTCTTGATGACTTCCATGGCCTTGGCACTCATCAGCGAATCCTTTTCGGCTGGCATGTTTGAACAGTGTGCAATATAGGAGCGATACGCGCGTGATCAACCCCGCGCTAGGGCCTGTTGAGGTTTCATGCGAGTCCGCGCCAAGCGCTGTTTTGCGGCAAGACGAGGCGTAGCGCGCGCTGCGCAGTCATTCTGCGCAAGCGTGCTAGAACGCTGGATTGCCGCAAAACAGCGCTTG
>DCKU01000188.1 GCA_002320455.1 Salinisphaera sp. UBA1666
CGCCTCGTCTTGCCGCAAAACAGCGCTTGGCGCGGACTCGTATGAAACATCAACAGGCCCTAGGCCTCGCGCTTGAGGTTGACGAACACCACGATGCCCACCGCAATCAGCGCCATCAGAAACCACTGCGAGGCATAGATATAGTGGCCTGTCGGGCCCATGCCCACGCGATCGGTATCCCAGTCGCGCACGAAACCGCCCTCGGCATCGGGCGAGAGCAGCAGCAAGCCGTTGACCACGGGCTCGTCATACTGACAGGCCACCGTGTCGGCGATCGGATAATTCAGCGCCCGCGGCCAGCCGGTCTTGTCACAGACCGTATGCGCGCCCAGCCGCAGACCCGGTTCCGGGTAAGGCCGCCAGAACCCCTGAACCTCGACCGGCCCGGTCGGCGCGGCAGGATCAGGCAGCCCGGCCTCTGGATCGGTCGGTTTCTCGACCCAGCCGCGATCGACCATCAAGCGCAGGCCGGAATCCGTGACCAGCGGCGTCCAGACGCGATAGCCGGTGCGCGTGCCCTCCACCTGGTTGGACAGCAGAATCTGATGGGCGGCGTCGTAGCGCCCTGTCACGATGATGCGGTAGCCGTAGGTCAACCCGCCGGACTCCCCGTCCAGCGCGTCGCTATCAATCGTGACGTGCTGCGGCCCGGCAGCCTGGGCCGCCTGCTGGGCCGCTAGGATTCTAGCCTTGGTATGGGCGCGTTCGATCTGCCACAGGCCCAGCGAGGACAAAATCACCACGCCTACGAGTGCCAACAAAATGGCCCACCAGGGCGGCGCCAGTCGAAAAGCGCCCAGTTTGATGCCGCGTCGTTTCATCACTCGATCAATCCGGTTTGGCCAGTTCCTCGGGCGCGATCCTGGGCGGCGTGGCAAACGTCTCACGCGGCCACGGCGAGGCCAGCGTCCACTCGAGCCCGCGGGCGCCTTCCCACGGCCGCGCTGGTGCCGCCGGGCCACGTCGGGCCAGCGAGCGCGCCATATTGAACACGAAAATCAGCTGGCCGGCGAAAAACGCCCCGGCCGCGATCGAAATCACCTGATTGAAGTCCGTGAACTGGGTGGTGTAGTCGGCGATACGGCGCGGCATACCGGCCAGGCCCAGAAAATGCATCGGAAAGAACAACAGGTTGATGGTGACCATGCTCCACCAGAAATGGATACGAGCCAGAGCTTCGGAGTACATCACCCCGGTCCACTTGGGCATCCAGTAATAGAGTGCGGCCACCATCGAGAAGATCGAGCCCGGCACCAGCACGTAGTGAAAATGTGCGACCACGAAGTAGGTATCGTGATACTGGAAATCCACCGGCGCCAGCGACGACATCAGCCCCGAGAAGCCGCCGATCATGAACATGACCACAAAGGCGGTCGCGAACAGCATGGGCGCTTCAAACGTCATGGCGCCGCGCCACATCGTGGCCACCCAGTTGAAGACCTTCACCCCGGTGGGCACCGAGATGATCATGGTCGAAAACATGAAGAACAGCTCGGCGGCCAGCGGCTGGCCGGTCGTGAACATGTGATGCGACCAGACGATGAAACTCAGCAGGCCGATCGAGAGTGTGGCGTACACCATCGAGGAATAACCAAACAGCCGCTTGCGCGCAAAGCTCGGAATGATGGTCGAGACCAGGCCGAACGCCGGCAGCACCATGATATAGACCTCGGGGTGGCCAAACGTCCAGAACAGATGCTGATACAGCAGCGCGCTGCCATCCGGCCCGCCAAAGAACCCGGTGCCCAGAAACCGGTCCGCGCCCAGCATCAGCATCGTGCCTGCCAGCACCGGCATCACGGCCATGATCAGGAACGCGGTAACGACCCAGGTCCAGGCGAACAGCGGCATCCGCAACATCGCCATGCCCGGCGCCCGGCAGCGCACAATCGTGGCCAGAATATTGGCCGACGAGGCAAACCCGCTCACGGTGGTCAGGCACACGGCGCCTATGAATACAGGTAGCGCCGGCCCGGTCTGCATGATCAGCGGCGGATACATCGTCCAGCCGGTCTGGGGTGCACCGCCGATAAATGGGGTGACCAGCAGCAGCGCAAACGCCACGGGCAGCATCCAGAACACCGGCCCGCTGGCACGTTTCGCCCAGAGCCCCGGCGCGCCGAGCATCGCCGGCAGCATCATGTTGGCAAAGCCCACGAAGGCCGCCATGATGCCGCCAAAGATCATGATCAGACCGTGCAGCGTCACCAGTTGGTTGTAGACCGCCGGGTCCACGACCTGAATGCCCGGGGCGAAAAGCTCGCTGCGGATAACCAGCGACAGGCTCGAGCCCACCAGAAACATCGCCGCCGCCAGCACGAGATAGGCGGCCCCGGCGTCCTTGTGGTTGGCCAGCCACAGCCAGCGCGACAGCCTGTTGCGTGCACTCATCGCTGTCCCTCCACGTCGGCCGTCGTGGCCTGATCGCCGACGCTGTTACCCAGCGCATTGCGCTCGTAGGTCACCACGGCCGCGATCTCGGCGTTGCTGAGCTGGCCGCCAAACGCCGGCATCGCGTTCTTGCCGTAGATGACCTGGCGAATATGTTCGGCGATTGGCCCGGTGGCCACATCACTGCCGGTGAGTGCCGGGTAGCCGGCGGCGTCCAGCCCGGCCCCGTCGCGTTGATGACAGGCCGCACACAGCGTCTTATAGACATGTTTGCCGAGCGTCATGGCCTGCTCGCGGTTCAGCGTATCCCGGCGCGCCAGGGCGTCGAAATCGGCCGGCGCGTCGGGCAGATCCGCCGCGGCCGGACCCTGGCCGCCCTGCTGCTGGAGCCAGGCCAGATAATCGGCCTTGGACACGACCTTGACCACGATCGGCATGAAGGCATGGCCGCGCCCGCACAGCTCGGCGCACTGGCCGCGATAGGTGCCGACGGTATCGGCGCGGAACCATTTCTTGTTCACCCGGCCGGGAATAGCATCCTTCTTGCCGCCCAGCGCCGGCACCCACCAGGAATGGATGACGTCGGCCGAGGTGATCTCGAGCTTGATCTTGGCGTGGACCGGCACCACGAGCGGCTTGTCCACGTCGCGCAGGTAATGGGCGAGCTGATCGGGAGCCGCGCCGTCGATGCCCAGCTCTGCGGCCCGACTGCTATCGGCCAGCCGGCTGTAGAAATGCACACCGGCCTCGGGATAACGATATTCCCAGAGCCATTGATGGCCGGTGACCTGGATGGTCACGTCGGCGTTATCCGTATCGTAGAGTGTGACCAGCGTACTGGCGGCCGGAATTGCGATGGCCGCCAGCACCAGAAACGGCAGCACTGTCCACGCGATCTCGATACCGATCGACTCATGAAAATCCGCCGGCCTGGCCCCGCGCGACTTGCGATGCCGCACGATCGACCAGGCCATCACCGCCACCACCCCGCCGGCGGTCAGCGCGCAGATGACGAGCATCGCGGTGTGCAGATCCCACACCTGGCGGGTCATGGCCGTGGCCCCTGGCGACAGATTCATCTGCCAGTCGGCATGGGCCGGCGCGCAGACCGCAAGTACCGCAAGCGCGAACCACCGACCGGCCGATACGCTCATGCGGTAGCGCCTGCCAGCTGCGCACGAATATCCAGCAAAAGATCGGCGGGCGGGTCGATAGGCACCGTGGCACAGCATGACATGGGCATACGCGCGTTCAGCGTGGCCAGATTCTCGGCCAGGCGCGGCTGCTTCGGGGGCAGACAGTTGGCTACCCAGCCGGCCAGGCGTGTATCCGCGGCAATCGCCCGCGCGGACAACAGCGCATGGTTCACACACCCCAGGCGCATGCCCACCACCAGCAACACTGGCCAGTTCTGGCCCGCGGCCCAGCCGGCAAAGTCCAGCGTGTCAGACAAGGGCACATGCCAGCCACCAGCGCCCTCGACGATCACCCAGTCTGCGCGGGCGGCCAGCGCATCGTGGCCGGCGGTGAGCTTGTCGGCGGTCAGCGGCGTATCAGCCTCCGCCGCCGCAATATGCGGGGCGATCGCCGGCTCGAACACCAGCGGGTTGATGGCCTCATAGGTAAAGCCCGGACTGCCGGCAGCCTGGAGCGCCAGCGCATCCTCGTTGACCAGCCGCCGGCCCTGCCACACCGCCCCGCTGGCCACCGGTTTGTAGCCCACCGCCGTCTCACCCGCGGCCACCAGGCCCCGCAGCAGCGCACAGGCGATACGGGTCTTGCCGATCTCGGTATCGGTACCGGTAACGAACAGCGTACGAGCGGTCATGACGAGCAGCGGGTGACAAAGGCGGCCAGATCAGCCGCAAAGATGGCAGCCTGGCTGATGAACGGCGCGTGGGCGGCGCGATCGTAGACATCGATCGTGGCCTGCGGCAAGCGTGATGCCATCCAGCGCATGGCATCGGGGTGGGCCAGTCGGTCGAGCCGGCCGCCGACGAGCCACGCCGGACACCCGATCGCGGCGAGATCGTCGCGCAGGTCGGCGTGCTCGATAATCGATAAACCGCCGGCCAGCCCGGCCGTCGAAGGCGGCCGCTCGGCCAGGTCCGCGATCAGCGTCTCGGCGGTTTCGGCCGCGACCGCCGTGCCGCGCAGGTTGATCCGCAGGAACTGCGACACGGTGGCGATATAGTCCTGGGCCAAACCGGATCGCGTAGCCGCGATCGTGTCCGGCGACAAGCCATACGACCAGCCCGCGCGATGCTGCAGACAGGGCGTAGTCGCCGTCAGACACAGTCCGGCCACGAAGTGTGGATAGCGATGGGCGACATCCAACGCTACCAGTCCACCCAGCGACCAGCCCAGCCACACCGCGGGGCCGTCAATCGCAGCGGCAACGGCATCGGCCCAGGCTTGCAACCCGTCATCGGTCGGCGCCGGGCTATCGCCGTGGCCCGGCAGATCGATTGCGAGACAGGTCGCCGTGTCGCTCAGACGCGCAACAAGCGGGGCAAACACGCGCGACGACAGCCCCCAGCCGTGCAGCAGCACCAGATCCGGCCCATGGCCGCTGCGATGAATCGCGAGCGCCACGCTACGAGGCTTGGCGCGCGGCGGGCGTCTGCTGCCAAGCCGCGACCAACGCCTCACAGAGGCCATCGACCTGCTCGGGCGTGTGGGCCGCCGTCAGCGTGACCCGCAGCCTAGATGTGCCCGGCGCTACCGTGGGCGGGCGAATCGCCCCCACGAGATATCCGCGCTCGGCCAGGCGCGCGGACAGATCGAGCGCGGCGGCTTCTTCGCCCACGACCACCGGCTGAATCGGACTATCCGAGGCCGCCAGCGGCACGCTGGCCTGGGCCAAGCGCGTACGAAAACGCGCGATCAGGCCGTGCACATGCGCGCGGCGATCATCGGCCGCGCGCGACAGTTCCACGCCGCGGCGGGCCGCGGCAGCCACCGCCGGCGGCATGGCCGTGGAAAAGATCAGCGAGCGCGCCTGCTGCAGGATCAGCTCGATCACATCGGCATCCCCGGCCACGAATGCGCCAGCGGCCCCCACCGATTTTCCGAGCGTGCCGGTCAGCACGGGCACGCGGGCGCTGTCCAGGCCGGCCTCGGCTACCCGCCCGGCACCGCCGGGCCCGAACAATCCCAGGCCGTGGGCATCGTCAACCAGCAGCCAGGCGTCGTGGGCCCGGGCATGTTCGGCCAGGCCGGCCAAGGGAGCCGTATAGCCGTCCATGGAAAACACGCTGTCGGTCACCAGCAGCCGATGGCCCGGCTGGCCGGCCACGCCGGCCAGCCGGGTCTCGGCATCGGCCAGATCGGCGTGGGCATAGATATGCTTGGCCGCCCCGGACAGCCGCGTGCCGTCGATCAACGAGGCATGATTACGCGCATCGGCGATGACATGATCGGCCTTGCCCACCAGCGAGGTAATGGCGCCGAGGTTGGCCGCATAGCCGGTCGAGAACACGAGAGCGGCCTCTCGGCCCAGCCAGTCGGCCAGATCCGCCTCGAGCCCGGCGTGCTCGGCGTTATGGCCGGTGACCATCTGGGAGGCAGCACTGCCGGTGCCGACCCGGCCGGCGGCTGTCGCGAGCGCATCGGCCAGGCGTGGGTCGGTGGCCAGGCCCAGATAATCGTTGTTGCAGAAATTGATACACGCGGCGTCATCGGCGGCCAGTGCGACCCCGTGGCCGCCGGTGATCACCCGCCGCCGGCGCCGGCGCCCGGCGGCATCAATCGCCGCCAGGCGCTCGCGGGCCATCGCTTTTAGCGAGGCCGACATCAGGCCTCGGCAGCACTGGCCTGGGGCGCATGCGCCGGATCCGGGGCCACGCCCGGCTCCAGCTCGGTGTACTTGGGCGTGGACTCCGGGCGCATGCCGAGCTTGTCCAGCAGGGCCAGATCGGCCTGGTGCTTGGGGTTGTGGGTGGTCAACAGCTCATCGCCGTAGAAGATCGAGTTCACGCCCGCCAGGAAGCACAGCGTCTGGGTGGCCTCGGACATCTCTTCGCGCCCGGCGGCCAGACGCACGTAGGAGGCCGGCATCATGATCTTGGCCACGGCGATGGTGCGCACGAAGTCGATCTCGTCGATGGGGTCAGTACCCGCCAGCGGCGTGCCCTCGACCTGGACCAGGTTATTGATCGGCACGCTCTGCGGATGCTCGGGCAGGTTGGCCAGCTGGCGCAGCAGCTCGGCGCGATCGGTGGGGGCTTCGCCCATGCCCACGATGCCGCCACAGCAGACCTTCAGGCCGGCATCGCGCACGTGGCCGAGCGTATCCAGCCGGTCCTGGTAGGTGCGCGTGGAGATGATCTCGTCGTAATACTCCGGCGAGGTATCCAGGTTGTGGTTGTAATAGTCCAGCCCGGCGTCGGCCAGCGCCTTCGCCTGGCGCTCCTTGAGCATGCCCAGCGTCACACAGGTCTCAAGCCCCTGGGCCTTGACCGCCTCGACCATCTCGATGACCGCGGCCAGGTCTTTGTCCTTCGGGCTGCGCCAGGCCGCGCCCATGCAAAAGCGCGTGGCACCTGCGTTCTTGGCCCGCTTGGCAGCGTCAACCACGTGATCCTTGGGCAGCAGCGCCTCGCGCTCTAGGCCGGTATCGAAACGCACGCTCTGCGGGCAGTAGGCACAGTCTTCCGGACAGGCGCCGGTCTTGATCGACAGCAGTGTGGAAAGCTGCACGTCACGCGCATCGAAATGTGCGCGATGCGCGGTCTGTGCCCGCATCATCAGGTCCGGCAAAGGCAAGGCGAACAAGGCATTGACGTCGTCCAATGTCCAGTCGTGGCGCAGGTCGCCGGCGGCGCGGGTTTCAGTCATGGCAGGATCGTCGTTGATATAAGTCGGTGCTTTGAACGACAAACTCTAATCCGGCAGAACGCGGCGTCAACCTGTGGCTTTCTCGATTATTGACAATTGGTCAAAAAATAACCTTACGGCCTGGCTGCCGCGAACCTGTGCTTTATGTGCGGCGCGCCTCATCGACGATGCCGGCATCTGCCGCGCCTGCCGGCGTGATCTGCCGTGGCTGGTGCGCAGCTGCTGCCACTGTGCGCTGCCCTTGGCGGCCGACTCGGCCGCTACACTCTGTTCCGGCTGCCAGCGGGCACCGGTTTTCGACCATGCCTACGCCGCCTGCCACTACGACGAGGCGCTGGCGTGGCTGATTGGCGCGCTCAAGTTTCGCGGGCGCATCCAACACGCCCGCCCGTTGGCGCTGCTGCTGGCCGAGCGACTCGCTGACAACGGCTGGGCGAGCTGTGACGTATTGCTGCCCGTGCCGCTGCACCCGCGCCAGTTTCGGGCCCGCGGGTTCAACCAGGCCGAGCGGATCGCGCATCATCTGGGCCGCGCGTTGGGTGTGCCCGTCGTGGACGACGCGCTGCAACGCCGGCGCGCCACCCAGCGACAAAGCGGATTGGCTGCCAGCGAGCGCCGCGCCAACGTGGCCGGCGCGTTCGTCGCCACGGCCGATCTCACCGGCCGACACGTCGGCATCGTCGACGATGTCATCACGACCACACGAACCGCTCGTGCGGCCGCGGACGCAGCAGCCGACGCCGGCGCTCTCTTAATCACCTGTCTGGCCCCGGCGCGCGCTTAGGGCTCGGCGTAAGATCACCCCCTATTGCCGCCGGAGAAACCGATGCTGGGTTATTCGCTGTCTCGCCGTCCACGGCCCGGCCACGCGCCGGGCGCACTGGTGGATCCCGAACCCCACGAGCTGATCGGAGGCCTGACCATCTATCGTGTGGACTACGGCAGCGACGCCCCGGCCCACGAGCGTGACGTACACAATATCGAGGCTGCACTCGCGCAGCGCGAGCATCCCGGGCATCGCCTGACATGGCTGCACTTCGAGGGCGATGTGAGTGCGGCCCAGCTCACCCGCATCGGCCAGGCTTTCAACCTGCACCCGCTGGCGCTCGAAGACGTCATAAACCACGGCCAGCGGCCCAAGCTGGACACCTATCGCCAGAGCCTGTTCATCACGCTGGCTCTGCCCTACATGCAGGGCGAGACGCTGATCTTCCAGCAGGTCAGTCTGTTCATTGGCGACGATTTCGTCTTGTCGTTCCACGCCGGTGATCATGACCTGTTCGCCGCGGTGCGCGAGCGTATCCACGAAGCCCACGGGCGGCTGGTGCACGCCGAGACCGATTATCTCGGCTACTGCCTGGCCGATGTCGTGGTGGATGCCAGCTTTGAAGTGCTGGCAGCCTACAACGATCATCTGGAGGCCCTAGAAGAGCGCATATTCGCCGAGCGCGGCGATGATCTGATCGGCACCATCCACGATCTGAAACGCCGGCTGATCGGCATGCGCCGCGTGCTGTTGTCACAAAACGAGCTGTTCGTGCGCTGGACCATGCTCGATCACGGCCTGATCCACGACGACAACCGGCCTTATTTTCGCGACGTCCAGGACCACGCCAAGCGCGTGGTCGATCTGGCCGAGGGCTATTACGACACCGCCGGCTCGCTGCTGGAAACCCATCTGTCGCTGGCCTCGGTGCGCTTGAACGATGTCATGCGCGTGCTCACGCTCATCGCCACCATCTTCATGCCGCTGTCGTTTCTGGTGGGCGTCTATGGCATGAATTTCGATACCAAGAGCCCGTGGAACATGCCCGAGCTGGGCTTCTACTACGGTTATCCGATCCTAGTGGGCGTGATGATCGCGCTGGTGGCCGTCATGCTGATCTATTTCCGGCGCAAGGGCTGGCTCTGAGAGAATCACCACCAGCCGGTCGGCCGCGGTCAGGCGCCGCGGGGTCGTGCGATCAACCGGGTTGAGTTCGGCCTGCCAGCCGCTGGGGCTGTCTTGGAGCAGCCCCAGCAGGATCTCGCCGGCGGCGGCCATGCGCGCGGCCAGCTCGTCGAAGCTGGCCTCATACGGCGGGGCTCCGGCCGCCAGCGCCGGGCGCAGGGCCACCTCGGCGCCGTGCGCGCCGAAGATGTCCTCGATCACCCAGTGCAGCTCGCGTCGCAGGGCCACCTGGGTCAACAGGTTCGACTGGATCACCGGCGAGACCAGGCATTCGGCCTGCGGGTCTTCGAACAGCGACAGATTGTCTTCGTCCATGGTCTCGACGATCAGCGTAGGCGCGGCCCCAACCGCGGACAGGGCGCGTTTGACCACCAGGTCCGAAAGCAGCAGCCGCGCATCCGCCGCCTCGGCGGAGCCCAGCCAGTCGCTGGCCACGAGAATGACGGTGTCGTACTCGGCCAACGCCAGGCGAGACAGATGCGCATACGAGGTGACCACGAATTCGTGATGGGTCAGGCTGATATGCCGAATCTCGATACCGCGCTGGGCCAGAAGCGCCTCACGCTCAGCCACCGGCAGCGACGAGCAGACATCAATGGCTACATGCTCGCCCGTGAGTGAGTCGAATTCTTCAAGCAGCGAGGGCAGCTTCTGGTTCCAGCCCAGCACCAGCACGCGGCGCCGGGGCGGCACCGCCGGGGCGGCCAGTGTCGCCGAGCCGTCGCGCTCGGCCAGGCGCGCCGGCGCACCCGCGGCCTCGCAGTCGGCGTAGCCACGCGCAATCAGCGCCACCCGGTCGCCCTCGGCCACAGTCAGCCCCTCGTCGGCGTACAGCGCATGAAAACGCCCGCCGCGGGCAATACCGATCAACACCGCCTGCGGATAACACCCCGCCAGCTCGGCTGCGGGCCGGCCGATATGCTCGGCTGCCGGCTCGGGCACGAACAGCCGGTTGGCCTCGGGCCGGTCGTGGCCGGCCAGCAATACGTTATAGACCGCAGCCAGGCCGGGATAGCGCGTGTTCTGTACCAGCAGGCGTGCAATGATTTCCGCCGTACCCACGATTTCGGCCGGGCCGGGATAAGCCTGGCGCGCGGTTTCCAGCAGGTCGGCGTCGAAGATTTCAGCCACGATCAACGGCAGCTCGGCAGCCGGCACATCGCCGCTGGCGGCCGCGGCGTTCATCAAGGTCTTTATGGTGCGCTCGTCGGGCGCGCCGCCGGCATCAAACTCGGCAGCCGGCAGGACGATGGCCCCGGCATGGGCATAGTCCACGCGCTTTAGATGTTCGGTGCGCAGCGGGCTGCCCGAGCGCAGGATGATCTGGCGCCGGCGATAGCGCCGCCCCAGCACGTCGCGCAGCTCGGCCGTCAGCGCAGGCGAGACTTTCTGGGCCAGCACCACCACGGTCAGCCGCTTGGCCCCGCGGGCCCGCAGAAACCGCGCCACCCGGCCTTCGGCGCTGATGAGCTGCTCGACCATTTCTGCGGTGCGGTTGTTCCAGCCCAGGATCAGCAGGTGATCGTTCTTGGCGATGGGCGTATAACCGGCTTCCAGGGTTTCGATGGTATCGTCTAGCCACTGGGTCATGGTGGCAATCAGCGCGCCCACGAACAGCACCACGCCCAGCACCGTCAGCGTGGTCGAGATCGCGCGTAGCCACACGCCCTGGTCGTCACCCAGATAGCCCGAGTCGGTCAGGCGCAGAAACGCCCACCACATGGCCGCGCCGCGATCGGCATAGTCGGCCCGGGGCAGGACCGCATAAGCGATCAGCCCGGCCACCACCGCGATCAGCACCATGGCCAGCGCGATGACGATCAGGCGCGACAAGGTGCCGCGGACGATGAACTGCTCGAGCTGGAAGCAGCCCAGCTCGGCCGCGCGGCGCACATACTTCATAGCAGGCGGATCAGTAGCGATGAGCCCTGCAGTCTAACCGGTTGTCGGCTCTACCGGCTCAGACCTGGGCATAGTTCTCGCCGGCGCTGGTCCAGCGGGTGATCAGCGCATCGGCCTCACGCGGGTGATAGGCCAGCACATCGTCGGCCACCGCCAGCGCGGCCTCGGCCAGATCGGCGTCGCGCACCAGATCGGCGATACGAAAGGTGGCGGCACCGGTCTGGCGGGTACCCAACACCTCGCCCGGCCCGCGCAGATCCAGATCCGCCCGGGCGATGGCAAAGCCGTCATTGCTGGCGCGTAGGGCCGACAGGCGCGAGCGCGCGGTCTCCGACAGCGGGCCCTGATAGAGCAGCACGCAGTGGCTGGCCACCGATCCGCGCCCTACCCGGCCGCGTAATTGATGCAGCTGGGCCAGGCCCAGGCGCTCGGCGTTTTCGATGATCATCAGCGAGGCGTTGGGCACGTCCACGCCCACCTCGATCACCGTGGTGGCCACCAGCACGTCGATATCCCCGGCCTTGAAGGCATTCATGGCCCGCGCCTTGTCGGCGGTCTTCATCCGCCCGTGCACCAGCGATACCCGCAGGCCGGGCAGCCGGTCGGCCAAATCCTCGGCCGCGGCCTCGGCGGCCTGGGCCTCGAGCTTTTCCGAGGCCTCGATGAGCGTACAGACCCAATAGACCTGGCGCCCGGCGGCTACCGCCTCGCCAATACGGGCAATCACTTCCTCACGCCGGCTGTTAGGAATAGCCACGGTCTTGATCGGCGTGCGCCCCGGCGGCAGCTCGTCGATTACCGAGGTATCCAGATCGGCATAGGCCGACATGGCCAGCGTGCGCGGGATCGGCGTGGCGGTCATGATCAGCTGGTGGGCGGTGGTCGCAACACGGCCTTTCTTGGCAGCCTTGTTGCGGAGAGCCAGACGCTGATCCACGCCGAATCGATGCTGTTCGTCGATGACCGCCAGCCCCAGCGCACCGAACTCCGTGGCCTGCTGAAACAGGGCATGCGTGCCCACCACGACGCCCGGGCGGCCGTCGGCGATAGCCTGACGGGCGTCTTCGTCTTGTTTCTTCTTGCCGGTCAACAGCCAGACCGGCACAGAAAGCGGCGCCAGCCAGCCGGTCAGCGCGCTGTAGTGCTGCTCGGCCAAAAGCTCGGTCGGCGCCATGAACGCGCCCTGCCAGCCGTTATCGACCGCGGTCAGCAGGGCCGCAGCAGCCACCACCGTCTTGCCCGAGCCGACATCGCCCTGCACCAGGCGCAGCATGGGCGACGTAGCCGACATATCGGCCAGAATTTCACCGATCACCCGGCGCTGGGCACCGGTGGGCGAAAAGCCCAGTCCCTCGAACAGCGGACCGAGCCCGCGCCCGGCCTCGCGCATGGCCGGCGCCCGATCGGCACGAATCTGGCGCCGACGGGCCCGCAGGCCCAGCTGATGCCCCAGAAGCTCTTCAAACGACAGCCGACGCACGGCCGGGTCGTTGCCCTCGATCAGCGCCGCCAGATCGGTATCCTCCGGCGGCCGGTGGATCCGCTGGAGCGCCTCGCGGGCCGTCATGGCTAGCGCCTCGCCGGACAGATCCGCCGGCAAAAGCTCGGGCCAGAAATCATCACGGGCCAGCAGCGCCAGCGTCTGGGCGGCCATGTCACGCAGACGCGCCTGGGTCACCCCCGAGGCCGTGGGATAGATCGCCAGCAGCTCGGGCGTGATCGCGTGGCCGGCTTCCGCATCGGCCACCACCTCGACCTCGGGATGGACCATTTCCAGCTGATAACCCGCAGCGCGCGGCTCGCCGAACACCCGCAGCCAGGTGCCCGGCGACAGCCGAGCCTGCTGGCCCGAGCCGAAGTGGAAGAAGCGCAGGCCCAGCCAGGCGCTGCCGTCCGAGGTGGAGACGAACAGGCTGCGGCGCCGGCCCATGCGCACCTCGGCGTGTTCCACGCGCACCACACATTGTGCCGATGTCTGTGGCAGCAGCGCGCTGACCGGGTCTATCCGCGTGCGATCCTCGTATTGGCGCGGGCGGTGCAACAGCACATCGCCCACGCTGTGGATCCCCAGGCCGGCCAGCCGCTCGGCCACCTTCGGCCCCACGCCCGCCAAACGACGGACCGGGGCGTCTGCGGTTAGCGCGGGCTTAGTCGACGACGAGGATGGCATCGGCCTCGACGGTGGCGTTCTTTGGAAGTGCGGCCACGCCGATGGCCGCGCGCGAGGGATAGGGTGCGGCGAAACGCTCGGCCATCACCTCGTTGACCACGCCGAACTGGCTCATGTCGGTCAGGTACAGGCCCACGCGCACGGCATGCTCGGGGCCTGCCCCGGCGGCCTTGATGACGGCCATCAGATTATCGAAGACCTGCTCGACCTGGGCCTTGAAATCACCGGCGACCAGCTCGCCGGTGCTCGGATCCAGCGGAATCTGGCCGGAAATATAGACCGTGTCACCGACCTTCACGGCCTGGGAATACGGACCGATAGCCGAAGGCGCGGCATCGGTATGGATGATTTCACGCTTGCTCATGGGGTTGGATTTGCGCTTGGAAAGACGCTGTATTTTTACACACCGTGCGCGGGCCGTGTCGCGCCTGAAGCGGCCACGCGGGCCGGCCGGGCGGCCCGGCGTGCGAAAAGAGTCGGGCGCCGCCCGGCGGATATGTCCGCCGACCGGAAGGTCAGTCTTCGGCAGCGGTTTCGAGCAGCGCCTCTGCGGCCAGTTTGCCGAGCGCGTTGCCGGCCAGCGGGCTGTCACCGGTCAAGAGCTTACGATCTCGATGGGTCGCACCCGAGATATCGTCGTTGATGATCTCAAAGCCCATGGCCTTGAGTTGTTCACCGAACTTCCAGGTCAGATGTCCCGGCATATAGCCGATATCCGGCGTCTGCGCGTCCAGGGCGTCGGGGAAGGCACAGATCTTGTAGCCCTGGTACATATCCGTATCGCTGGCGGCCAGAAATGCCGCCGGACCGTGACACAGCGAGATCATGAATTTGTCGCTGTCGTGGGCCCATTTTAGGACCTGTTTCACGTCCTGGCTTTTCGGCAGGCCGATCAGCGCCCCGTGGCCACCGGGGATAAACACCGCGATATAGTCGGCATTGTCCAGCCCTTCGTCGATCACGTCCGAGAGTTTCAAGGGCGCTTTGAACTGCTCGCGATACCGGTCGTAGAAGGCCTTGACCTCTTCGTCTTCCGACGGCATGGCCCAGTGCTCGAACTTGACCGGGTTGCCCGACAGCGTCGCCACGTCGAAGCCAAAGCCGGCCTTGTCGAGGTGAATCATCGGCAGCAGGGTTTCGACCGGATGGTTGCCGGTAGAAAACAGACTGCCATTGTCGGTCGGTAGATACCGCTCATCGGCGCCGATCATCAACACTTTCAGGCGCTTGCCCTGATAGGCATTGGGATAGTCCGCGCCGGACAGGTCGGATTTGGGCGCTGTGAATTGCGACAGCGAATAAGGCGACGGGAAGAACGCATTCTCCTCGGCCGGATCGGGGGTGGGGCGTTTATCTTGCGTGCTATCAGCCGCCATGGCGTTGTCCTGGATTAAGGATTTCGCTTTGAGTGTATCGAAGCTGTGCCCTACAGGCTGCCCGGCAGCGGATGCCACCTCCGCGACTAGGGAAGCCTAGCTGCGCTCGATGCTCTCGACCTCGGGAATACGCCGAATCCGTCGAATGACGTTGGCCAGATGGTGGCGATCCCGCACCCCGATCAAGAAGCGAATGGTCAGCAGTGCGCCGCCGCGTTCGGGGAAGTTCACGTTCTCGATATTGGCGTCGGCGTCGGCAAAGCGCGCTGACAGGCTGGCCAGAAGCCCGCGCTTATTGGTGGCCGTGACCCGCAGCTCGACCTCGTATTCGCCGGAGACATTCTCGGCCCAGGTCAGCTCCACGCGGTCGTTCGAGGCCGTGCGGCGCGCCGAGTAGGCACAGCCCGTGCGATGCACCACCAGGCCGCGGCCCACGCTGGCCTGGCCGTGGATGGCGTCCCCCGGCACCGGGTGACAGCACTTGGCAAACTCGACCACCAGGCCTTCCGTGCCCTGCACCGCCAGGGGTTTGGCGCGCTTGCCCGAAGCCACGGGGGTATCGCCAGAGAGGAAATGCCGGGCGACCAGCGGCGCCAGTCGACGGCCCAGGCCGATCGCCGAATAAAGCGCCGGCAGGTTGGGCTCACCCATCTCGCCCAGCCCGCGATCGATGTCAGATCGCGACAGACGCCGCAGCGACAGCCCCAGATCCGACAACGATTTTTCCAGCAGCCGCTCGCCCAGCTCCTGCGCCTTGTCGTCGCGCTGGTTCTTGAGATAGTTGCGCACGCCGGCCCGGGCCTTGCCGGTCTTTAAGAAATGCAGCCAGGCCGCATTGGGCCGGGCGTGCTTGGCCGTGATGATCTCGACCGTCTGACCGGACTCGAGCTTGTTGTTGAGCGGGGCCAGGTGGTTGTCCACGCGCGCGGCAACACAGCGGTTGCCCAGCTCCGTATGCACGGCGTAGGCAAAATCCACGCAGGTAGCCCCCTTAGCCAGCTGGATGATCTTGCCCTTGGGGGTGAAGACATAGACCTCGTCGGGGAACAGGTCCATGCGCAGCGAGTCGACGAAGGTGATCGAGTCGCCCTCGTCGGCGTGCAGATCGGCCAGATGGCCCAGCCATTCCTCGGCGTCCAGGGTGCCCAGCCGGCCGGCTGATTCGCCCAGCTTGTATTGCCAATGGGCTGCGATACCGGCCTCGGCGATCTGGTCCATCTCGCGGGTGCGGATCTGCACCTCGAACTTCAAGCCGCCGCGGGCAATGACCGTGGTATGCAGGGACTGGTAACCGTTCAACTTGGGGTTGGCGATATAGTCGTTGAACTGCTCGGAAATCGGGCGGTAGCGATGATGCACGATACCCAGCACGCGATAGCATTCATCGACCGAGTCCACGATGATACGCACGCCGTAGAGATCGAACACATCGAGAAAACGCCGATGTTTTTCGCGCATCTTGCGATAGATGCTGTAGAGATTCTTGCGCCGCCCCTTCACCGCTGCGGTCAGGCCCTCCGCGGCCACCGAGCGCGACAGCGTTTCCTCGATCTCGCGCAGTAGGCTGCGCCGGTCGCCGGCGATCGAGCGGCTAGCCTTGAGCAGCACTTCATAGCGCCGCGGATACATGTTGGCGAAGCCTTTTTCTTCTAGCTCCGTGCGCATACTGTTGATGCCCAGCCGCCGGGCGATGGGCGCATAGATCTCCAGCGTCTCGCGGGCGATCTGGGCGCGCTTGCGTGGGTTCTGGCCGTCCAGCGTGCGCATGTTGTGCAGCCGGTCGGCCAGCTTGACCAGGATCACGCGCAGATCGCGCGACATGGCCATGAACAGCTTGCGGAAATTCTCGGCCTGCCGGGACTGGGTGTTGCTGAGTTGCAGATTGGTCAGCTTGGTCACGCCATCGACCAGATCGGCGATCTCGGGGCCGAAGATGGTGACGATCTCTTCCTTGGTCGATCGCGTGTCCTCGACCGTGTCGTGCAGCAGGGCGGTCACGATGGTCGCGTCGTCCAGCCGCATCTCGGTCAGGATGGCGGCGACGGCGATGGGATGGGTGAAATAGGGCTCGCCGGAATGGCGGAACTGACCCTCGTGCATCCGCATCCCGTATTCATAGGCTTCGCGGATCAGGTCTGCATTGCTGCGCGGGTTGTAGTTGCGGACCAGCGCGATCAGGTCTTCGACGTCGATCATGTCCTGCCGAAGACCTCGTTCGCCTCTGCCCTAGCGCTGGTTGGCTTCCAGCATCATGCGCAGCATCCGTTCCTCGGATTCCTCGTCGGCGGGCTTGGGGCGGTCCACTTCCGTGCCCAGCAACAGCGCCATCGCATCCTCTTCGGGCTCATCCACCTCGATCTGGGTCTGGGTCGATTCGATCATCCGCTCGCGCAGGTCGTCGACCGGCTGGGTCTCGTCAGCGATCTCGCGCAGGGCGACGACCGGGTTCTTGTCGTTGTCGCGGTCCACCGTGGGTGGGCTGCCTGCGGCGATTTCTCGCGCGCGATGCGAGGCGAGCATCACCAGATCGAACCGGTTGGGAACCTTGTCGACGCAATCTTCGACGGTTACGCGGGCCATGTCATCACCTGTGCTAAACTGCGAATCGGGTATCCAGAGCGAAACCGGATAACTGATGGCCGAGGGGTCAAATGTCAAGGCTTTCGGGGGAAAGCGGCTGCATTCCGGCCAGCCCGCCGGGTCCCAGGCCGGCCAGCATGGCCGCCACGCTGCGCCCGGTCAGCGGATGGCGCCATCCCGGCGCGATCTCGGCCAGCGGCGCAAGCACGAAACCGCGGTCCTGAATCCGCGGATGCGGCAGGATCAGGCGGTCGGGCGCCTCGCACCCCTGCCGGTCGGGCGGCAGGCCGATCCAGTGCGCCAGGGTTTCGGGGTCCGGCGCGATCCGGTCGGCCAGCGCGAGAAGATCAAGATCCAGCACCCGCGCCGACCAGCGCCCGGTTCCGCGGTCCCGTCCGAACCGGGCCTCGATGGCATGAAACCGGGCCAGAACCGCCTCGGCCGGCAGGATCGTGCTGAAGCAGAAGGCAGCGTTGCAATAATCCGGGCCCGATCCGGCGGGAACGGCGGGTGTCCGCCAGAAGCGGCTGATCGCCGTTATTGAAATGTGTTGTTCACTATGCAGAATGCCCGCAGCCGCGCGCAGTGTCTGACCGGCACTGCCCGCAGCCGAGGGCAGATTGGCGCCGACTGCACCGATACCGAAAGACAGGTTAATCATGTCAGTCCTTCTGTCCTAAGACGTTCCGGCCGGTCTGGAACAATCAGGCCCCTCACTCTGATCCGCGACCGCCGGGAGCAAGAAAGATCCATTGAAGGCAACACAGAATGTTTTACAAGGACGACCGGCTGGCCATCTTCATTGATGGAGCCAATCTCTACGCCGCCGCGAAGGCGCTTGGTTTCGATATAGATTACAAGCTGCTGCGGCAAGAGTTCGACCGTCGGGGCAAGCTGATGCGGGCCTATTACTATACCGCCCTGATGGAAAGCGAGGAATATTCCCCGATCCGTCCCCTCGTCGATTGGTTGCACTATAACGGCTATTGCGTGGTCACGAAGCCGGCCAAGGAATATATCGATCCGATGGGTCGGCGAAAGGTCAAGGGCAACATGGATATCGAACTGGCGGTGGATGCGATGGAGCTTGCGCCCCGGCTGGACCACGCCGTCCTGTTTTCCGGCGACGGCGATTTCCGCCCCCTGATCGAGGCGTTGCAGCGTCAGGGCGTGCGGGTTTCGGTCGTCTCGACCATCCGCTCGCAGCCGCCGATGATCGCGGACGAGCTGCGCCGTCAGGCCGACAATTTCATCGAACTCGATGCACTGCGCGACATCATCGGCCGGCCCCCGCGC
>DCKU01000020.1 GCA_002320455.1 Salinisphaera sp. UBA1666
AGAGGTTATGCAGAGCTTCCTTAGCGGGCCGCCGACCGGCTCAAGCTATGTATGCGGCCGTGCCCTTGAGCTGCGCGGGACGCTCTTTTGGGGCGGGTTCGCCGCTACAGCGTCCGTCGCGCGATCAGTCGAGCTTGTCGCGTGCCGCGGCCTGATCTTCATCTTCGACGTCTTCGTCCTCGGAGTCTTCCTCCAGATCCCCGCCGCAGTACTTGCAGTAATGGGCGTCGCCCTCGTGGCCGCTGCGCTCGCAGTGCGGACACATGATCTTCTGACGGTTGTTTCGGATTTCGTTGGTCAGCTCGGCGGTGATGACACCGGTGGTGACCGCGAGTACCGAGTAGCCGATCAGAATAGCCACGCCGGCAATCGCCTGGCCGATGGGGGTCGCCGGGGAGATATCGCCGTAACCCACGGTCGTGATGGTCACGATCGCCCAGTAGATCGAGCGCGGGATGCTGGTAAAACCGCTGGCCGGGCCCTCGACGACATACATCACCGCGCCCAGCAGCGTGACGAACAGGGCCAGCGCCCCCAGAAAGATCTGTAGCTTGCGCTGGGCCTGCTTGAGTGAGCGCTGCAGTAGCAGGAGGTCGTTGGCGTACTCCACGAGTTTGAGCACGCGGAAGATCCGCATGATGCGCAGCACGCGGATCGCGATAAAGAAATGCGAGCTGGGAAAGACCAGCGCTGCATACATGGGCAGGATCGAGGCGAGGTCAACGAGCCCGTAGAAGCTGCGGATATAGGCGAGACGCCGCCGGGCGGCATAGATGCGCACTACATATTCCAGCGTGAACAAGCCGGTGAAGACCCACTCGAGCTGGTTGAGCACGCCGCCGATCTGCTCGCGAATCGAGCCCACCGACAACAGCATCAGGTTGGCCACGCTGGCGACGATGACCACCAGCAACACGACGTCGAACGTCCAGCCGCCGCGGGTGTCGGTGCCGAATATGATCCGCCACAACTCTTGGCGGAGCCCATTCATCTCAGTGGTGTCGTTCATCCTGGCGGGGTCGCGTTTAAGTCAGCGCACAGGGTAGACGATACGTGCCGCGGCCCGGGGCGGGTGCGCTAGAGACTGGCCGGCTCCAGCCCCGACGGCCCGCGGTCGGCGGTCACCCGACGAGATTGCCAGTAATGATGTCGCCAGTAGACGTTGTCCAGGCGCGAAATGGTGACCCCGGCGCTGCTGGAGGCATGCATGAAGCGGCCCTGGCCGAGATAGATACCCACATGACGCGACAGGCGGCCGGTTTTGAAAAAGACCAGATCACCGATCCGCAAGTCAGATTTGGAGATTGAAAGCCCGATGCGGGCCTGCTCCACGGTCGTCCGGGGCAGCTCGAAGGATTCGACCGTGTCGAGCGTTTGCTGGACGAAGCTGGAGCAGTCAACGCCCTCGCGCGACTCGCCGCCATAACGATAGGGTGTGCCGGCCCAGCTCTGATAAACGCGGTGCAGCGCCGATCGCAGCTTGTCGCGCGCAGCCACCAGGCCGTTGGCGCCGGCTTCCAGCCAGCTGTCCTCGTCGTCGGCCTGGCCCGCGGCGCTTGCGGTGCGGTGCCCGTCGGCGCCGGGCCCACCGCCGACCCGGCTCGTACTGGCACAGCCGGTCATCAGCAATGCCAGCACACATAAAATAACGATGCGTTGTCGATACAACGCTTGCGATAGCGCGAGCGCGCGCTCGGCCTCGCCGGAAAAAAGACTCGCCACGATACCGGTGCCCCGCCCGTACGTATTGATAAGGTTAGCCCTCGCAACCCGCAGGCTGCCCGACTAAGATAGTGCGATGACCAGCGCTTTGAAACCCCCCGAGGCCGAAAACGCAGCACTGACCGTGGCCGCGGTCGACCTCGGGTCGAACAGTTTTCATATGATCGTGGTGCAGGTCGAAGGCGGCCAGCAGCGCGTGGTGGACCGCCTGAAAGAGTCCGTGCGTCTGGCCGGTGGCCTGGGTGAGGACGGCACGCTAGATGCGCCGACCCGTGACAAGGCGTTGGCCTGCCTATCGCGCTTCGGCCAGCGCCTGGCCCAGCTGCCTTCGCCCCAGGTACGCATCGTGGGCACCAATACCCTGCGTCAGGCCCGGCACGCCGAGGATTTCCTGGCCGAAGCCGAAGCCGCGCTGGGCCATCCCATCGAAATTATTTACGGCGCGGAAGAGGCCCGGCTGATCTATGCCGGTGTCTGCGAAGACTTGGGGGATATCGCCGAGCAGCGTCTGGTCGTGGATATCGGCGGCGGCTCCACGGAGCTAGTCATCGGCCGTGGCCCCGAGGTGCGACACGTCGAAAGTGTCTCGTTGGGGGCGGTGACCTTCACGCGTCGGTTCTTCGGCGACGGCAAGATCGACAAGTCCCGCTGGCAGGCGGCCGTGATGGCCGCGCGCGTCACGCTCGAGCCGCTGGTCTATGCGTATCGACAGGCCGGCTGGACGAGCGCGATCGGCGCCTCCGGCAGTATCAAGTCCATCCTGCGGGCCACCGGCGTCGAAGACCCGATGGGCGTGATTACGCCCGATGCGCTGAAAAAACTGGCCCGCACCGTGCGCAAGACCGGCCAGATCGACAAACTGTCGCTGCCGGGTTTGGCCGATGACCGTCAGGCGATATTCGCCGGCGGGCTGGCCGTGCTGGTGGGGATTTTTGAAAGCCTGGGTGTCGAGCGCATGAGCGTGTCCGACAAGGCGCTGCGCGAAGGGGTGATCAGCGACTTGCTGGACCGGCTTGCCGCCCATGATGCTCGCGATGAGGGCGTGGATGAGGCGGCCGAGCGCTTTAACGTGGATATGGCCCATGGTATGCGGGTCGCGGCCACCGCTGAGCGGTTATGGGCCAGTAATCGGCCCGAGGATGCCGCCGACGAAGGCCCTGCCGACCACGCCATGCGCCAGACCCTGGGCTGGGCGGCGATGCTGCACGAGATCGGCTTGACTATCGCCCATCGCGGCTATCACAAGCACGGCGCCTATCTGCTGGCCCACGCCGACCTGCGCGGTTTCTCCCAAGCCGATCAGCATCGTTTGTCGTTGCTGGTACGTCTGCATCGTGGACGCCTGCGGACCGAGCTGCTCGACGATGTGCCCAAGCTCTGGCGCGCCCGGCTAGAGCGGGCGGCGCTGGTGTTGCGCCTGGCGGTCATTCTGCACCGCGCGCGTAACCCGGCCAATCGCCCGCCCGGACGTATCGCTATCGATCAGAAGCAGATTGTACTGACGCTGGATAGCGACTGGCTGGCTGAGCGCCCGTTGGCCCGGGCAGACCTGGACGCCGAGGCCGAGCGCCTGACCAAGGCCGGTTATAGCCTGAGCGTTACGACCTTCGAGCCGGACGCCGAGGGCGCGGACTGACGAGCCGCCGGGCGTAGTCGCCAGGGGGGCTGTTGCCGTCTCGTACGAGACGGTAGCAGCCCCTAGCGTGTCTGACCGGTGTTGAACTCGCGCACGGCCGCAAAACTGATCTCCGGCCAGCGCTCTTCGGTCAGCTGCAGCTTGACCCGCGAGGGCGCCAGATAGACCAGCGCGCCCGAGTGGTCTTCGGCGATGCCCGTGTCCATCTTGTTGCGAAATTTGTCGATCTCGCGCGTGTCGCCGTAGATCCAGCGGGCGGTGAAGACTTCGATCGCCTCGAAGCCGGCGTTTACGTTGTACTCGGTGCGCAGGCGTTCAGCCACCACGTCGAACTGCAGGGTGCCGACCGCGCCCAGGATCACGTCGTTGTTGTGCAGCGGGCGGAAGACCTGGGTCGCGCCTTCCTCGCAGAGCTGATCCAGGCCCTTGTGCAGCGCCTTGGCTTTGAGCGGGTCGCGCAGCACCACGCGCTGGAACAGCTCGGGCGCGAAGTTAGGAATACCGGTAAACGCCAGTTCTTCACCTTCGGAAAAACAATCGCCGATAGCGATGGTGCCGTGGTTGTGGATGCCGATGATATCGCCCGGCCAGGCGGTCTCGGCGTGTTCGCGCCGGTTGGCCATGAACGTGATGGCATCGCCCACACGGATATCCTTGCCCGCGCGCAGATGGCGCATCTTCATGCCTTTCTTGTAATGGCCCGAGCAGATGCGCATAAAGGCGATCCGGTCGCGATGCTGCGGGTCCATATTGGCCTGGATCTTAAACACGAAGCCCGACAGCGGCTTTTCCGTAGGCGTGACCTCGCGCGAGGTGGTCTCGCGAGCCTGCGGGGCCGGCGCCCACTCGACGAACGAGTCCAGCAGCGGGCGGATGCCGAAGTTGTTGACCGCCGATCCAAAAAACACCGGTGTGACCTCGCCGGCCCGATAACGCTCTAGATCGAAGTTCGATCCGGCCTCGCGCACCAGCTCGATTTCGTCGAGCAGGTCGTCGTAATAATCGCCGGCGATTTCCTTGAGCCGGTCGTCCTCAAGACCGTCCAGCGTAATGGTGCGGCCCCCGGCTTCGTTATCGGTGCCCTCGTAGAGATGCACCTTATCTTCCAGCAGGTGATAGACCCCCTTGAAGGCCCGGCCCATGCCGATCGGCCAGGTGATGGGCGCGCACTCGATCTTCAGGATGTCCTCGATTTCATCCAGAACCTCCAGCGGCGGGCGGCCGTCGCGGTCCATCTTGTTGATGAAGGTGAAGATGGGCGTAGTACGCAGCCGACAGACCTCCATCAGCTTGATGGTTCGCGGCTCGACGCCGCGCGCGATGTCGATGACCATCAAGGCTGAATCCACGGCGGTCAGCGTGCGATAGGTGTCTTCCGAGAAGTCCTCATGGCCGGGCGTATCCAGCAGATTGACGATGCGCTCGTTGTAGGGGAACTGCATCACCGAGGTCGTCACCGAGATACCGCGCGACTGCTCCATCGCCATCCAGTCAGAGGTGGCATGACGGGATGCCTTGCGGCCCTTGACGGTGCCGGCCAGCTGGATCGCACCGCCGAACAACAGCAGCTTTTCGGTGAGCGTGGTTTTGCCGGCGTCCGGGTGGGAAATGATGGCGAATGTTCGACGCAGATCGACTTCTTGCGCAGTTGCGGCATCGGCAACTGCCTCGGGCTGATTCATTTGGCGCTCCGTAGATACAACCGGAAAATTGTATCTATCTGACTCGACTCGGTTTAATCGTTGTATAGTGCAGTGCTATATCAAAAACAGACACAATCAATTAGCAGATTGGTCATGATCCGACTATAGTCTTACCTAACGGCGACGGAGCAATTCCGTTGCCTCTGCAGAACCGGTGTTCCCCCTTCACCGACTCTGCGGATGCAGCCACCGCTTACCCGAGTCTAGTGGCTGTATCCTCCGTGTCGTCCGCCCCCTGGCGGCACGGTAAGCTGGCCCGGACCGGATGCCCTCCCGATCCGGGCCTCTTTTTTTTCTGGTTAAGTCTTTTAGCGTTAGCGAACCGTAAACGGTGGCTTCAATGTCTCATCGTCGGCGACCGCGGTTTCAGCGACCTCGCGGACCGTCGCGTTGGCCGGGCCGTGACCCAACCACTGTGCCAGTGCGTCCAGTGCCGAGACCGGCCCGCGCGCCGCAAGTTCTACGTCGCCGTCCGGACGATTGGCGACCCAGCCGGCCAGCGACAGCTCGCGGGCCTTGTCCTGGGTTGCGGCTCGAAAGCCTACCCCCTGAACGGTGCCCGTCACGCGGAAATAGCGGGTTTCAGACATGGGACGCGTATACTCGGTGCCAGAAGCAATTGTACATGCTCGGAGAGCTCTGCATGTGGCAAGAACTGACGCGCGTGTTGTCATCGGCCCGCACCGAGACGTCTACCGGCGTACGCCGGCCGCGCCAGACGCATTTGCGTTTTACGCTGCCTAATCCCTACGGGGGAGCGCCTTGGGTGACCGCGACGCTGGCAATCTCGAGTACACCGGCCACCCAGGGCGATACTGTACGCATCCGCGGGCATATCGATAGCTGTTTTCATAGCCCCGAGCATCCCGGGGATCGCGACGCGCTGGCGCACGAGACCGCGACGCCCGCGCCGGCAAGGGGCCGCGCGCTGGGCCGGCTCGGCAAGCGTCTGGCGGCGCGTGCGGCCAAGCGCGGGCTGGACTATGTGCCGCGCCCGCTCATGCAGCGGCTGGCCGAGCAGCGCCGTCAGCGCTGGCTGGACATGCAAATCAGCACCGCGCCTCTGGACGCCGGTGCGGCCGCGCTGATGCCGGCCGCGCTCAAGGCGCGTTACGGCGACAGCCTGCCGCGCCTGGTTCAGGGCGCGCCGCGTGTCGGTGTGTGGTCGGGCCCGGCCGGTGGCCCGGCTGGCGGTATGGCCCGGCTGGCCATGGTCCAGTTCGACGACAGCGATCTGGCTGGAGGCCGTGATGCCGACACGGATGATCGCTTCAGCCTGAACCTGACGATCGGCGAGCTGATCGAGCCGGTGATTCACCGTGGCCGGGCCAGTAGCGACTGACCCGATGCGGGGACGAGCATTCATCGGGGGCGCGGTTTGGCGCCTCGCGCTGCTGACGGGCATAGCACTGGCGATGACGATATTGACGCTACGCGCCGACGCCGCGCCGGCGGCCAAGCAGGCCGAGCGCGGTCGCGTGCTGTTCGAGACCTGTCGCGGCTGTCATGCCATCGCCGGTTATCGCAACGCCTATCCCAATTATCCCGTGCCGAAGATCGCCGGCCAGCAGTCGGACTATATCGTCGACGCGCTCCAGGCCTATCGCGCGGGCAAGCGTGCTCACGCCACCATGCAGGCGCAGGCGTCGACCCTGTCCGATCAGGATATGCGCGATATTGCGGCCTACCTCGCGACCCAGGGGCATACGCCTTGACGCCACGTGCGGCACTCATCGCGCTGACGGCGTTCATGCTGGCCGGCTGCGACGCCACAGGCTCTGCGTCGGTCGATATGGATGCGCTGGCCTCGCGACGGGCGGCCTGCGCGGGTTGTCACGGCAAGACCGGCATCGCCCAGGCGCCGAATTTTCCCACGATCGCCGGCCAGCCGGTGGGCTATCTCGTGCATACCATGACCGCCTATCGCGACGGCAGGCGTCAGAACGCCATCATGAACGGCCAGATGCAAGGCTTCTCCGACGCCGAAATTCAGGCGCTGGCCATCTATTATCACCAACAATCCTCGCCGCTGGCCCGGCACGTCGATAGACAGGCCACGTCGATAGACAGGCCACGTCGGGCGACAACAACAAGGGAATATCGCAATGACCAATTTTTCGATTTATATGGTGGGCGTGATTCTGGCGATCGGCGCCTTGGGTTATGGGGCTTTCGCGCTGGGCGTGGATCCGATGTGGATCGGGATCGGCGTGGCGGTCTTGCTTGGCCTGGGGTTGATGGGGGCGGCTCGAAAAGCCGGTATAGGCCGCGACAATCCGGACAACGCGCGCGGGCCGAACAATAATCCGCAGAACCGGCGTTAGGGCGTGTCGTCATAAGATAT
>DCKU01000013.1 GCA_002320455.1 Salinisphaera sp. UBA1666
CGGGGCTTGGCCGCCGACCCATCGTCAATATGTTAAGGGTTGCCCGCGCCGGACGCGCCATGCCGCTGGCGGGCATTGATCGTGGCTCGCCACGCTCGGCAGCCCGCGCCTTGCCTGGCACGCCCTAGTGGCCCGCTTGGCTGTCGGCCTGCGGATCGTGCTTTGGGGTGTTTTCGGGATCGGCGTCGGTGGTGATCTCGCCGCGCATAGCACGGCCCAGCTGATCGCGATCCAGCGCTTTTTCCCAGGCCGCCACTACGATCGTGGCCACACCGTTGCCCACGAAGTTGGTCAACGCACGACATTCACTCATGAACCGGTCCACGCCCAGAATCAGCACCATGCCGGCCACCGAAAGCTGCGGCACCACGGCCAGCGTGGCCGCCAGCGTGATGAAGCCTGCCCCGGTCACGCCGGACGCACCCTTCGAGGTGAGCATGGCCACCAACAGAATGGTGAGCTGCTCGGCGATCGTCAGATCCACGTTCGTGGCCTGGGCGATGAACAGCACCGCCAGCGTCATATAGATATTGGTACCGTCCAGGTTGAACGAGTAGCCGGTGGGCACCACCAGGCCCACGACCTTACGCGAACAGCCGGCCCGCTCGAGCTTCTCGATCAGCATGGGCAACGCGGCTTCGGACGAGCTGGTACCCAGCACGATCAAAAGCTCTTCCCGGATATAGCGAATGAACGCCAGAATTCGGAAACCGGCCAGGCGGGCCACTACGCCCAGCACCACCAGCACGAACACGATGGCCGTGAGATAGAAGCTGCCCACCAGCTTCAACATGGGC
The DNA here is from genome assembly GCA_002320455.1 of Salinisphaera sp. UBA1666. Taxonomy (GTDB): domain Bacteria; phylum Pseudomonadota; class Gammaproteobacteria; order Nevskiales; family Salinisphaeraceae; genus Salinisphaera. The sequence goes on from DCKU01000013.1 coordinate 798, forward strand.
AGCAGCGAGTGCAGGCCGTACTTGCCGACGGTAAAAGCGATGGCCCCGAAAGCCCCGATGGGCGCCAGGCGCGTGATGTAGTGCACGATCTTGAAAAACACTTTCGTGGCACTGGAAATACCGGCCACGATGCCGGCCGTCTTGTCGCCCAGCTGGGCCAGCGCGGCGCCGGTCAGAATCGAGATCAGCAGAATCTGAAGGATGTTGCCTTCGGTAAAACCGGAGAAGAACGTATGCGGGATGATGCTCATAAGGAAGTCGATCGTCCCGTGCGACTCCGCCCCCTTGGTGTACTGCGAAATGGCACTGGTATCCAGCGTACTCGGGTCCACGTTGAAACCACTGCCCGGCTGCAACAGGTGCCCGGCGATCAGCCCTAGAAACAGGGCGAACGTCGAGACCACCTCGAAATACAGCAGCGCCTTGCCGCCCACGCGCCCCATTTCTTTCATGTCGGTCATGCCGGCAATGCCGGTCACCACCGTGCAGAAGATCACCGGGCCGATGATCATCTTGATCAGGCCGATGAAGCCGTCCCCCAGCGGCTTGAGTTGAACCGACAGGTCCGGGTAGAGCCCGCCCAGCACCACGCCCAGGACGATAGCGACCAGCACCTGGACATAAAGCATTTTATAGATCGGTGTTCGCATCGAGGTCTCTGCTTGAAACAATCACTGGGGATAGCGCTTTGCCGTGGGGGGCCGGCCAGCCGAGCAAGCGCGATCATATCCCTGCCGACCGGCGGCGACTATCCGACCAAGACATAAGACAGAGCACGGCCCGGCCACTCCGTAGTCGCGCGTATTGCGCCGCTCGGCTGGGTGCTCACATTGCAACGCATCGATTTGTCATTAAGCGACGCTTATGGCTGAACAAGGCCTGCCCATCATTGATCGCACGGTCCACGAGACCAACCGCTGGCTCAACGAGATCATGCGCGACGCAGCCATTGACGATAAAACCCTGGCGTTGCAAGGCTTTCGTGCCGTGATGGTGACCTTGCGGGACACGATGCCGGTCGATCTGGCGACCAATCTGGGCGATCAGCTTCCCGTGCTGGTGCGCGGCCTGTACTACGAGAACTACGTGCCGTCCAAGACGCCGCATCTGGAGCGCACCACCGACGCCTGGGCGGCGTCCGTTGCCGAATCAGGCGACAACATCCAGGTTGATCAGGCCATGACGCTATCGCGTGCGGTCTATGCCCTGCTCCGCCGCGAACTCGATGCCAATATCGTGGACAAGGTCAGCGACGCGATCCCGCAGGATCTGCGCGTCGAGCTGATGGGTTAACGCCCAGCTTAGGCGCTCACCGAGCCCCGCTTTTTAGCGGGGCTTCAGGCCCGGCACAGCCCGTGATTTAGCCGGCCGACCGGCGCCCGCCCGGCCAGCGCGCTGCAATCGCCATACAGCCGCCGCCCACGACTGAAAAGGCCACCGAGACGACACACACCGCGGCCCAGCCCAGCCATTCATAGAGCAACACCAACAGGCTGGAGCCCACGATGCCGCCGGCAAACACCGCCGCCACGAACAACGCATTCACCGTGGCCGACTGGCGCCTGGAAAAGAAATCGTTGAGCAGCACGATCTGTGTGGCCTGCTGAAACACCATGGCCGCGCACAGGGCCACCACGCCCAGCGCCAGTGCCACGGCACCGCCGACGATCACCGCCACCAGCCCGATGACGAATATCGCCGCTGCGATGGCCGTGGCGTTGGCCAGACCGCCCGCCCAGCGGGTCGCCGCCGGCGCGCCCAGCGAAGTCACGATGCCGGCCGCATAGCCGGCATAGACCAGTGTTAGCGTGCGCGTGCCGCCGCCACCGTAGCCCACCTCTAAAGGCAGCACCGTCAAAATGGCCGTCAACGTGGCAAACGCCAGGGCCAGACCGGGAAACGCCAGGCTCACCGGCGATCGCCACGGCCGGTCGGCGTCAGGGGCAGCAACCGGCGTGCCGGGCTCGGGCGCTCGCCTGGGCGCCACGTTGGTCAACGCCGGCGGATCCCGTAGTACGACAGCCGATACCAATAGCGCAGCCGTGGCGGCCAGGCCGCCCAGCTGCCAATGCTCAAAACTGGCCGAGGCCAGCGCGAACAGCCGCCCGGCCACCCCACCGACAATGGTGCCCGCCGTATATAGCGCCAGATCACGCGCGCGGCTGTCGGAGGCCGCCAGGTTTGAAGCACTCGTAATGATGGCCGGAATCAACAGCGGCAGCAGCACGACCTGCATGGCCCGCAGGACGAAATAAGCCGTGGGCGAGGCCGTAAACGCCTGAATAGCAAACAGCCCCGCCAATAACAGCTCGATCACCACGATCATGCGCATGGCACGTTCCAGCGTGATGAAACGGCTGAACAGCACCGGCCCGGACGTCAGCACCACGAAGGCAAACGTCATGGGCATGGCCGCCCAGACCGCTGCCACGTCGAAATCGGCCTGAATACGGGCGACCAGCGGTTGCGGGAAATACAGCGCCACGCAGGCCGCGGCGGCGGCAACGGCCAGTCGTATCCCGTCGCGGGCTTGTCCCATGCGAAATACTCTCTGGCGGCTCAATTATCGTCCGGCCGGATTGATGTAATCAATCAAACCGGGGCGCAAGCCGCTTCGTGAACCGGCGGCTGGCCTCGCTCTCAAAGCGGGTTCTACCCCGTTTCCGCGGA
>DCKU01000108.1 GCA_002320455.1 Salinisphaera sp. UBA1666
TTAACGACACGTCGGCAATCCAGCGTTCTAGCCCACTGCGCGACTATGACTGCGCGGCGCGGGCTACGTCTCGTCTTGCCGCAAAACAGCGCTTGGCGCGGACTCGTATGAAACCTCAACAGGCCCTGTGGCCACCAAGGATGCGCGATGAGTGATGGACAAACCAAAAGCCGCGATGCGGATGTGATCGAAATTGCCGGGCAGGCGGTGGCAAGAGGCCAGACAACGACGATCGATATCCCGGTGGCCGATCTGTACACGCATACCAAGCTCACGATGCCGGTGACCGTCATTCGCAGTAAGAAACCGGGCCCGGTGCTGTTTCTCTCGGCCGCGGTCCACGGCGATGAATTAAACGGCGTAGAAATCATTCGACGGGTACTGCGCCTGCGCCAGTTGAAACGCCTGACCGGCACGGTCATCGCGGTGCCCATCGTCAATGTCCACGGGTTTCTGCGTAACTCGCGCTATTTGCCGGACCGGCGTGATCTGAACCGCTCATTTCCAGGCAGCAGCGGCGGCTCGGTGGCCGGGCGCCTGGCCAAGGTCTTCATCGACGAAATCGTGATGAAATCCGATTACGGGATCGATCTGCACACGGGCGCCGTACACCGCTCGAACCTTCCGCAGATCCGTGCCGATTTGTCTCAGGACACCGTGCGCGCGATGGCCGATGCGTTTGGCTGTCCGTTGCTGATCGATGCCCCGCTGCGGGAGGGCTCGCTGCGCGAATACGCCGATCGAAAAGGCGTGCCGCTGCTCCTCTACGAAGCCGGTGAGGCCCTGCGCTTTGACGAATTTTCGATTCGCGCGGGCGTGCGCGGTGTGGTGGGCGTGATGCGTCATCTGGGCATGCTGGCCGAGCAGCGCAAACCGGCGCGAAAACAGGCCGCACCGGTCGTGGCCGAGGACTCCTCCTGGGAGCGCGCGCCGGAGTCGGGCATCCTGCGGATGCTGGTGGAGCTGGGCCAGTATGTCGAAAAAGACCAGGTGCTGGCCTACGTGGCCGACCCGTTTGGCCGGACCGAGGTCGAGGTGCGCTCGGAGCACCCCGGCATCGTCATCGGGCGGACTTATTTGCCGCTGGCGCACGCCGGGGACGCCATCTATCACGTGGCACGCGTCAAGGGCGCCGAAAAACTCGCCGAGCGCGTGGGCGCGTTTCAAGAAGCCCACGAACCTGATTCCCCCGACGACCGCGGTCTGGCCGACGAGCCGCCGCTGGTCTAAATCTTTCTGTCCGCCAATGAACGCGAATACACGCGAATTAATACAGGCATTTATCCGCAGATTACACAGATGACGCAGATTGGCTTTCAGGCGACTTCGGGTCGAAAGTCGTAGCTACCCACAAGCAAACCAACCTTTTATTTGTTCGTCTTGTTAATCGGTGAAATCTGCGTAATCTGCGGATTGCTTGCTTAATACCTTATTTGCGTTGATTCGCGTTTATTTGCGGACGATCAATTAAGCCGGGCGAGCGGGCTCGGCGCCGCGGTGGCCGGCGATCATGGCCATCACGGCCATGCGGATCCCTATGCCGTTGGTGACCTGCTCCAGAATCAGCGACTGCCGGGAGTAGGCGACCTCGGGCGTGATTTCCACACCGCGGTTGATCGGCCCAGGGTGCATGATCAGGGCGTCGGGTCGCGCATGGGCCAGGTTGGCTTCGGTCAGACCGAAATCGCGGTGATAGTCGGCAATATCGCCGATCACGTCGCCGGCAATCCGCTCGCGCTGAATCCGCAGCCCCATGACGATGTCGCAGTCGGCCAGGCCGGCTGCGATATCGGTTGTGGCCGTAACGCCCAGTGCCGACGGGTCGGCCGGGAGGAAGGCGGCCGGGCCCACCAGGCGAATGTCCGTGGCGCCCAGCGTCTTCAGCGCGTGGATGGTCGAATGGGCCACCCGCGAATGCGCGATATCGCCGACGATGGCCACCGACAGGTTGGCAAAATCCGGGCGATGCCGGCGGATGGTGAACACGTCCAGCAGCGCCTGCGTCGGGTGGGCGTTGCTGCCGTCGCCGGCGTTGATAATCGCGACACCGGGGGCCGCGTTGGCGGCGAATCGGGCCGCTGCCCCGTTGTCCGGGTGGCGAATGACGAACACGTCGGCGCCCATGGCCTGCAGGGTGAACAGCGTATCCAGATCGTCTTCGCCCTTGGTGCGCGACGAGGTGGCCACATCCATGTTGATCACGTCGGCTGACAGGCGCTTGGCGGCCAGCTCGAAGGTGGTGCGCGTACGGGTCGAGTTTTCGAAGAACAGGTTGAACACCGCACGTCCGCGCAGCAGCGGCACTTTCTTGGCCGGCGCGCCGATCTCGGGCACGAACGACTCGGCCGTGTCCAGTATGCGGGTGATCAGCTCGGCCGGCAGGCCCTCGGTAGTGATCAGGTGTCGCAGGCGCCCGGCAGCGTCGAGTTGGATGTCGTGCATGGTATCGCCCGACTAGCGCAACACGAGCTGCAGCGGGTCCGGCCCGGTGAGCTTGATCTGATGGTCGCCGGCCAGGTCGAGATTCAGCCCCGTGGCATCGGCGGCAAACGGCAGCTCGCGACAGCCGCGATCCACCAGCACGCCCAGGCGTACGGCGGCCGGACGGCCATAGTCGAACAGCTCGTTCAGCGCGGCTCGCACGGTGCGCCCGGTATAGAGCACGTCGTCGACCAGTATGACCGTCGCATCGTCGATATCGGCCGGAATATGGCTGGGTCCAACGCTGGGATGCAGGCCCACCATCGAGAAATCATCGCGATAGAAGCTGATATTGATGGTGCACAGCGGGCTGGCCAGGTCGAAATGCTGATGCAGGCGCTGAGCAATCCAAGCACCGCCGGTTTCAACCCCCACAATCACGGCGTTCGGGCAGTCAGCCACGATCGGGGCGAGTTGCGCCGTCAGTGCGGCCAGTGCTGCGTCGGCGTCAAAGGTCGTCGGCGATGCGTCGCTCATGCAGAGTCCTCGGTGGTGATAGCAAGCCAGCGTTCGAGAATGACCTGGGCCGCCATGGCGTCGGAGTCGCCCTTGGCCACGCGCCGGCCCCGGCTGCCCGAGGCCCGGGCGGCGGCCAGGCGCTTGCGGGCTTCGATGGTCGAAAAACGTTCGTCGGCTAGATGAACCGGCTTTTTGTAACGGCCCCACAGCTCTTCAGAGAAGTTCCGGGCCCGATTGGTCATCTTTTGAGTCTGGCCGTCCACGGTTAGCGGCAGGCCGACGACGAAGGTGTCCACCTGCCATTCGGCCACCAGCGCATCGAGCTGCGTCCAGTCGGGCTGGCCCTCAACGTGTTCGAGCGCGCGCAGTGGCTCGGCCGTGCCGACGATGGCGTTGCCGATGGCAATGCCCATACGCCGCTTGCCGTAGTCGAAGCCCAGGCAGAGCTCAGGCATGCCCGACCGCGCCGGAGAGCTGGTAGGCCTCGAGCCCGAGCAAGCCGGTGGCATCGGCCCAGCGGCGCTCGGCCGGCGATTGAAAGATGATGGCCGACTTGGAGGGGGCGGTCAGCCAGCTGTTGGCCAGAATCTCCGATTCCAGCTGGCCGGCGCCCCAGCCCGCATAGCCCAGCGTAATGAGATAGGCGCTGGGCCCGAAGCCGTTACCGATGGCTTCGAGGATATCGCGCGACGTGGTGATGGCCAGCCCGCCCTCGATGTGCAGCGACGACTCCCAGTCGCCCTCGTCGGTATGCAGCACAAAGCCGCGCTCGGTCTGCACCGGGCCGCCCCAATAGACCGGCATATCACGATCAACGTGGGCTTCGATATCCAGCTGGCCGAGCATGTCGACCAGCGACAGATCACTGGGCTTGTTGATGACCAGGCCCATGGCCCCGTCGTCGTTGTGGTCGGCCAGCAGCGTCACGCTGCGTGCAAAATCGCCAGCCACCTGGCCCGGCATGGCGATGAGGAACTGATTCTTGAACTGTGCAGTCTGCATGCCGTAATTATCCGTGGCCGGGCCGGGCTCGGCAAACGCCATGATCCGCGATTAGTTCAGACGTTTTTCGACGGCATCAAACAACTTGGCGCAGATGTTGACGCCGAACTGGGCCTCCAGCTCGCGTACGCAGGTGGGGCTGGTGACGTTGATCTCGGTGAGCTTGTCGCCGATGACGTCCAGGCCCACGAACAACAGGCCCTTGTCGCGGACATAAGGCCCGACTTCGCGAGCGATCTTCAAATCGCCCTCGGTCAGCTCGCGGCCGACGCCGCGACCGCCGGCGGCCAGATTGCCGCGCAGCTCGCCTTCGGCCGGCACACGGGCCAGGGCATAGCCGACCGGCTCCCCGTCAACCAGCAACACGCGCTTGTCGCCGTCCTTGATTTCCGGCAGATAGGCCTGGGCCATGGCGTAGTGGGTGCCGTGCTCGGTGAGCACTTCCAGAATCACACTGGTGTTGTCGTTGCCCTCGGTCACGCGAAAGATACGCGAGCCGCCCATGCCGTCCAGCGGCTTCAGGACCACGTCGTGATGCTGGGCAATAAAGCGCTTGAAGGCATCGGCGCGGCGCGCCACCAGCGTAGGCCCACACAGGTGCGCAAAGCGGTTGATGGCCATCTTCTCGTTGACGTCACGCAGGGCGTCACAGCGATTGACCACCAACGTGCCTTCGTTTTCGGCCAGCTCGAGGATATAGGTGGCGTAGATGTACTCGGTATCGAACGGCGGATCCTTGCGCATGAGGATCGTGTCGAGATCGGCCAGTTTCACGATCTGCGACTCGCTGGTGTAGTCGAACCAGTCGTCGTTGTCGTCGGCCACCGATAGGGTGCGCGCATTGCCATAACCCACGCCGTCCGCCACGAACAGGTCGCTCATGGTGAAGTAGTGAAGCGTATAGCCACGCCGCTGTGCCTCGAGCAGCAGGGCCAGGGTGGTGTCTTTATAAGGGGTAATGGCCTCGATGGGATCCATTACTACGCCGAGCGAATAAGCCATGATGGTGCACGTCTACCAAGCGATTGATGGCGTGCATGGTAGCGAAGAACTGACTCTAGTGCGTGCGATACCACTCGTAGCAGGCGTAGCCGAACACGGCCGCAACGCTAGTGATGGCGGCGATCGGAATCCAAATCATCGAGATCCTCCAATTTTTCAAATCCACGAAACAACGAGCGCACAATCAAGATAGCAGCAATGACCGTAATCAGCAGTGCGTACAGAGCGGTTCCAAGCTCTGCGGGGCTGGCGCTATCGTAATGACTAAACAACCAGCCAAGAACTGACAGCGCGCTCGCGGCCGCCAAAATCAGCCCGGCCCGCAGCGTGGCGATTTCTTATTTAACGCGTTCCACGTTCATCCCAGCAGATCCCCCCACAGGCTTTGGAGTGCTGCCAGAGCAGCCATACCGGCGGTTTCGGTACGCAGGACGCGCGGGCCGAGACGAATGCCCTGCCAGCCGGCGGCCTCGGCCTGGGCGATTTCGGCCGCCGACAAGCCGGACTCCGGACCGATGAGCAGCGCGGCCGAGGCCCGTCGCGGCATATCGGCCAGGCCGGTCGCGGCGTCCGGCGCCAGCGTCAGGCCTACCTCGGCGCCGATAGGGGCGGCCAGCCGCGCGCTCATGGAATCGACGTCGGCCAGCGCCGGGCAGATCAGCCGCCCGGACTGTTCGGCTGCGGATTCGACCACGCGCTGCCAGTGGGCCTGTTTCTTGGCCAGGCGCTCGCCCTCGAGTTTGACCTGGCCGCGTTCGGAAAAGACCGGTTCGATACGAGCAACGCCGAGCTCCACCGCCTTGGCCAGGGCAAAATCCATGCGATCGCCCCGCGCGATGGCCTGGATCAGGGTGATGTCGACCGGTGATTCACGCGCCGGGCAGTGCCGGGCGGTGAGCTCGGCCTCGGCTTGCTTGCGATCAGCGCGCACCAGCGTGGCCTCGTACTCGGCGCCGCTGCCGTTGAACAGCACCAACGCGTCGCCGGCGCGCTTTCGCAGCACCGTGACCAGATGATGACGCTTGTCCTCGCGCAAAGTGAGCGGCGTGCCCACGGCCATCGGCGTGTCGACAAAGACCCGCGGAACATGTCGCTTGGCTGATTTGGGCGCGCTCAAGTCGGCTCCAGGGATTTGATCAATACCGCCGAGTTGCGCTGGTAGTTGTAGAGCGCGCGCTTGGCCAGCGGTAGGGCCTCGATCGAGGCCGCGATAAAGCCGTGCTCGACGAACCAGTGGGGCGCTTTGGTAGTGAGTACGAACAGCCGGGTTAGGCCTTGTTCACGGGCGCGTCGCTCGACGTCGGCCAGCAGCTCGGCGCCGCGGTTGCCGCCGCGATAGTCGGGATGCACGGCCACACAGGCCAGCTCGCCGATGGCCTCGTCGGCATAGGGCATCAACGCACAGCAGGCCGTGATCAGGCCGTCGCGGGCCATGACCACATAACGATCAATATCCAGCTCGACGGCCTCGCGAGAGCGTGCCACCAGCAGGCCCTGGGCCACCAGGGGCTCGATCAGCGCCAGCACGCCGCCCAGATCCTCGGGCGCGGCCGTGCGCAGCACGTCGTAGGAATCCGCGGCCACCATGGTGCCGATGCCGTCGCGCGAATACAGCTCGCGCAGGAGCGCGCCGTCGGTATCGAAGGAGACCAGATGCGAGCGCTCCACGCCGGCCTGGCAGGCTGCGATCGCCGCGACGAGGCGTGCTTTCTCGGGCGCCGAAAATCCGTGATCCGGCGCGGCCAACAAGGCTTTGGCGGCCTCCACCGACAGCCCCGGTGCTGCGCCGCCCAGACGGGTATGCACGGCCTCGCCCGGGTGCAGCAGCACGAACTTGTCGGCGGCCAGTGCCGTAGCCGTAGCGGCAGCCACGTCCTCGGCGACGAGATTGAAGATTTCGCCCGAGGGCGAGTAGCCAATACACGACAGCAGTACGATATGCCCGCGGGCCAGATGGGCGACCAGGCTGGCCGTGTCGATGCGCCGGACCTCGCCGGTGTGGCCGTGGTCGACGCCAGCGGTCACGCCTACCGGCCGAGCGGTGACCAGATTGCCGCTGGCCGTGGCGATACGGGCCCCGCCCATGGGGGTGCTGGCCAGGCTGGTCGACAGATGCGCCTCGATCGACATCTGCAGGCTGCCCACGGCCTGGCGTACACAGGCCAGTGCATCGGCGTCGGTCACGCGTACGCCGTCTACGAAGCGTGGCTGGATATTGGCGACGCGCATGGCCGCATCGATTTGTGGCCGGGCGCCAAATACCAGCACGATCTTCACGCCCAGCGAGTGCAGCAGGGCGATGTCGTAGATCAGATCGGCAAAGCGCGTCGAGGCTGCGGCCTCGCCCGGCAAGTGAATGACGAACGTGCGGCCGCGATGGGCATGCACATAAGGTGCCGAGGCCCGCAGCGAAGCCACAAGCCCGTTATCAGGGCCGGTCGGTGAAGCATGGACATCGTTCATGCGGCTATTAGACCAAACAAGCCCCTAGGCGTGACAGAAACGCTGGATTAGCCCGGCCAGAATGTCTTGGGCCGGGGCGATCTGGTCCAGGGCCAGATATTCGTTGGGCTGGTGGGCCAGCGCGATATCCCCCGGACCCATGACCACGGTTTCCATGCCCATGGCGTTGTAATAGGCGCCTTCGGTACCGAAATCCACGCTGCGGGCGGCGTGGCCGGAGAGCTGCTCGCAGGCGGTCACGATCTCGGCTTCCGCGGCTGTTTCAAACGCCGGCGTGCCGTCGAACAGCGGTGTGAAGGCGACCGAGCAATCGCTATCGGCCAGCGCGGCCGCGACGCGCTCGTGCAATTCGGCGCGCAGGGCGTCGATGGTCATCTCGGGCAAGAACCGCAGATCGATATCCAGCCGACAGTTCGCCGGAATCCGGTTGGCCGCGTCGCCGCCGCGGATCGCCCCCAGGTTGAGCGTGGCGTGGGGTACCGGGAAGCCGGCCACCCGCGCTCGATCGACCAGCTCGTCGCGCAGCCCGCGCACGGCCGCCGTTGCCAAGTGCATGGCTTCAATGGCGTTGGCGCCGTGGGCCGGGTTGCTTGAGTGGCCGGAGGCGCCACGGGTCTCGATGCGTTCCATGAAAATGCCCTTGTGGCGGCGCACCGGGACCAGCGCCGTCGGCTCGCCGATCACGCAGTAGCGCGCCGGTGCGGGCATGTCGGCCAGCGCGCGGGCTCCGTCCATGCCGCATTCCTCGTCGGCCGAGACGATCAACGTCAGCGGGGCGGTAAGGTCCCGGGCCGACACCCGGCTGCCGGCCTCGGCGGCCAGTGCCAGAAAGCCTTTCATGTCGGTAGCCCCGAGCCCGTAAAGCCGATCGTCGCGTTCGGTCAGCATGAACGGGTCGCTGTCCCAGCCCTGGGCGTCGAAGGGCACGGTATCGATATGCCCGGCCAGCGCCAGGCCCGTACCGGGCCGGTCCGGGCCCTTCGTGGCGATCAGATTGGCCTTGTCGTCACGATCCGGCAACGTCTGGAGCCGACACTCGAAGCCGGCGTTTTCGAGCTGTTCGGCCAGCGCTTCCACGGCCGCTCGGTTGCCGCAGTCCAGCGTCGGGTCGTCGCTGCTGATGGTGCGCATGGCCACAAGCTCTTCGAGCAGCGGACGCCAGGCAATGACAGACATGGGCAATAAATCCTGCACAAGGTGACGCCCTGATGATACGCGCATGCGGCTATTCAAGTCCTCGCGCGCCGGTGGTATAAGCAATAGACCCAGCGAACACGACCGTTCGGTCTGGTTTCTCACGAGAGCGATATGCGATTCACTTCGATAGGCCGGCGAGCGCCGGTCTGTATGGCACTTGTACTGTTTAGCGCTGGCCTGGTTCACGCGGCATCGTCCAGTCCGACGGGCGAGGGCGATGCGGCATCCAGCGCGGCCACGCAACCGGCGAACGACAACGCACCCGGCGCCGGCCCGATCACGCCGACCACGGCCTATCAGCCCTGGACGACGCCCGAGGGCGTGCACATGCTCTACGTCGCGCCGTCGGCTTCGCCGCATCTGGATATCCAGCGTTGTGACGATGGGCGATTGCGCTCGGCTGAAAGCCGGCCCGCCGATTGTAGGGCGCGCTAGCCATGAATTTCCAACACAATTCGAGAAGGCGTCCTCTCGTCTGGGCCGTCGGCTTCGCTGTCGCGTCGGTGCTGCTGGGGGCCTGGCATAGCGCCTACGCCGCTGATTTCGTCATCCGCAATCTGGATGCGGGACGCGGCGAAGGCCTGTCCGATGCGCGTCGCGCGACCCCGATAGACGATAACCCCGGCACCACCCTCGGCGAGCAGCGGCGAATCGCTCTACGGTACGCGGTACAGATCGTGACCAGTCGCGTCGAGAGCGCGGTGCCTATTCGTATCGATGCGAGCGTGGATCCCAATAACCCGGAACTGGCCTGTCGCCGCAACGGCGCCACGCTGGGGGTGGGCGGTGCGACGAACTTCACGCAGGGCTTCCCCGGCGCGCCAAGAGACGACGTTGTTTATCCGCTGGCGCTCGCTAACGCGCTGGCCGGGCGCCGTGTGGCAGACACCGCCGACCTGCGGCTGTTCATGAACGGCAAGCTCGATGTGCCGGCCAACGACTGTCTGAGAGGTGCCCGCTGGTATTACGGCCTGCGTGGCACGCCAGGGCCCAACCAGATCGACTTCGTAGCCAGCGTGGTCCACGAGCTCATCCACGGCATGGGCTTTCAGTCGATCATCGTCTTGCGCGAGCAGGACGATACGCCGGTGGGCGGTTACCCCGCCTTCAGCGACGGGCGACGCCTGCCCAGTGTGTTCGGCCGCTATATTCAGGATCTGGGGGCAACCGGCCAGCCGCGTCTGTCGGCCCAAAGTCGGTCGCAGCGTGCCGAAGCGGTCAACGACGCGCCGTTTATTGTTTGGTCGTCGGCCATGACGAACGCTGCGACGTCCAATTTCGTGACACAGGGGCGTCAGGAGGGGCGGCTGCGGATCTACGCGCCGGTGGTCATCCAGCCGGCCAGCACGCTGTCGCACTGGTCGCCGGCCGTAGAGCCCGACCAGATCATGGAACCGTTCCAGTCGGTCGAAGCCAGCGTTCTGGACGGTATCGGGCTGGCCAGTTGCGTGCTGTCAGACATCGGCTGGCCGTTGTCTCCGGGCGTGCGCTGTCCCGATACGCAGAGCGCGACCATTGCCGGCCCAGCCGACGGCGACTTCGTGACCGCTTATGCCACGACCTCGGTCCAGCGGCGGGCGAACGACGGCGCCGCGCCTTCGGATACGTCGGACGATGACGACGATAGCGGCGGCGGGGGCTGTACACTTGCCCCCGGCCAGCCGTTTGACCCGATCTGGTGGGTGATGTGCGTGATGGCGCTCGGTGTCCTGATCCATAGACGTCGTTCAAGGCTTGGTTGATTCCACGCCCCGGCGCGCGCTATTCGCCGCCGCGGCAGCGGGCCCGGTTGGACCCGCTGCCGCGAGCGCGGGCGGGCTGGCCGTCTGGCAGCCGCATACGCCCAGTAGTGAAGTGCTACTTGTGGGGGTGTTGCTGGCGCCGTTCGTCGAGGAAATCGTGTTTCGCGGCGGTTTGCACACGCTTTTGCGTGAGCGGCTGGTCCTCGGCCGCGCGGGGCTTGGGCCGCTGAGCTGGGCCAATATCATCACGAGTCTGGTGTTCGCAGCGTTGCACGTCGTTCTGCAACACGCGCTCGTGGCGACGTGGGTACTCGTGCCTTCTCTGCTGCTGGGTTGGGTCTACGACCGCACCGCGCGATTGGCCCCGGTCATCGGGCTACACGGCTTTTACAACGCGCTATGGTTGTCTCTGCTGGTTTGACCGCCATGCTCGCAAGGCGCGCGGCGCTCACCTACCATTGTCTCGTTCGAATCAGCAGGCCCGACATGAGCCAAACCGATATCTTTTCTGTCTTGCAGACCGGTCTGACCCAGGCCGGCTCGGTCCAGACGCCCGGCGAAACCCACGGCACGCTGACCGGGATGCTGTGCACCAACAACGAGGTCGCGCCCGCGGCCGCGGTAGATGATGTCGCCAGCGAGTCGCTGGGTCAGGCGCTGGACGCGCTGCGTGAGATGACGCTGGAAGGCCTGTTCGACCCGGATCTGTCGTTTCGCCCGCTCTTGCCCGACGACGACACCGCCGAGCTGGAGACCCGCGTGGAAGCGCTGGCCCGCTGGTGTGGCGGTTTTCTCTACGGCCTGAGTTTTTTCGGTGACTTCAACCCGGCACATCTGTCGGCTGAAGTGCGTGAGGTCCTGAACGACCTGACCGAGCTGTCGAAAGCCGAGCTGACGGCCGAGGACGACGGCGCAAGCGCCGAGAACGACTACGCCGAGCTGGTGGAATACGTGCGTGTCGGCGTGCAGATGATCTTTCTGGAATGCCAGCCCAAGCGTGAAGGCCCCGAGACACGGGAGACGCTGCATTGAGCCGTCTCGATACCCGCGCCCGAGAGGCCGATATCGCTCGCGCCGCGGCCCATCGCGAGCGCCTGGCTCGCGCCATCGGCGAAAACGCGGTGGCGATCCTGGCCGCCACGCCGGAGCGCAATCGCAACAACGACGTCGACTACCCGTACCGCGCCGACAGCGATTTTCGATATCTCACCGGCCTGACCGAGCCGGAATCGATCGCCGTGATCGCGCCGGGCCACGACGCCGGCGACTACGTGCTGTTCGTTCGCGAGCGCGACCCGGCTGCTGAAACCTGGACGGGCAAGCGCACCGGCACCGACGGCGCAGTGCGCGTCTACGGCGCCGACGCGGCTTACCCGGTGGCCAATTTCGAAACCCACCTGGCCGAGCTGGTCGAGGCGCGCGAGACGCTCTATCTCACCCGCGGCGTGCATCCGGCGTTCGAGCAGCGCGTGGCCTGTGCGCTGGCCGGCATGGACAGCCAGGGCCGGGCCAAAACACCGCCGGATACAACAGTCGCGCTAAATGCGCTCGTTCACGAGATGCGTCTGATCAAGGACGCCGACGAGATCGCGTTGATGCGCGAGGCCGCTCGGGTCTCGGCCGCCGGTCATGTGGCGGCCATGCAGACGGCGCGCCCGGGCATCACGGAATATCAGCTGGCGGCCACGCTGCATCACGTTTACGGCTGGGCGGGCATGCACTGGGCTTATCCGACCATCGTGGGCGCCGGTGAGAACGGCTGCATCCTCCATTACGTAGAAAACGCCGCCGAGATCGTCGACGGCGATCTGGTGCTGATCGACTCGGGCGCCGAAAACGCGGGCTATGCCGGCGATATTACGCGCACGTTTCCGGCCAACGGGCGTTTTTCAACCGCGCAGCGCCAGCTCTACGACGTCGTACTGGCGGCCAACGAAGCTGGTATCGCCGCCTGTCAGGCCGGCGCGCCGGCCAACGCCCCGCACCTGGCCGCCCGCGACGTCCTCATTGAAGGGATGCTGTCGCTCGGGCTGCTCGAGGGCACGCTGGAAAGTGTCGTGGAATCCGAGGCTTATCGCGCGTTTTTCATGCACGGCACGAGCCATTTCCTGGGTATGGATGTTCACGACGTGGGCGCCTACAAGCAAGACGGCGAGTGGCGAACACTGGCATCTGGCATGGTTCTGACCGTGGAGCCGGGGCTTTATATCGCGCCGGATGCCGAGCAGGCCCCGGCGGCGTATCGCGGCCTGGGGATTCGGGTAGAGGATGACGTGGTGATCACGGAAAACGGCCCCGAGGTGCTCACAAGTGATGTGCCCAAGACGCCCGAGGCCATCGAGGCGCTGATGGCCGAGGCCCGATCAGCATGAGTCGCGATTACGATATCGCCGTGGTCGGCGGCGGGCTGGCCGGTGCCAGCCTGGCCTGTGCGCTGGCCGATTCCGGGCTGTCGATCGCGCTGATCGAGGCCGTGGCATTCGATACGCCGGCCGACGAGAATCTCAAAGCCCGGACCACAGCACTGGCCTGGGGCACCCGGGCCATGTTTGACGGCCTGGATCTCTGGGGGGCTATGGCCGATGCCGCAGCACCCATCGAGCGCCTGCATGTTTCCCAGGCCGGCCATTTCGGCCGAGTCCACGTCAACGCCGCCGACTATGATCTGCCCGCACTGGGCTATGTGGTGCCCAATACCGCCATGATCGCAGCGCTGCGCGACCGGCTGGGCGAACTCGATCAGGTCGATGTCATCGCCCCCGCGCGTTTCGAGTCGCTGGCTTATGACGACAGCGGACACGCGGTGCTGACGCTGGACGGCGGCGAGCCGGTGCGAACCCGGCTGGTGATCGGCGCCGACGGACAGAATTCGAGTGTTCGAGGCGCCTTGAAGATCGGCGCGCGTGTCGACGACTACCAGCAAAGCGCGATCATCACCGTCGTGGCGCCCGAGCGGGCGCACGACGGCTGTGCCTATGAGCGTTTCCTACCGGGCGGCCCGCTGGCGATCCTGCCGCGTACGCCCGATACCTGTGCGGCCGTCTGGGCCGTGCCCACCGACGAGGCCACGCGCCTGTGTCAGGCCAGCGAGGCCGAATTTACACGTGAGCTGAATGCGGCCTTCGGCCATCGCCTCGGCGCGCTCGCGCTGGCCGGGCCGCGGGGCGCCTATCCGCTGGCGCGGGTGCTGGCTGATCGTGCGGTGGCACGGCGCGCAGCACTCATCGGCAACGCCGGACACGCCCTGCATCCGGCCGCGGCCCAGGGTTTCAATCTGTCGATCCGCGACGCGCTGGGCCTGGCCGATATCGTGCGTGAGCATCAGGCATTGCGGGGTTCGGCCTTCGACCCGGGCGATGCCGATATGTTGGCGGCATGGGCCGAGGCGCGGCGCCCGGACCAGCACCGGGTCGCCAACTTTACCGACGGTATCGTGCGTCTGTTTTCCAGCCGCCTGCCAGGGCTGGGCCACGCCCGCGGGGCAGGCCTGTTCGGGCTGTCGCTGGCCCCCGGTGTTCGCGCCGATATGGCCCGGCGCAGCATGGGCCTGGCTCTGCTCGATGAGCTGCCGACGCGCGACACCCTTCGTAAAAAGGACAGACGATGAAACAGGCAGCACGATACGACGCAGCGATCGTGGGCGGTGGCATGGTGGGTGCGGTGGCCGCTGTGGCCCTGTCGCAGGCAGGGTTCGAAGTGGCACTCGTCGAGGCCAAGGCCCCGACGCCCTTCGATGCCAACGCCGAATATGACCTGCGTCAGTCGGCGATTGCCCCGGGGCCGCGGCGGCTGCTGGATAACCTCGGGCTGTGGGAACGCATCGCCGGTGAGCGTATCTGTGCCTTCACCGGGATGAAGGTCTGGGATGCCGGACATCACGCCGAGCTGTTTCTGGAAAACACGGCCATCGGGTTGCCGGAGCTGGGCCATATCGTCGAGAACGGGCTGGTGGTGGATACGGCCTGGCAGGCGCTGGACCAGGTCGATGTCTTTTGCCCAGGCATGCTGGCCGGGCTGACGGTGGAAGACGACAAGACGCGCCTGCGCTTGGCCGACGAGACAGAGATCACGGCAGCGCTGGTCATCGGTGCTGAAGGCGCGAATTCGGCCGTGCGCGAAGCGGCCGGCATCGATACCACCGGCTGGTCGTATCACCAGCGCTGTACGGTCGGGGCAGTGAGTACCGAGCGCCATCATCGCCATATCGCCTGGCAGCGGTTTACCGAAACCGGGCCGGTGGCGTTCTTGCCGCTGGCCGACGGGCGCTGTTCGCTCGCGTGGCATGCCGACGACGCCTTGGCCGCGGAGCTGGCCGAGCTGGACGAAGAGGCGTTCTGTGCGCGTTTGTCCGAGGCCAGTGATTATGTATTGGGCCATGTGACGCGAATTGACACGCGTGCGGCGTTTCCGCTGAAGCTCATGCACGCCGAGCGTTATGTCCAGCCGCGTGTCGCGCTCATCGGGGATGCGGCCCACGTGCTGCACCCCATGGCCGGGCAGGGCGTGAACCTGGGGCTGTTGGACGTCGCCGAACTGGTGCACGCGCTGGAAGCCGGGCGCGAGGCCGGCGTCGATGCCGGTGCGTTGACGTATCTGAAGCGCTATCAGCGAGCGCGTATGGCCGACAACATGGCCATGCTCGCCGCCACCGACGGCCTGAAGCGACTCTACGGCTCGTCCAACAAGCTGCTGCGCGAGCTGCGCGGTTGGGCGATTACAGGGGCAGCCACGCTAGCGCCCGTGCGACGCTTGATGCTGCAGCAGGCTGTCGGTTTTTCGGGCAGCCATGCTCGGCTCCTGCGCTAGCAACGACCTGTCGTTGCGATTCGTGTAAGCACCATCGGTCGAGGCGAATCCGCGTCGTGGCGCGGCTCGCGGCGTTGGCCTTCGGCGCGTCGCTAAGGCTGTATTTGGCAGCTCGGGACGGTCTGGGTATAGTCGAAATGCGATCGCAAATCGCGTAGGAGAGAGCAGTGGCCCGGCCGCTGCCGCCGAAGGCGCAATTCCCGCCCGGAAACGCTCAGGCTCATGGACTACGCGCCGGCTGGCCAACAGCCACGATCGACTCTGGAGAGTAATCGCCAGCGGCGATTCACCGACGGGGCTAATCTCTCAGGTGCCAGGACAGAGGGGCGGCAGACAATTTATGCGACCTCCGGGTCGGTATGCCGTTCACGCTGGAAGAGTCGATCGCATGGCCAAGACAACCCCGCTATACGACGAACACGTTGCCCTGGGCGCCAAGCTGGTGGATTTTGCCGGCTGGCAGATGCCGATCAACTACGGCTCGCAGATCGTCGAGCATCGCGCGGTGCGCGAAGACGCCGGCATGTTTGATGTCTCGCACATGCGCCCGGTGGACATATACGGCGCCGACGCACGGGCGTTCCTGCGCTATGTGCTGGCCAACGACGTGGCCAAGATCGATGAGGTGGGGCGTGCGCTCTATACCTGCATGCTCAATACCCACGGCGGCGTTCTGGATGATCTGATCGTCTATCACCTGGGCGAGCACTGGTATCGCATCGTAGTCAACGCAGCCACGGCCGAAAAAGATCGGGCCTGGCTGCATAGTCTGGCCCACGAATTCGATGTAACCGTCGAGGAGTTTCAGGACTCGGCCATCATCGCGGTCCAGGGCCCGGCCGCAGCAGACAAGATCGCCGATGCGCTTGGCGAACATGCCGAGCGCGCGGCCGCTCTCAAGGCATTTCGCGGCTTCGCCGACGGCGACTGGTCGATCGGTCGAACCGGCTATACCGGCGAAGACGGCTATGAAATCGTCATGCCGGCCGACCAGGCGGTGGCGACCTGGCAAGCCCTCAAGAACGCAGGCGTGGCCCCGATTGGCCTTGGCGCGCGCGATACGCTGCGCCTGGAAGCCGGCCTGAATCTCTATGGCCAGGACATGGATGAAGACACGACCCCGCTAGAGTCCGGCCTGGGGTGGACGGTCGCATTCTCACCCGAAGATCGTCAGTTCATCGGCCGCGAGGCGCTGGAGCTGGCCCGTGAGCTGGCCGACGGCAAGAAGCTGGTGGGCCTGGTACTCGACGAGCGCGGCGTGATGCGCCACGGCGCGGCGGTGCGGATCGCCGGCGACCAGGCAACGGCCGCAGCCGATGCGGCCGGCACGATTACCAGCGGCAGTTTCGGGCCTACGGTGCAGTGCTCGATCGCCATGGCCCGCGTGCCCAAAGACTGGGAGGGCGACGTCGAGGTGGCTCTGCGCCGTGACTGGAAGCCGGCCCGAATCGTGTCTTATCCCTTCGTCCGTAAAGGCCGGTCTCGGATCGCCCCGAAAACGGATTAGCCCCCTGGGTCGATGTCGGGCTCATCGAAAGAGCCGACCGTCCCGTATAACCCCGCGTCGACAAGGAACACGTCATGAGTGAAATCCCGAAGGATCTGTCTTACACCAAAACCCACGAGTGGATTGCCAACGACGGCGACGGCACCGTCACCGTGGGCATCACCGAATACGCTCAGGGCTCGCTGGGTGATCTGGTGTTCGTGGAGCTGCCCGAGGCCGGCACCAAGGTCTCGGCCGGTGATGCCGTGGCCGTGGTGGAATCGGTCAAGGCGGCCTCGGATATCTACGCGCCGGTCGACGGTGAGATCGCCGAGGTCAATGAAGATCTCGACGAGTCGCCGGAACGGGTCAACGAAGATCCTTTCGGCCAAGGCTGGTTGTTCAAGATGGCGGTGTCCAACGCCGACGATCTGGACAGCCTGCTGGATGCTGCGGCCTACGGCGAGATCGTCGACGCCGAAGAGCAATGATCCGCCGGCGCCGGGGGCGCCGACCAGGCGCGCGCAATCGATGGGGTTGCGCGCATCGACTTCTCTAACGCGACTGTCTTATGCCTTTCATCCCGCATACCGACCACGATATTCAGCAGATGCTTGCGGCTACCGGAGCCGACTCGATCGATGCGCTGTTTTCGGAGATCGACCCGTCGCTGCGAGACGTAGATATCTCCGCGGTACCCGAGCGCGCCAGCGAGCAGGCGATTGCCCGCCTGATGCACGAACGCGCCAACCGGGATGCCGGCGGGCTGTGCTTCATTGGGGCCGGAGCCTACGAGCACCATATACCGGCAGCGGTGTGGGAGATCACCACCCGCGGCGAGTTTTATAGCGCTTATACGCCGTATCAGCCCGAGGCCAGCCAGGGCACGCTTCAGGTGGTCTACGAATATCAGTCGATGATGGCCGGGCTAACCGGCATGGATGTGGCCAACGCGTCGCTCTACGACGGCGCCTCAGCCCTGGCAGAAGCCGTGCTGATGGCGGTCCGAGCCAATCGCAAGTCCAAGGCGGCGCGCATCCTCATGCCGGCCAGCGTGCATCCGTTCTATCGCGAGGTGGCCTACAACATCTGCAAGAACCAGCAGATCACCTTCGAAGCCATCGACTACGACTCGGCGACCGGCCTAGTCGATCGCGATCAGCTGGCGGCCTGGGCCGACGAAGACGTCACGGCGCTCGTGATCCCGCAGCCCAACTTCTTTGGCGCCATCGAGGACGTCGACAGCTTAACCGACTGGGCACAGAACAACGGCGCGCTGGCCATCGGCGTCATTAACCCGGTGTCGCTGGCGTTGCTGAAGGCACCCGGCCAGTGGGGCCACGGCGAGGGCGCGGATATCGTGGTCGGCGAAGGCCAGCCGCTCGGCGCGCCCATGGCCGGCGGCGGGCCGTATTTTGGCATCCTGTGCTGTCGCAAGAAGCATGTGCGCCAGATGCCGGGCCGGGTGGTCGGCAAGACCACCGACATGGACGGCCGCGACGGCTATGTGCTGACGCTCCAACCGCGCGAGCAGCATATCCGTCGCTCCAAGGCCACCTCCAACATCTGTACCAATCAGGGCCTGCTGGTCACGGCGGCGACCATCCACATGAGCCTGTTGGGCAACACCGGGCTGTATAACGTCGCCGCGACCTGTGCGGCCACCACGCGTGATCTCGTCAAGCGCCTGACCGCCATCGACGGCGTTGAGCGCGTCTTCGACTCGGCGTATTTCCACGAGTGCGCGCTCAAGCTGCCAGCGGCTGCGGCCGACGTGCTGGCCGAGTTGGCCGAACGAGACATCATCGGCGGGCTGGATCTGTCGCGCTTCTACGACGGCTATGAAAACACGATCCTCGTCTGTGCTACCGAGACCAAGACAGACGAAGACCTCGCAGCCTTCGCCGAGGCGCTGGGCGAGGTACTGGCCAAGCACAGCGAGGCCGCGTGATGAGTGTGAGCATTACACGTCGCGGCGAAGCGATGCAGGTCGTGGACGGTTTTCCAAAGCCGGGCGATACGCTGCCCGCGCTTTGTCTGACCGGCTCGGACCTGGTCGACGTTCGGCTTTCCGACTTCGCCGGAAAGACCAAGATATTCAATATCTTCCCGAGCCTGGACACCAAGACCTGTGCGTTGTCGGTCAAGCAGTTCAACGCCCGCGTAGCAGGCCTGGCCGACACGGTGTTGTTACAGGTCTCGGCGGATTTGCCGTTCGCACACAGTCGCTTCTGTGCTGCCGAAGGCCTGGATAACGGCGTCACGCTGTCGATGATGCGCGACAAGACGTTTGCCCACGACTACGGCGTGCTGATCGAGTCCGGCTCCATGGCCGGGCTGACCGCGCGCGCCGTCATCGTGGCCGACGCCGAGAATCGTGTGACGCACGCCGAGCTCGTGCCCGAAATCGCTCAGGAACCGGACTACGAGGCTGCGATCGCCGCGGCCTCTCGCGGCTAGACCCGCCCATCGGTTCCCAGTCGCCGAGAGCGCTCGGCGCCAAGCAGACGATAAAGACCATGACCGAAAAACTGATCTTCGAACACAGCCGCCCCGACCGCCAGGCCGCGGCCCAGTTTCCGCACGCTGCACCGGCCATCGACGACCTGCCGGCAGGGGCGACGCGCACCACCGATCTCGGCCTACCCGAGGTCTCGGAGCTGGATGTGGTGCGTCACTACACCCGGCTGTCGCAGCAAAACTTTGCCATCGATACGCACTTCTACCCGCTGGGTTCGTGCACGATGAAGTACAACCCGCGAGCCTGTAATACGCTGGCCTCGCTACCGGGCTTTCTGGGCCGGCATCCGCTGGCCCCGGCCAGCCACGGCCAGGGGATGATGGCCTGCTTCTACGAGCTGCAGGAAATGCTCAAGACGGTGACTGGCATGGCCGGCGTATCGCTCACGCCCATGGCGGGTGCCCAGGGCGAATTCACGGGTGTGGCCATGATCAAGGCTTACCACGAAGCCCGCGGCGACCACGAGCGCGACGAGATCCTGGTGCCCGAGGCCGCTCACGGCACGAATCCGGCCACCGCGGTCATGTGTGGCTGCAAGGTGGTCGAGATCCCGGCGGATGCCGATGGCGACGTCGACGTGGCTGCCCTGCGCGAGAAGGTCGGGCCCAAGACGGCCGGCATCATGCTCACCAATCCGTCTACGCTGGGCGTGTTCGAGCAGGATATCCTGGAAATCTCCAAGATGATCCACGAAGCCGGCGGCCTGCTCTACTACGACGGCGCCAACCTCAACGCGATTCTGGGCAAGGCCCGGCCCGGAGACATGGGCTTCGACGTCATCCACATGAACCTGCACAAGACCTTTTCCACGCCACACGGCGGCGGTGGGCCGGGCTCCGGTGCGGTTGGCGTCGGCAAGCGCCTGCTGGACTTCATGCCCATTCCGGTGGTCGGCCGCGAAGGCGAGGGCAAGACAGCGACCTATCGTTGGCTGGACGAGCGTGACGTGCCACACACCATCGGCCGGCTGTCGGCATTCATGGGCAACGCCGGTGTGCTGCTGCGGGCTTATATTTATGCCCGGCTTTTGGGGCGCGAGGGCATGACGCGCGTTGCCGAGTTCGCCACGCTGAACTCCAATTATCTGATGGCGCGCCTGAAAGAGGCGGGCTTCGACGTGGCTTATCCGGATCGAAAAGCCAGCCACGAGTTCATCGTCACGCTCAAGCGCCAAAAGCAGGAGCTGGGTGTGGGTGCCGGCGATTTCGCCAAGCGCCTTCTCGACTACGGCTTCCACGCGCCTACGGTCTACTTCCCGCTGCTAGTGCCGGAATGCCTGCTCATCGAGCCGACCGAGACCGAGTCGCGTGAGAGCATCGACGGCTTCGTCGAGGCCATGGTCGCCATCTGGGAAGAAGCCAAGACGGACGCCAAGACCCTGACCGAGGCGCCGTTCAACCTGCCGGTGCGCCGACTTGACGAGGTCGCCGCGGCCAAGACGCTGGATCTGAAGTTCGAAGCCGAGACCGGCGACGCGCGCAGCGTTGCGTAAAGCCCGTCAGGTGGCGGCTTTCGACGCGGCCTATGCCTGAGTGATAATAACGCCCGTCCGGCGCGGCCGCCGGCCGGGCGTTTTGATGTAAAGCACACCGCGCGCCCGCGGCCGAGCGCTATCGCTTGCCGCCAAGGCCCAACCTAAAGGCCCAACGTCATGACCGACGCCCGA
The DNA here is from genome assembly GCA_002320455.1 of Salinisphaera sp. UBA1666. Taxonomy (GTDB): domain Bacteria; phylum Pseudomonadota; class Gammaproteobacteria; order Nevskiales; family Salinisphaeraceae; genus Salinisphaera. Next base: position 20,826 of record DCKU01000108.1, read on the forward strand.
ACCGCGCTCGCCGGCCGTATCGATCACACGCTGCTCAAACCTCAGGCCAGCCGCGCTCAAGTCGCCGCTTACTGTGATGAGGCCCGCCGACACGGCTTTGCAGCGGTATGCGTCAATCCCTGTCACGTGACCGAGGTCGCTACGCATCTGGCCGACAGCCCGGTCGCGACCTGTTCGGTCGTCGGGTTCCCGCTGGGCGCCAACACGTCCGATATCAAGGCCGCCGAGGCCCGCGCAGCCGTGGCCGACGGCGCCGACGAGATCGATATGGTGCTGGCCGTCGGCGCGCTGGTCGAAGGCGATGACGCATACGTCGCCGCCGATATCGCGGCGGTACGCCAAGCCTGTGCCACGGCCACACTCAAGATCATCATCGAGGCCTGCCTGTTGGACCACGCTGCCAAGCGCGCAGCCTGTCGCATCGCCCGCGAGGCCGGCGCAGACTTCGTCAAGACGTCGACCGGCTTTGCCGAGGGCGGGGCAACGGTGGCCGATATCGCACTCATGCACGCCGAGGTCGGCGGCGTGCTGGGCATCAAGGCCTCGGGCGGTATTCGCACTCGCGAAGCCGCCGAGGCGCTGATCGCGGCTGGCGCGACCCGTATCGGTGCCAGTAACGGCATCGCCCTGCTGGGCGATTGACCGACAGCCATCGACGGGGACGGGGGAGCCCATATGACGCCACATCGCGTGATCGTGGACTGTGATCCGGGCCAGGATGATTTCATCAATCTGATGCTCATGGCCGGCGCGCCGGAGGTCTTTGACGTCGTGGCGGTTACCGCCGTGGCTGGCAACGTGGGCCTGGCGCTGACCGCCAACAACGCACGCCTGGCCTGTGACTGGGCCGGCTGGGCGACCGTGCCGGTGTATGCCGGCTGTGCCGCGCCGCTGATGCGGGGCTTGGCAACCGCCGAGCACGTCCATGGCACGACCGGCGTCGAGGGCCTTCCTCCGGCAGAGCCGGCGACGCCTCTGGAAGAGACCCACGCAGTGACGGCGCTCATCCATTGTTTACGAGGCGAGACCGCGCCGATCACGATCATCGCAACGGGCCCGCTGACCAATATCGCCACGGCGCTGATCATGGCGCCGGATATCACCGACCGTATCGCTCAGATCGTGTTGATGGGCGGGGCCCGTGCGGCCGGCGGTAACATCACGCCGTCGGCAGAGTTCAACATGGCCGTGGACCCGCATGCCGCGGCCCGCGTGGCCGACTCGAGTATACCGCTGGTGGTCTTTGGCCTGGATGTGACCCATCAGTTGTGTATGACGCCCGAGCGGCGCGCGCGTATCCGCGCGATCAACCAGCCCGTGGCGACCGTGGTGGCCGACATGCTCGATGCCTCCGCCCGGCGTCTGCCGGCCGGCGCGTCCCACGACGGACCGCCGCTGCATGACCCCTGTACCGCGCTCTATCTGATCGCGCCCGAGCTGTTCGAGCTGTCGTCCTGTGCCCTGGCCGTGGAGACCGACAGCCCGTTGACCTATGGCCATACGTCGGTGGATCTGCACGGCGTGACCGAGCGCTCGCCCAATGCGCGCTGGGCCACGGCTATCGATGCCCCGGCCGCGTTCTTGCACATCGAAGACCGACTGGCCCGCCTGACCTGACGTTTGTTGACGATGCCCGATCGAATGTACGCGCGCGCCGGCGCCTGGTTGTTGTTGTTTTTTTTGGGGGCCTGCGCGATGTGGAGCGCTGGCGCGGCGGGCGAAGAAGGCGAGGCCGAGGCGCAGATCGAGGTGCCGGTCGGCGCGGCCAGTGATGGCCCGGATGACGCCTCGGGCGACAGCCCGTATCTGTCCGACTGGTTTCATCAGCAGGTCCAGATCATCGGCTCGCACAATATCCGTTTCGGGCCGCGTCCGGTCGACGATATCTACCTGGAATACGAGTTCTTCGGCACCAAGGGGCCGTTCGACCTCTATGGGTATATCGATTTCAACAAGATCTTCGGCGTCGGCAGCGACTTCAACAGCGGCGTCTGGGACGGTGATGGCTCGCCGTTTTTCACCGAACTTCAGCCGCGCATGTCACTCGACAGGTTATTCAAGCGCGACTTCGGTATTGGCCCGATCAAGGAATGGTTTGTCGCCACCGACTATATTCTAGACTTCGGCCAGAACCGCAGCAGCCGCCAGAACACGTTCTATGTAGGTCCGGGGGCGGCCATAGACACCCACTCGCCGGTCAATCTGGAAGTCAATTTCTTCTTTCGGCGCCAGTTTGCCTGCTAGGGGCTGTTGCCGTTTCGTACGAGCGCCGCGTTGGAGACCGCAAATCGTGTCCTGCAAGGCGCGAGT
>DCKU01000125.1 GCA_002320455.1 Salinisphaera sp. UBA1666
CATAAAAAATTGACTAGGGGCGCCCTGCGGCGTTGCGAGTCTTGATCGTGGCACGCCACGGTGCGGCGACTCGCGCCTTGCAGGACACGATTTGCGGTCTCCAACGCGGCGCTCGTATGAAACCTCAACAGGCCCGAACGCCCGGCCCGGCCCGCGATCACCCCGGACGCAGACTCACATCACCGGCATAGATACGCTCGCGCCGACCGTCGCAGTCGAATACCAGACTGCCATCGGCCGCTACGCCGCGAGCCACGCCTCGCCGTGGCCCGCCGGGCTCGTGCAGCGTGACCGCTTGACCGGCCAGCGCATCGAAGCGGGTCCATCGCGCTTGAAACGCCGCAAAGCCGCCCTCGGTAAAGCCTTCGATGGCGGCCAGCACGGCCTCTATACATCGCCCAGCGATGACACTACGGCGCGGCATGGGCGAGACATGATCGGCTAGGCGCGTCCACGCCTGATCGATATCGGCCGCCGCGCTCTGTGCCATGGTCAGGTTCACCCCGAGCCCGGCCACGATACGGGTGCGCGTCGTGGCCTCGGAGCGGGCCTCGATCAGGATGCCACCGACCTTGGTCCGCGCAATCCAGAGATCGTTGGGCCATTTGAGACCCACCTCACGGGCGCCGAGGTCATGCAACACCTCGGCCACGGTCACGCCGATGGCCAGCGACAGGGCACCGAGCGCGCCGGATCTGGGGCCCAGGTCACGCCCCACCGATAGATAAAGATTGGCGGCCATGGGCGAGACCCAGCCCCGCCCGGCACGCCCGCGGCCGGCGGTCTGGCGCTCGGCCAGGCAGGCCCGCGTCGCCCCGTCTTCAAAGCCAGCGACCGCGCTGTTGGTGGAGTCCACCGACTGCAGCAACACGAGCTGATCCAGACGCTGGCGCGCCACCGGCCCGAGGGCTGCGCGTATCGCCGTGGGCTCCAGCAGATCCAGCGGCTCGGCCAGGCGATAGCCGCGCCCGGTGACGCTGTTGATCGCCACCCCTCGCTCGCGCAGGCGGGCGATACGCGCCGAGATCGCGGCGCGGCTGATACCCAGCGACGCCGCCAGCGCCGGGCCGGCGTGCCAGGCACCGTCGGCCAGATGCGCCAGGACCGGATCGGGGCGCTCGATGCGATCATCCATGGTGGGTCTCGTTGTCGACCCGCGGCTCTTCGCCAAACCGCAGACGCACGATATTCTCGCGATGAGTAATCACCAGCAGCACGCCCAACAAGCCGATCAATACGCGGACCGACGCCGGCATGGCCGGCACGAACAGCGCACCGAGCCAAGCCGTGCCCACCGCCGCCAGCCCGGCAAGGCTCGCGATACGACGCCATGCCAGCACCAGGGCGTAAACGCCTGTGGCCGCCACAAGCGTCAGCGGCGCCAGAAAGATGAGCACCCCGGCCGACGTGGCCAGCCCCTTGCCGCCGCGAAAGCCATGCCAGACAGGCCAGACATGGCCAACCACCGCCAGCCCGGCACACACGGCCGGCCACGGCATGAGCGGGGCGATGGCAGCCGCCAGCCCGACGGCCACGGCGCCCTTCAAGATATCGAAAGCCAACACCGCCAGGCCGTAGCCGGGCCCGCCCGCGCGCCAGGCGTTGCTCGCGCCGGCGTTGCCGCTGCCCACGCCGCGAATATCGCCGACGCTAAACAGCCCGCTCAAGGCACGAGCGCCCGAGACCGAGCCGATCAGAACCGCCGCCAGAGCCGCCGCGATCATCGATACCGCACTCATCGCTCAACCCAGGTTGGTGTTTTCGGATACATCCGTCTTGTTGGCCGCCGCGCGACGGCCGTACAGCCGATTGATCTCGGCCGCGTAGCGCTTGGCCACGCGCCGCCGCCGAACCTTGTCGGTGGCTGTGACAAGTCCGTTGTCCTGGCGCCAAGCATCAGTGACCACGGCCACTCGCCGGATCTGTGCGTGTGCCGGAAACCCGGTGGTGAACTTGGCCAGGCGCTCGATGAAATAGTTTTCCAGGCGCGTGCTGGCCAAGCCGTCCGGCGCATCCGGATCCAGCCCCAGCCGGCGCATGATCGGCGTCAGGCGATGCGCCGGACAGCTCACCACGGCGGCCAGCACGGGACGCGCCTCGCCCACCACGATCGCTCGGGTGACCAGCGGATCCAGGCGCAGCGCTTCCTCCAACGGCTCGGGCGAGGCTTTCTCGCCGGAGGTCATCACGATGACTTCTTTCATGCGCCCGGTCAGATACAGGCGTTTCTTATCCAAACGACTGACCTTGTCGCCGGTATGCAGCCAGCCCCCCGGCGACAGCACTCTTGCGGTGGCCTCGGGGTCACGCCAGTAGCCGGTCATGACGCTCGGTGAGCGCACAAGCAGCTCGTTGTCCGGGCCCACACGCGTGGCCACACCGGGCAAGACTACGCCCACGCTGTCGATCGCATTGTCGTCAGGGCGATTGACGCTGACCACTGGGCCGGCCTCGGTCAGACCATAGCCCTGCAGCACCGGCAGGCCCAGCCCTACCAGCGTGCGAGCCACCGGATACGGCAGGGCCGCGGCTCCGGAGACGGCCACCTGCATATGCGCGCCGAACAGCCGCAGGCAGCGTTTGGCCACCAGCACCTTGAGCAACGGCCACAGCAAATGCCCCGGGGCGAAACGTCCCCGCCCCTGCTCGCGCTCGAAGACCGAGACGCCGATGTTGATGGTGGCATTGACCAGCCGGCGTACCCAACGCGGGCGTCGCGACAGCCAGCGCCCGAGCTCGATGTAAAATCGCTCGTAGATCCGCGGCACGCCGATCAGCGTGGTCACCGGCTCACGCGCCAGCGTCAGACCCAGAAACCGCGGATGTCGACAGAACACGATGCGCGCGCCGGTGATCATCGCCCGATAGGCATCGGCCACGCGCTCATAGCTGTGGGCCAGCGGCACGTATGACAGCGCGCACTCGTCGAGCACGCCCGGCAGGACATCGGCCACGCTCTGGGCGTTGAACAGCAGGCTGGCGTGGGTGAGCATCGCGCCGCGGGCACGGCCCGAGGCCCCCGAGGTATAGATCAGGCTGGCCACCGTATCGGGCGCTGGTCGGGCGACACCTGGATCCGCCAGCGTGCGACCGGCGGCCAGGGCATCGTCGGCGCTGGCCAGGCGCGTATCTTGGTTGCCGGCCATATCGTCGGCCTGGTCATCGGCCCGGTCGTCGACTAGAGCGCCGGTAAATACCAGCGCCGTTTCCAGTGCCTCACAGGCATCGGCGGCCAGAATGCGTCGCACCCAGCTGGCCTTGACCGCCACCAGCACCCGCGCTTGACTATGCGCCACGAGATGCGCGTTGCTGGCCGGCGTGTCGGCACAGAACAGGCCCACGCTCATCGCCCCCAGGCGCATCACGGCCTGCTCCACGCACAGCCATTCGGGGGAGTTGCGCAGCATGATGGCCACCCGGTCGCCCGCCTTAACGCCGCGGGCGTGCAATACCCGGGCCCAGGCCGCCACGCGGGCATCGGCCTCGGCCCAGCTGAGCGTCAGCCAGGCGCTCTTGCGCGGCGAATAGAAGCGATACGCGGGCGCATCCGGCGTGGCCGCCACGCGCGCATCAAAGAGCTCGCAGAGGGTACTTGCCGCATCCACGGGCAGCCAGTGCGCGGGGCGCTTGCGACCGGACTCAGACAGACTCACGAGCCAACCACGCACGGCGACGGGCACGAGCCGCCGGTTCACTATCGGGATCGACGGAGAGCGACCAAGACATCGCGCCGTTGTCCTCGATCACCACGCTGCGCTCGATGAGCCGATCGTCGCGAAACAGATGCAGGCGCAGGCGCGCGCCGGCCGGATAGCGCGCCAGCCGATCGGCGAGCTGCGCGCCGGCCTCCAGACCGTCGATCGCGATCAGCCGATCCCCCGGCGATACACCGCTGTCCTGGGCCGGCCCGTCGTCAAAGACATGGGTCACCGCCCCGCCGACGGTCTCCCGCCGCGCCAGGCCGAGCCGGCCCTGTAGAACGCTTACCTCCTCGCTGGCCGGTTCGCACTCGGCGCGAATGCCGAAGGCCGCCAGGTCGTCGGCCCAGGGAATATCACCCGGCGTATGAATGAAGTACTCAAGAAAAGCGCGGATATCCGCCCCGGCCAAAGCGTGCTCCTCGGCCAGTTCCGCGACCAGATCCACGAGCGCGTTGTCGCCCATCGGCGTATCGGTCGCGCCAAAGCGCTGCCAGGCACAGCGCATCACGGCGTCCAGATCGAGTGTGCCCTGGCTGGCCAGGCGCAGTTTCAGATCCAGGGCCAGAGCCAGCTGTGCGCCCTTGCCGTAATAGCTGACCACTGCGTTGGGCGTGTTCTCGTCCGGGCGATAGAACTTCAGCCAGGCATCGAACGAGCTCTCAGCCAGGCTCTGACGGGCCCGGCCGGGCGTGGCCGCGATCCGGGTGCCGAGCTTGGCCAGGCGTTCGAGATAGGCCGTCTCGTCGAGAATACCGGCCCGCACGAGCGCTAGATCATCGTAATAGCTCGTGATGCCTTCATAGGCCCACAGATCGCGAAAATAAGCCGGTGCCGACAGATCGGAAGCCGCCACCGCCGCCGGGCGGATACGTTTGACGTTCCAGAGATGGAAATACTCGTGGCTGGCCAGGCCCAGCAGGGTTTCATAGGCCGCGCTACGCCCGTGGGTTGCCACCGGCCGGGCCGCACTCGGCAAGGCGTCGCGAGCCACCTCCAACACGCTGGACTCTCGATGCTCCAGCCCGCCGTAGCCGCGGGAAACGAGATGCGCGAAAAACCGATACTGCGTGGCCGGCAGCGCATCGAACACGCTCGCCTGGGCCTCGCAGATCGCGGCCAGATCGCTGGCCAGCTGTGCCGTATCGGCATCGTGCTCGCCCAGCAGCACAAAACTGTGGGCCACGCCGCGCACGGTGAAATCCACCGATTCGATGGCATCGCCCATGGCCACCGGGTGATCGATCAGCGTGTCCCAGTTGGGCGCCTGATAACGCCCGAAGCCGCTGGCCGGCATGTCGTCGAGCGCCGGGGCCAGCGTGGTGACCAGCTGCCAGTCGGTGCCGGTCGGCGGCGCGGCCAGAGTGATGTCCACCGGGCAATCGCGCATGCCGTCCGGCCATAGCGCCAGCGATGTGAAATTGAAAAACCCGCGCATGTCGTCGAGAAAGGCGGCCCGCACCGAGGCATCCCGCGCGTAGAAGAAACATTCCACGGCCACGTCGGGCGCCTGCGGCGTGATCTCCCAGCGGCTGTGTGTGGTGGCGACCACCGGACAGGACGCCCCACCCGCGTGAACCGTGATCGACAACAGATGCCGGGCGAAGTCGCGCTGGACATAGCTGCCCGGTATCCACGTCGCCAGGTTCAACCCCAGCGGCCGGTCCGGCGTGGCCTGAAAAGTCAGCGTAACCGCAAAGCGATGCGCGGCCGGATCGGCGGGCTGTACGTGATAGACAAGTCGCGACATGAGGCCTTTTGAATGCGCAGAACGATACGAGCCGAAGCCGGGAGCGCGCGCAGTCTACAAATCCGGCCGCGCCCGGCCCAACCGCCAGCGTGTCCGCTCAGTCTACGCCTATCGCCGCTGGCGCATCGGCCGCGTGGCTACCAGCGGGCCACTTCCAGGCCCAGGCCCGCCACCTGATGGAACAGACGCTTGGACGGACAGACCGCCACGCCGTGCTCGGCCCAGCCCAACAGCGGTAGATCAGCGTGTGAGTCGGAATACGCCGCGACACCCTGGCCGTCGGCGGGGATATCAGCCAGTGTCTTGATCCGCCGGAGTTTTTCCTCGTCGCGACAGTTTTCGCCGGCCATGCCCGCCAGGCGGTCGCGCCGGTCCCAGGCGGCGCGCGTGGCCAATACTTCGTCGATACCCAAACGCTTGGCGATGGCGTGCACGTAGATATCAAAACTGGCGGAGGCCAGAATCACGCGTACGCCCTGATCCTGATAGGCGCGCAGCTCAGCCAGCCCCTGCTCACGCATGCCGTCCCCCATGAGCTCTTCGACGAACTGATCCACCCAGCCGTTGATCCGCTGCCGCGGCTCACCGCCCATGAAGGCCTTGAGCATTTCGGTCTTCATCCACGTGCGATTGCCCCAGTGCCAGAACTTGAGCAAGTTCAGCGGCAGCCGATAAAGCTTCAGACTGCGCCGCTTGCGATAGTGGCGCAGATAACCGAACAGAAACGGCAGGAACGTGTCGTATTCGGTCAGCGTGACGTCGAGATCGAAAATGACGGTGCGTGGGTGAAAAGCCAAGCCGGACTCGTCGCGGGTCGTAAAACGTCGGGCCAGCTTACCGTACGCTGCGTCATGCACGGCGTGTGGCTTGCAAAGCCTGCTGAGCGCACCGACCATTCACGGTCTTGTCCGCCTGGGAAGCGTCATGCGAAACCCGCGATCTCCAAGCCCGGCCCAGCAGCGCGCGCTGGCCCGCCGTCTCGGCCCCGGTCTTGCCCGCAACGTCGAGCTGGCCGGCCACACCAGCTTCCGGATCGGCGGCCCGGCCGCGCTGTTCTTCGAGGCCACCACGCCGGAAGCCTTGGCCACGGCGGTACGCGTGGCCCGCGATCTGGACATCGACTATTTTTTACTCGGCGCCGGGGCCAACATCCTGGTGGGGGATCGCGGTTTTGCCGGGCTGGTCATTGCCAATCGCGCACGCGGTATTTCGGTAGCCGGCACGCGCGTGACGGCCGCCAGCGGCGCGCTCATCTATCCGGATGTGATCGATGCCGCCGTAGGCCGGGATCTGGCCGGCCTGGAGCACTACGTGGGCATTCCCTCGACGGTGGGCGGCGCGCTCTGGCAGAACCTGCATTTCCTGTCGCCGGCCCCGGCCCGCGAACGCACCATGTTCATCGGTGAGATTCTGGAATCAGCCGATATTCTGGACGCCGACAACGTCCGCCGGCGCGTAGGCGTGGATTATTTCGAGTTCGGCTATGACCAGTCGGTGCTGCACGGGCGCGACGATATCGTGCTCTCGGCGACTTTCGAGCTCGAGCCCGGCCACGGCGAGGCCTTGGCCCGCATCATGGACGAAAACCTGCGCTGGCGCGCCGAGCGTCACCCGCCGCTGGACGCCGAGCCCTCGGCCGGCTCGATCTTCAAGAAGATCGACGGCATCGGCGCCGGCCGGCTGATTGACGAGGCTGGCCTGAAAGGCTTTCGCGTCGGCGACGCCGAAATTTCCACGCGTCACGCCAATATCATCGTCAATCGCGGCGCGGCCAGCGCGGCCGAGGTATGCGCGCTGATCATGCATGCCCAAAAACAGGTCGAGGCCGCGACCGGCTATTGGCTGGAGCCGGAAATATCGTTTGTGGGCGGCTTTGCGCCCATCAAGCGCATCGCCCCGGCCGCCACCGGCTGACCGAGTAGGACCCGCGCTGTCATCAATAGGTCACACCGGCGCGCCACCCTGTATCAGAAGTGCCGTATCCGTGACGGCTCTGCAACGGCTTCGAGGGTATGCCTCGTGCCGTGACCGGCGACAGGCCCGCTCTGCGCCGGTTTTTTATGTCATGACGCCGCCGCCTGAATCGTGCTAACTCTGCCTACCGACCTGCACGATCGGCGACATCGCATGATTTACGATAGTTATCGCCCGCGTGATGTCTTTACCACGCATACGGTGACCAACCAGCCCGAGGCGTTGGTCGATATCAACGCCGCCGCCACGGATCCGGCCCTACAGGCGGCCCTGGCGCGCGAAGGCGCGGGCTGGGGCCGGGATCAGCTCGATATCTACGGTCGCCTGGCCGCCAGCCGACTGCTGCGCGCCGGCGAGGCCGCCAACGCCAATCCGCCGGCGCTGGTGCGCTACGATGCCGGTGGCCGTCGCATCGACGAGGTCGATTTTCATCCGGCCTATCACGAATGCATGACTCTGGCCCGTCAGCACGGGCTACACGCGTTGAGTTGGACCGAGCCGCGCGTCGGTGCGCAGGTACTGCGCAGCGCCTTGTTTTACCTGCACAACCAATTCGAGGCCGGTACCGCCTGCCCCACCACCATGACCCATGCCGCCGTGCCGGTGCTGCAAGCTGCCGGTCCGGCGTATGCCGGCTGGTGCGACAAGATCCTGGCCGGAGACTACGACCCGAGAGCCCGCCCGATAACCGACAAGCGCGCTGCCACGATCGGCATGGGCATGACCGAAAAACAGGGCGGCTCGGACGTACGCGCCAACACCACGCGGGCCGAACCCGTCGCCGACGATCGCTATATCCTGACCGGGCATAAATGGTTCTTTTCGGCGCCCATGAGCGATGCGTTTCTGGTGCTGGCCCAGGACCAGTCGCCGGGCACGCCGGGACTGTCCTGTTTCTTTCTGCCGCGCTGGCGCGCAGACGGCACGCGCAATGCCATTGAGCTGAATCAGCTCAAGGACAAGCTGGGCGACCGGGCGAATGCCTCGGCCGAAGCCGAATTTCACGCCGCGGACGCGTGGCGGCTGGGCGCGCCCGGCCGCGGCGTGGCCACGATCCTGAATATGGTGGCCCAGACCCGGCTCGACTGCATGCTGGGTTCGGCGGCGCTGATGCGACAAGCGCTGGTCCAGGCGGTGCACCACGCCCGCCAGCGCCAGGTCTTTGGCACGCGGCTGGTCGACCAGCCCCTGCAGGCCGAAGTCCTGGCCGATCTGGCCCTGGAATCCGAGGCCGCGCTGGCGCTGAGCTTACGCCTGGCGCGGGCCTTCGAGGGCCACAGCGCACACGACACGCAGCTCGCCCGTCTGGCCACGCCCATCGGCAAATACTGGGTCTGTCGCGCGGCCCCGACCTTCGTCAACGAGGCACAGGAATGCCTGGGCGGTGCCGGCTATATCGAGACCTCGATGCTCCCGCGGTTGTTTCGTCAATCGCCGCTGAACTCGATCTGGGAAGGCGCCGGCAATATCCAGTGTCTGGACATGCTGCGCGCGCTTGAGCGTGCGCCGGAGGCCAAGGCGGCGCTGTTCGACGAGCTGGATCAGGCCGCAGGCCGACACGACGCATTCGATGCGCACGTCGAGCGGCTGAAAACCCGGCTATACACCACCCCCGACCCGGCAGCCGCCCGCCGCGTGGCCGGCGATGCCGCCCAGGCCCTGCAGGCCGCCATCCTGTTGCGCAGCAACGACAGCTGGGTCGGCGAGGCGTTTTGTGACGCCCGTCTCGGCGTCAACGGCTCCAGGGCCTACGGCACGGCTGAGCTGGGCGCCCTGCGCGAGGCTCTCATCGAGCGCGCTTTTCCTGAATGAAAGATGTCATCAAGCGCTGATATAAAGGTATACGCCAATAATCTTGACGGCTGACTATCTAAATAGGCTAATATCGCGCCACCCGATCATATCGCGCCTACCGTGTCTGTCCGCCTGCCTGACTCTATCCGCGCTCGTTTGCCGTATCTGCTCTCTCGCGCCTATCAGCGCCAGTTAGCGCTGTTCGCCCGGCATACGAGCGCATTGGATGTCTCCGGGCGCGAGTACGCGGTGATGTTGTTGCTTGAAGCCCACGAGCGGCTTTGGCAGAGCCAGATCGCTGAAGCGCTGGGCCTGGATCGCACGACGGTGACCTATCTCGTGGATGCCATGGAGCAGCGCGGATTGGCCGCTCGCCAACGCGACCCGGCCGATCGGCGCGCTCACGTCATCGCCCTAACCCAGGCCGGCGTGGAGCGCCTGGCCGCACTCGCACCGGCCGTGCGCGCGGCCCGCGACGAGCTGCTCGCCCCGTTGTCAGCCGACGAACAGGACCAGCTTCGCGGCTTGTTGATTCGTCTGAACCAGGAGCCTGTCTGATGCGCCCCCGAGGCTCGTTTTCGACCTATGTGCCGGGTGTCCTGCTCGTCGTCGGGCTGGTTACGGGGCTGCCCGGCCCGGCGCATGCCGCCGCGGGCGAGGCCCGCCCCCTATCGCTCGAAGCGGCCATCGACGGGGCGCTGGCGCATAACGTGGACGCGCTGCTGGCGCGGGCCAACGAAGACGATGCCGCCGGCCAGCGCGTGACAGCGCGAGCAGCGTTCTTGCCGCATCTGTCGGGCCAGGTCTCTCAGCAACGGCGTCAGACCAATCTGGCGGCCCAGGGCTTCGACTTCGGCTCGGATCTCGGCGGCGGCGCGGGCGATGCACTGGCTGCGACGGGCATCGATCTGAATTTTCCGACGACGGTGACCTATAACGTCTTCGATGCCCGCGCCCATCTGCGCCAGACCCTGTTCGACTACAGCGCCTGGCAGACCTACAAACAGGCCAAGGTCGGCGAGCGGGCGGCGCGCGCACGCAGCGAAGTGGCCGAGGAACAAGTCGCGGCCCAGGCCGAGCTGGACTATATCGCCCTGGCCTCGGCCAACGCCGAGATCGAAGCCGCCCAGGCCGATATCGACCAGGCTGAGGCGCTGTTGAAGCTGGCCCGCGACCAGGAAACCGTGGGCGTGGCCACCGGGCTCGATGTCACCCGCGCGCGCTCGCGCCTGGCCGAAAACCGGGCTCGTCTGGCCCAGCGACGCACCGAGGCCGCGCGTGCCCGAATCCGTCTGGCACGCACGGTCGGTCTGCCGCTGGGCACACCGATTCGCTTGACGGATGCCCTGGTCTTTCGGCCGATGCCGCTGGGCAGCGTCGACGGCGATATCGCCACGGCCTTCGGCCGGCGCGCCGAGCTCACCATGGCCCGGCTGCGCATCGATCAGAGTTCTCATGCCCTGGCCTCGGCCAAGGGCCAGCGCCTGCCCACGGTGGGCGTGGAGGCAGCCTACGGCGAGTCGGGCAACACGCCCGGCGAGAACGCACGGCCGACGTATGCCGTGGGGGCCACGCTCAACGTGCCCATCTTCGACGGCGGGGCTATCAGCGGCCGGGTGGACTCGGCCGCCAGCCAGCTCAACCAGCAGCGGATACGCTTTCGCGACACCCAGGACGAGGTCGAGGCCGACGTGCGCACCTCGCGTGAGACGCTCACCCATCTGGACGCACAGGTTCGCGCGGCCCGCAGTAACGAGACCCTGGCCGAGCAGGAGCTCGCGCGCTCGCAGGATCGTTTTGCCAACGGAGTGACCGACAACGTCGAGGTGGTGGAGGCCCAGACTTCGCTCGCCGCAGCGCGTAGCCGGCGCATCAATGCCCTGGCCGAATTCACCCGCGCCCGGATCAACCGGGCCGCGGCTCTGGGCCGGGCCCGTCAATTCTCTCTCAACCATCCGATGCGCCCATGAGTGCCACCGATCACGACACCGCGTCCGAGGCGGGCCCGAACGAACCGGCCCAGAACAAAAAGAAGAAAGGCCGACGCGCCGCGCTCATCGCGGTGATCCTCATCACCCTGCTGGGCCTCGCCTGGCTGGGCTGGTGGTTCCTGCATCGGCATCTGGTGAGCACCGACGATGCCTACGTCAAGGCCGATATCGCCCAGATTGCCCCGCGCGTGACGGGCACGGTGGCCAAGGTCTTCGTGCGCGACAACGAGCACGTCGCCGCCGGTGATGTGTTGTTCACCCTGGACCCGGCGGATTTCCAGACGGATCTGGCCAAGGCAGAGGCCAATCTAGAGGCGGCGCGCGCCTCCTATGCCGCCAGCCAGCGGGATTTGTCGGTGACGAAGAAGACCTCGTCGGCGGATATCGACAACGCGAAGGCCGCGCTCGAATCCGCCCGCGCCGAGGCACAGCGCGCCCGGGCCGATGCCAAACGCTACGAAGCGCTGTATGCCAAGCGCGAGGTCTCGGAGCAGTCGCTGGATCAGCGTCGTACCCAGGCAAGCCAGGCCGAGGCCCAGGTTCGCCAGGCTCGGGCCCAGCTCGCCCAGGCGCAGGCATCGCCCGACCGGATCGAGCTCAAGGCCTCGCAGGCGTCTTCGGCCGAAGCCAAGATCGCCCAGGCCAAGGCCCAGCTCACTCAGGCCCGGCTCAACCTGTCCTATACCGAGGTACGGGCCCCGCACGACGGCAAGATCGCCCAGAAGACGGTGGTGCCGGGCAGCCACGTCAGTGCCGGTCAGGCGGCGATGGCGGTGGTCGAGAACGAACCCTGGGTCGTGGCCAACTTCAAGGAGACCCAACTGGATCGCGTGCGCATCGGCCAGCCGGTCTCCATGGAGGTCGATGCCTATCCGGGTCGGGAATTTGACGGCCGCGTGGAGTCTATCCAGGCCGGCACCGGGGTGACCTTTTCTCTGTTGCCGCCGCAGAACGCCACGGGCAACTTCGTGAAGATCGTGCAGAGGGTGCCGGTCAAGATCGTGTTCACCCATCCCGATCAGCTGCGCGGGCCGGATATCTCCCCCGGGCTGTCGGTGGTGCCGACGATCAACACCGCCGGTGAGATCGAACCCATTGATCGCAGTCGTACCGAGGGCACCGAGGTGGCCACGCCACCGGCGGCGCTTAGCGATAACTCCGCCTCGTGAGCGATACGGCGGCCAGCCCAGATCCGGCGGCCATCGCCGCCGGCGCCGAATACCCGCCCGGCCGCTGGCTGATCGCTGGCGTGGTCGGTCTGGCGGCGTTCATGGAGGTTCTGGATATCTCCATCGCCAACGTCAGCCTGGCGCATATCGCCGGCTCGCTGTCGGCCAGTCAGGACGAAGCCACCTGGGTCCTCACCGCCTATCTGGTGGCCAATGCGGTGGTTCTACCGGCCTCGGGCTGGTTTTCACAGGTCTTTGGCCGACGGCGCTATTTCATCGGCTCCATCGTGGCATTCTCGCTGGCCTCGCTGGCCTGCGGGCTGGCGCCGTCGCTGGGGTGGCTCGTGTTCTTCCGGATTATCCAGGGCGCCGCCGGCGGCGGCCTGCAGCCGGTGGCCCAGGCGATTCTGGCCGACTCGTTCCCGGCCAGCCAGCGCAGCATGGCGTTTTCGATCTATGGCATCGCGGTGGTCTTTGCCCCGGCCATCGGGCCGACGCTGGGCGGCTGGATCACCGACAACGTGTCCTGGCACTGGATCTTTCTGCTGAACGTCCCGGTCGGCGGCGTACTCATCGCCCTGTCCCTGGCGCTGGTGCGTGATTCGGCGGCCTATGAAAAAGCCCGTCAGGCCAAGATGGCCGGCGGCTTTCGCGTGGACTATATCGGCTTTGCCCTGCTGATCGTGGGCTTAGGGTGTCTGCAGGTGCTGCTGGATCGCGGCCAGCAGGAAGACTGGCTGGCCTCGCCGTTCATCACCACGATGGCGGTCATGGCAGGGCTGTCGATCCTGGCGCTCGTCATCTGGGAGCCCATGCAGGATGATCCGATCATGGATCTTAGGCTGTTCAAGTATCGCAACTTCGCGATCTCGAGCCTGATGATGTTCATGTTGGGCTTCGTGCTGTTTGGCTCTACGCTGCTGATTCCGCAGTTCGTGCAGCGCGTGCTGGGCTATACGGCCACCCTGGCGGGCTTGGTGATTTCGCCCGGGGGGCTGGTTATCGTGTTCATGATGCCGATCGTTGGCGTGCTCTCGGGCAGGATCGATGCGCGCTGGATGGTCGGCGGCGGGCTGGCCGTGGTCGCGCTGTCGATGTTTCATATGACCACGTTCAATCTGGACAGCTCCTTCACCCAGCTGGTGGCCGCTCGCTGTCTGCAGACGCTGGGCCTGGCCTTTATCTTCATTCCCATCACCAGTATCGCCTACGTGGGCGTGCCGGCGGACAAGACCGACCAGGTCAGCGCGCTGGTCAATCTCATGCGCAACGTGGGCGGCAGCGTGGGCATCTCTCTGGTCACGACTTGGCTGGCGCGACGCGGGCAATATCACCAGAACGTGTTGGTCGAGAACGTGACCCCCTACGATCACCAGACCCAGAGCCTGACCGATCAGCTCACCCAGCATTTCATGGCCGCCGGGGCATCGATGGATGCCGCGCGCCAGCAGGCCCAGGCCACGATCGGTGACCTGGTGAGCTCGCAGGCCCAGCTGCTGTCGTTTCTCGATGACTACTGGATTCTGGGCGTCGTGATCGCGGCCCTGGTGCCGGTTTCGCTATTGATGTCGTCGGGCAAGCACCACGAGAGCTAGGGCATGCCGCCGGGGGCACACCAACCCACACGATGCTCTTGCGCCCGGCCCTGCTCGGCCAGATAGATCAGATGAGCCAGCACCTGGCGCGCGGCCACGGGCACCAGCGCTGACTCGAGCTCGGGATAGAGCCGGGCCACGAGCGCTTCAGGCGTTTTCGGGGTATGGGATAGGCAGTCGTGGATCTGAGCTTCCCGCATCAACCGATGCGCCCGCACCCGAGTGATTTCATCGATGGGGGTCGCGATGAGTCCGCCGTGCGCCGGGGCAATCGTGGCGGGCGCGAGGTCGGCGAGCCCGTCTAACGTGGCCAGATACGCGCCCATGTGCCCGTCCGGCGGCAGGATGACCACGGTCGCGGCCTGCATCAGCGTATCGCCGGCCACTAGCAGCCCCGTGTCGTCCACGAGAAACACGACATGGTCGGCGGCATGCCCCGGGCTGTGGTGGACACTCAGCCGGACGTCGCCACAGACGAGCCGCTCGCCGTCGGCCAGCGGCTGACAATCGGTCAGCTCGATATCGTGTTCGGCGGCCACCGGCTTGGGCCAGGCGCGCACGGGCGCGCCCGTCATCGCGGCCAGACGCATCGCCCCGGCGGCGTGATCCACGTGTCGATGGGTCAGACAGATGGCTTGTACATCGGGTCCGGCCAGCGCGGCCAGCGTTTCGAGATGCGTTGCATCCTCTGGGCCGGGGTCCACGATCACGGATGCTGGTCCGCCGATGACATAGCTGTTGGTGCCCGGCCCGGTCATCGGCGAGGGATTGGGCGCAAGCAGTCGTTGTACGCCCGGGGCCAGCGTGGTTGGCCGGCCAACGACCAGCCCGGCTCGGTCATCATGCGGCTCAGTCGGCATGGTCGGCCTTGTCGTTTTCATCCGGGCCCGCCAGCCCGGCCAGCGCGTCGGCCACGGTGGCGAAACCGGCCAGCTGTTGCAGGGTCGCCTGCGTGGGCGTCATCAGATACCGCGTACCGGCCCGGGCCTCGGCCAGCGCGGCCGTGGGTGTGACCCAGGCCGCTGCAACGGTTTCGTCGCCGTCGGCCCGAGCGATCTGCCCGGCCGGGGCGGCCACCGCATAAAACTGTGTGGCATAGCGCTTGGGCGCGCCGACCGGCGTCGTCCAGTTCGCGAACGCCAGTAGCCGGGCGGGTGCGAATCGCACGCCCAAAGCCTCGATACAGTGCGACCAGTCCATACTGTTCGCACACAGCGCGCGGCGCAGGCGAGCTTGCTCGGCGGTATTCACGCGCGGCCCGTCGGCCAATGCGACCAGCAGCCCGGCCTCTTCGAAGCATTCGCGAATCGCGGCCTGTCGGAACGCGGCATCCGTGCCGGGCGTTGCATCCATCTCGTCATCGGCTGCGTCGACGGCTCCGCCGGGATACACATCGGCCCCGGCGCCAAACACGTGGCTGGCCGCCCGGCGCAATAACAGCACGCGCAAGCCGTCGGCCGCATCGGCCAGCACGGCCACGGTCGCTGCGCGCCGAACGGCCACCGGCGACTCCGAGACATGGGGTGTATCGCTCATATTCGCTACGATAACCCGGCCCTGTCCGTCGCTGCTTGTCTCTATGCCCGCCTTTGCCCCGTCATCCGATCTGGTCTTCGTCTACGGCACCCTGCGCCCGGGCGAGCGCAACGCCCACTGGCTCGGCGACGCGCGTCATCTAGGCAGCGCGGTGTCCGAAGCGGCGTATACGCTCTGCGATACCGGGCCTTATCCGGCCGCGCTGCCCTACGGTCATACGGCGCTGATAGGCGACGTCTATGCCGTGGATCGTCCTACGCTGGATGATCTCGACACGCTGGAATCCTATCCGGTGTTCTATTCGCGCCGGCGTATCGCCACCGACTACGGCCCGGCCTGGATATATGTGTGGGCTGCGATGCGCCAGGCCGACTGGCCGGTCATCATCGAGGGCGACTGGACCCGTCGCGCGGGCGTTGTCGGGGCCGGTCGATGAGCGCTGCCGAGTCGCCGTCGACACCGGCCGACACGCCGATTCGCGACCTCTACGACCTGGTCACCGGCGACGAGAACGCGCGGGTCTGCAAGGATCTGTCGGACTCGGCCTGTCGCGAGCAACCGGCCAATTTCTTCATTCACCTGGTGGCCCTGTTTGCCACCAAGGCCGGGGATCTTTTGTCCAGCCCGAAGCTGGTGCTGCCCTGGCTGCTGGCTACGCTGGGCGCGCCGCCCTGGATGGCCGGCCTGCTGGTGCCGATCCGCGAGTCGCTGGCGCTCTTGCCCCAGCTCGTGATCGCCGGCTGGCTGCGAGCGCGGCCGGTGCGTAAAGGCTTCTGGATCATGGGCTGCCTGCTTCAGGGCCTGACCGTGCTGTGCATGATCGGTGCCGCACTTGGCTTGTCGCCGGCAGCGGCCGGTTTGTCGATCCTGTTGCTGCTGGCGGTATTTTCGCTGGGCCGCGGGGTGTGTTCGGCCTCGTACAAAGACATCCAGGGCAAGACCATCGCCAAGACTCGGCGCGGCACCGTCTCGGGCTATGCAGCCAGTGCCGCTGGCGGACTAACGGTGGCCCTGGGCCTGCTCCTCTGGCTGGCGCCAATCGATCGCCAAGTGGCGCCCCTGCTGGCCCTGTTGAGCGTGGCCGGCCTGCTCTGGCTGATCGCGGCCGGTATGTTCACGCGTCTTCGCGAGTTTCCCGGAGCGACCGAAGGCGGCGGTAACGCCTTCAAGACCGCTATCGCCAGCCTGTCCCTGATTCGCGACAAGCCGGCGTTCGGCCGTTTTATCGCCGTACGGGGGCTGTTGATTGCTACCGCCCTGGCCGCGCCGTTCTATGCCCAGCTGGCGCGTGAGGCCGGCCAGGCCTCGATCCGCCATCTAGCGATTTTGCTTGGCGTGTCGGGCCTAGCCTCACTGGTTTCGGCGCCGTTCTGGGGCAAATTTTCGGACTACTCGGCGCGCCAAGTGCTGATGCTCACGGCCGTGGTGGCGTGTGTGCTGAACGTGGCCGTGGTGGCCATCGTGGCCACCGGTCTAGGCGCCGTAGCCGGCGTCTGGCCGTTCGCGCTGGCGTATTTCCTGCTGGCCGGCCTGCACGCCGGCGTGCGCCTGGGCCGCAAGACCTATCTCACCGACCTGGGCACCGCCGACGACCGCGCCCAGCTCACGGCCGTGGCCAACACCACCATTGGCATCGTTCTGCTGGCCGGGGGCGCACTCGTGGCCGCGATCGCCAGCTTCGGCCCGGCCGCTGCCGTTGCGGCCCTGGCCGTGCCGCCCGCGCTCGCCGCCTGGCTGGCGCGCGGTCTGCCCGAACTGGAGGCGCGTCAGTAGCGGCGTGCCTCGTTGAACGCGGCTAGCGCGTATAGTGGATTACCGATCGCCAACGCATTGATGATCATGACTATTCGTGGATTGCTACCCGCCTTCACCCTGGCCGCTGCGCTGTTTGCAGGTGCGGCTCAGGCAGCGCCCGCGCCGGACGATGCCTTCACCCCGCAGGTCGGCGACAACCAGGCCGTGGCGATATTCGCCGGCGGCTGTTTCTGGTGCATGGAAGAAGCCTTCGACCCGATCAAGGGCGTGACGAAAACCATCAGCGGCTATACCGGCGGCCACGTCGCCGACCCGTCGTATGACGACGTCACCGCTGAAACCAGCGGCCACGCCGAGGCGGTCAAGATCGTCTACGACCCCAGCCAGGTCAGCTACGACCATCTGCTGCAGGTGTTCTGGCACAACGTCGATCCGACCGATGCGGGCGGGCAGTTCTGTGATCGCGGTGACTCTTATCGCTCCGAGATCTTTGCCGTCGATAGCGCACAGATGAAGGCCGCCAAGGCCTCCAAGCAACAGCTGGAGAACGCCGAGGACGCGCCCAAGCCGATCGTGACCGACATCGAGCCGGCCGTGACCTTCTATCCGGCCGAGGATTATCACCAGAACTATTACAAAAAGAATCCGCTACGCTACAAGTTCTATCGCAACGCCTGCGGACGCGACCGCACCCTGGACAAGGTCTGGGGTGATGCCGCGCGTACGCCGGAAAGCTAGTCGGGTCGATCAGGCCGTCATCTCGCCCACCAGCGCGGCGACCAGATCGGCCGCGGGCAGCTCGCGGGTCAGGGCGACGCCCTGGCCCGCCCAGTTCGGTGCAAATCGATGATCGCCGTGTGCCTTGGCTGCTGCGTGTAGCTGCTTGGCAGCGTCGTAGGTCAGCGGGTAATCCGGCACCGTCGGCGCCCCCGGCGCGATCTCGGTTTGGAAAGGCCCCACGATGCCGCGCGCCGGCCGGCCCGATATCGCTCGAGTAATCGCCGTGGTCTCAGCCTGGCGCAGCGCATCGCGATAGGCCGGCGCGGCCGCCGACTCCGGACAGGCCACGAATGCCGTGCCCAGCTGCGCGCCGGCGGCCCCCATCGACATCACGCCGCGAACGGCACGCCCGTCCATCAGCCCGCCGGCTGCCACGATCGGGCGCCGACAGTGGCGCGCCAGCACGCCCAGTAGCGCGATTAGCCCGGTCTCGGCGTCCTGTGCGGCGTCGAAGTTGCCACGATGGCCGCCGGCTTCCATGCCTTGGGCCACCAGTACATCGGCGCCGGCTGTCTCGGCGGCTTTGGCCTCGTCGAGCGTAGTCACACAGATCCAGACCTGGCCGCCGTAATCGTGGATCGCCTGAATAAGCGGCTTGGCCGGTATACCGAAATGAAAACTCACCACCGGCGGACGTGTGTCCAGGATGACGTCCTGCATTGCCGGATTATCGTCGATCGGCTGGTAGATATTGTCGAGATCGGTCGGCGCGCTGGCCCCTTGCGCGCGGAAATACGGTGCCAGATGGTCCAGCCACGCGCGCCGGCCGGCATCGTCCGTCGTGGGCCGGGCGTGACAGAAGAAATTCACGTTGAAGGCACCGTCGGTGCCGGCCTTGACCGTCTCTATCTCGGCGCGCGCTTTATCCGCCGAGGCCGCGCCCAGGCCGAGCGAGCCCAACGCGCCGGCGTTGCATACCGCAATGGCCAGCTCGGGCGTTGTGGCCCCGGCCATCGGCGCTTGAACGATGGGGTGACGAATCGGAAGATGATCCACGAGTGACACGACAGGCTCCGGTAAACGTCTTGATCTACCCGGCAGGCTAATCGCTTACCCGGTCGGCGGGAACCGCTATCGCGGCATAGCCGATATCGACCCCGTTTATTCGCAGCCCGGCTTGAGCCAGCCGACGGCCGCCTCGACCGGCTAGGGAAGCTCTGCACAACCTG
>DCKU01000049.1 GCA_002320455.1 Salinisphaera sp. UBA1666
CCAACTACGTTGACAAACACCGCTATCGCGATCCGAACAAGCCCATGCATCGTCGCTCACGCTTCGATCAGCGATGTGCTCAGCATGGCATCGAACATCGGCTGACCCGACCCAACCATCCGTGGACAAACGGCCAGGTCGAGCGCATGAACAAGACGCTCAAAGCCGCGACCATCAAACGCTACCACTACGCCGACCTGGACGAGCTGCAATCGCATCTACAGACGTTTCTGGCGGTCTATAACAACGCCAAACAACTCAAGACCTTGAAAGGGAAAACGCCTTTCGAGTTCATCGCTGCCGAGTGGCAGCGTCATCCCGAGTCTTTTTATTATCCGCCAAACCATTTGTTGGCGGGACTGGACACCTAGCGCCCGCTCCTGTTCTTGTATTTCCGATACGCCGTACGAGCCGCGCGTTTGGCTTTTCGTTGATTCGCCGGCTTACTGAACCATCGTTTGACTTTCCCCAACAATCCACTAGCCATACTGAGCTCTTGAAGTCGAACTGCTGTAATCGAGTCAAAACCGGGTACAAAGAACTCGCTTCGCGACCAGTGTTCGAGTTTTCGCTCATTTCAGGGCGCCGTCAAACGACCGGCAAGTGCGACGGCCGTATACTTCGGACCTCTGGACGCTCGCCGCGCTATCCGGGAACAGCTGTCCAGGACGCCTCAGGATACTCGACCCAGATAATCAATCAATGAAGCACTCAAGCAACCTGTCTCGCCTGTGTCGTCCTACCCACACGCCCGTAGCAAGTTACACAGTGTGTGGGCTTCGCCTAGATTCATATGGCCATTGACGACCACGTTTGTGTGGCGCGACACGGCCTCTCTGTCGCGCTAGCTGCCTAACTACAATTGGCACCGGCCGCACAGCCGCTTGCACCATCAACCGCCGATCAGCCGGCTGGATGGCGCCATGAACACTATCGTCGATTTACATGGCTAGGGGATGATCTTTTTGGCCTTCAGGCTATCGATGGCGGCTAGCAACGAGGTACTGGAATCCCGGCGCTCGATGAATCCGGCGGCATATATCTTGTTGGTGTCGGAAACGACATCGGTTTCGGTCTTGAACACGAAATCACCGAACCCCCAGCCCACCAGCTTGCCCAGATCCGGCTCGACCAGATTGTGCTTGTTGGCCAGTTCGCGCCACAGCGCTTTCTTGTCGGCCATATGAGTCACCAGATCAAGCGGCACCGGCTCGGCCAGCTCCAGGCCCAGATGCTCTGCTACATCGGGAAACAGTCGTGCCCAGCGAAACGTATCGGCATTGGTCACGTTGTAAGCTTCACCGGCAGGCGCTTCGTTGGCGGCCCAGAGACTGGCCCGGGCAAGCAGACCGGCATCGGTGGTCTGAACCATTTGCTCGTAAGCTCGGTCGGTGCCGGGGAACCGCAGCGGAATATTCAGAGCGCGTGAGATCTCGGCAAAAACGCCGATCACCAGCGCGATGTTCATCGCGTTGCCATAGACATCGCCCACGACCACGTCGGGCCGCAGAGCCACATAATCCCAATCGGCGCGTTCGGCCCGGGCTGCCAGCTGGGCCTCCTGGGCCTGATAGATATTCGGCGGCATATGCGGCGGGTCCGACTCACGCGCCGGAGTTCGCACGTTGGCCCCGAGATGAATGCCGTAAATCTTGAAGCCCTGATAGATGACCACGCGTTGCAGCGGTGCGCCTACGTGCTCTAGTCCGTCGAGCAGATTGGCCAACATGCGGCCGTTCTCTTCGGCCTCGGCCGCGAGATCCTCGCCCGGCTTGAGAGCGGCATAGAACAGATGTGTCGTGTCAGCGGCCGCGGCCAGCGCTGTCTTCGTAGCTTCGGGGTCGGTCAAGTCGGCCTGTACCGTATCAAGATTATCGAGTGCATGACGGCCAAGACCGCGCACGATCCAGCCGTTGTCGGCCAATTCGTGGGCCGCGGCGTTGCCGATGATGCCGGCCGCACCGGCCACGAGCGCAACCGGGCGCTCAGGCGTATCAGACATGTCGAATTTCCTTTTTCAATGCGTGCGTTATTAGAACATCTGTAATGTCGTCCAAACGCTTGCGCTGCTTGTCTGGCGCCCAACCAAGCGTTAAGTCATGCGCTCTCGCATATGACAGGCGCTATACGCCGAAGCAGAGACATCCAGAACCGGTTGAGTCTTAACCCATGACAAGACCCACCTGAACAACTACTCGGATGACCACGGTCGATACGTTAAGTGTTTCATACAGACAATGGCCGACGAATCCGTGATTGTCCATATGAAAATCGCCTCGACACACCCGATAAACTACGACATGCGCCGAGGCCATGCCCCACCCGAACGCCGTATCGATGACTGAGATCAGCTAGCCCGTCTTACAAGCCGTACGTCGCTTGCTACACTCCGGCGCCGTCACTGCTCGCAGGCCGTCGATACGCGATGGCCTGCGAGTGGTCACTTGTTCTTGAGGAGACCATCGTCATGAAAGCGATCACGACCCGCGGTGCCCGCGATATTGACGCGCCGAACGTTTTCGAACATACCGATATGCCACTCTCAGCACCTGGCCGTATGGATCTACAGCTGCGCATCGACGCCGTGGCCGTGAACCCGGTCGACACCAAAATCCGTGCCGGCGCGCTGGGCAATATTAGCGAACCCACCATCCTCGGCTGGGACGCCGTCGGCCGCGTCGAGGCCGTTGGCGACGACGTGACGGGCTTCAAGCCGGGCGACCGGGTCTATTACGCCGGCGAGGTCGACCGCCCGGGCTGTAACGCCGAGCAACAGATCGTCGATAGCCGCCTGGTTGCCCATGCTCCGCAGACCTTGAGCGACGAGCAGACCGCGGCCATGCCACTGACCGCCCTTACCGCCTGGGAAGGCCTGTTCGACAAACTCGGTTTGGAGAAAGGCGACACGGCCCATAGCGAGCATACCCTGCTCGTCGTGGGCGGCGCCGGCGGCGTCGGCTCTAGCGTCATCCAGCTCGCGCGCCAACTCACCGGGCTGAAAGTGATTGCCACCGCATCCCGCGACGAATCGGCCGACTGGTGTCGAAAGCTCGGCGCCCACGAAGTCGTGAATCACCACGAGCTCGTCGACGCCATGCACCAGGCCGGTCATCAAACGGTCGACTATATCTATAACTGCCACGATATCGGCGTGCACTGGCAGAACATGGTCGAGCTCATCCGTCCGCTCGGGCGTATCGTCGCCATCGCCGAAACCGACCAAACCGTCGACATCAACGCCCTACAGCCCAAGGCCGCCAGCTTCTGCTGGGAATTCATGTTCGCGCGGCCCATGCATGGCTATCACCCCGAGCGCCACGGTGAGATCCTCACCGAACTGGCTGGCCTGCTCGACGACGGCCGCATCCACAGCACGCTCGGCGATGTCGTCGGCCCGCTGAACGTCGACAACCTCACCGAAGCCCATCGCCGCCTTGAAACCGATCGCACGCTCGGCAAACTGGTACTTACCGCAATGGCGTGATCCGCCACGTGGCATGCGCGACGGCACCGCATCAGGTGCCGTCGCCAACCAGCTGATACTAAGGGGTCAGATACCCTCTTGGATTT
>DCKU01000096.1:0-9480 GCA_002320455.1 Salinisphaera sp. UBA1666
CCACCTGATGGATGCCATGCCGGTGCGCTTCGACCAGGAACTGGGCGGCTGGGCGGCCCAGATTGATGCCAACATCGCGCGTATCGAATCCGCGCTAACGCGTACTCGCGCACTGGCCCAGGGCGGTACCGCCGTGGGCACGGGCATCAACGCCCATCCTGAATTCGGCGCGCGTTTTGCCAAGGCGATTGGCCAGGCCAGTTCCTGTGCGTTTCAGGCCAGCGACAACTACTTCGAAAGCCTGTCGTCCCAGGACACTGCCGTGGAGCTGTCCGGTCAGCTCAACACGACCGCGGTCTCGATCATGAAGATTGCGAACGACCTGCGCTGGATGAATTCCGGTCCGTTGGCGGGCTTGGGCGAGATTCAGCTGCCGGCGCTGCAGCCGGGGTCATCGATCATGCCGGGCAAGGTCAATCCGGTGATTCCGGAAGCCGCGGCGATGGTGGCCGCCCAGGTCATGGGCAACCACACCACCATCACGGTGTCCGGCCAGGCCGGTAATTTCCAGCTCAACGTCATGCTGCCGGTCGTGGCCTATAACCTGTTGCAGTCCATCGAGCTGTTGACCAACACCGCGCGCGTATTGGCCGACAAGGCGATTGCCGGGTTCACAGTCAACGAGGGCAATCTTTCGGATGCCTTGTCCAAGAACCCGATTCTGGTCACTGCACTGAACGCCGTCATCGGCTACGACAAGGGCGCGGCCATCGCCAAACAGGCCTACAAGGAAGGCCGGCCGGTCAAAGAGCTCGCGCTCGAGCAGACCGATCTGTCCGAGGCCGAGCTGGACCGCCTGTTGGATCCGACCGATTTGACCCAGGGCGGCATTAAGCAGTAACCGGAGATAGACACGCTCGCCGCTATGGGCGAGCGTGTCGGGCGAGAGTGGAAGATGTCGAACAAACCCAAGGGCGTACGAATTGCCTGCGCGCTTTTTGCTTCGGTCTGGGTGTTCGGGGCAGCCAAGCTGTTGCGCAGTCTGTCGCTGGCCCCGAGCGCAGGCGGCCACGGGTTCACGATCTTTGCGTTCGTTGCGACCTATTCGGTGATGGCGCTTTTGATCGTCTATCTGTGGCAGGGCGCATCCTGGGCACGAGGCGCACTGTTTGCGCTATTCGTGATCGCCATCGCCCCGGCGCTGGTGCTCGTCATACCCTATGTAAAGCAGATTCCGCTGCTGGCCGGGCTGACCACAGCCCAGGCCATCGCCGCGCTTGCTGCGTTTTATATCGTCTTTCGTGAGCCCGCGGCGGGCTGGTTCAAGCGCGACGCGCATGCGCTGTCGCGTCGGTCGCCGCGCGTGTAAGCGACCCGAGTGGGCGGCTCAGGCGTATTTCGACATGACGCTTGCGATACCAGGCATCGCAGCAACCACCTCTTTGTGCGCGCGACCGCGCAGTTTCTGGTAGCCCGATTGGATGACCTTGGTCTCGACGTCCTTGACCCGACGGTCGCTGACCGTCAACAGGGCGCTAGCGGCTTCGTCGTCCCGGGCGATGAGATGATCGCGGAAATGCACATCCGGTTCAGCGCGGGCCTCGGCGTAAAACGGCTCAAGTGCTTCGATGAACTCCGGCAGAAGCGCTCGCATGGCACGGTCGATCAGATCCGGCTTGGCGCGGCGCACCATGTTGAATGCGGTGCGCAGGGCGATGTTCTTCTTCTCGATCTCGGCGCCCACGAGAGCTTTGCTGTCTTCGAGCACCTGCGGGAACGTAGCGGGATCCAGAAGTTTTTGGGCCAGGGGGCCATGTTCTTTGCTCGACACGATGAAGCGCCTTTTGGGTTGAGTAACGCGCGAGCTTTTCAGATCGCTCGGATGGGGTCAACGATAAACCGCGCCAACGCGCCACGCCCGCATGTTCCGGCTTGAGCCCGTTGCGGCCCACCATGAGGCCGCATTCGTGGCGGCCGCGCGTGCCAGTCGTGGCCTACATCATCCGTGGATTGCCCCGCCGCGGTCACCCGTGTCGTTTCGCGCCCACGTCAAGCGCTACTCGGCCCGGGATCAGGTCAGCTATATGGCCGTGGATACGCAGGACGGCGGGCTCATCGGGGCCGTGCATCTCAACGAAATTGTCTACGGCGCGTTGGAGTCGGCCTATATGGCGTATTTCGCATTCGTGCCCTATGCCGGGCGCCGCTATATGCGTGCCGTGATGGCCGCGGTCATCGAACAGGCCTTTGGCGGTCTTCGCCTGCATCGCCTGGAAGCCAATATCCAGCCGGGCAATCAGCCGTCTAAACGCCTGGTCCAATCGCTGGGTTTTCGGCTAGAAGGCTTTTCACCACGTTATCTGCGAATCAACGGCGCCTGGCGCGACCACGAGCGATATGCGCTTACGAGTGAGGATTGGCAGAGCCGCACGAGACCCGCCTCGGAGGGTAGCGCAGGCGACGGCGACTCATGAATCGATATCGGCGATGGCCCACGTACGATGGCAGACACGTACCACCTGCGGGGCGATCGTTGTGTTGCTGAATCTGCTGACGGCCGGGGCAGCCTGCGCGCTCGGTGCGTTTTTCATCGCATTGCGC
The DNA here is from genome assembly GCA_002320455.1 of Salinisphaera sp. UBA1666. Lineage (GTDB taxonomy): Bacteria > Pseudomonadota > Gammaproteobacteria > Nevskiales > Salinisphaeraceae > Salinisphaera. The sequence goes on from DCKU01000096.1 coordinate 2,542, forward strand.
CTGGGCGAGCGCGGACGGATACAACGGGCCGGCGCGCTGTTCGTTGCGATGTTGTGTCTGATGCTTGCCGTCATGTACCCGGCCGCCGATCTGTTTTTCGGATGTACGGCGCTGGTGGCGGCTGTCGCCTATGCCGTGCCGGCGATACGCAGCATTCGCGAGCAGAACAACGACTAGACCACACCGCGGAGCGCGCGGCTCCGCGGTGCTGGATGATTAGCGGTTCTGCGGAAACATATGACGACGGGCGTCGTCGTCCATCTCCGACTTGAACTCGGCCTGGCTTTTTAGGGCCTGCGCGCGCTGGGCGGCCGGGCGCTCGTTGATCTCGTCAAACAGTCGTTTGATATTCGGATACCGATCCCAGGCATTGTCATCGCCCATGATGAACGGCAGGGGCGCACACCAGCCCCAGAGCGCGATATCCACCAGCCCGTATTTGTCGCCGGCCATGTAGCGATGTTCAGCCAGATGGTCGTCAATCAGCTGCCAGTGGCGTTTCGCCTCGAAGTCATAGCGGTTGACACCGTAGTCGTTGCCCGCCGGGGCAAAATGGCGGAAATGCACGCACTGGCCGGAATACGGACCGATACCGGTCGCGATGAACATGAGCCAACTGAGCGCCTGCCCCTTGGCTGTCGGGTCGTCTGGCAGGGGGAAGCGTCCGGTCTTATCGGCCAGATAGAGCAGGATAGCGGTGCTGTCGAATACCGTGGTCTCGGTGTCGGTATCCACGAGCGCTGGGGTCTTGGCGTTGGGGTTGATCTTGAGAAACGCGAGCTCGTGCTGCTCCCCGCGTCGGGTGTCGACGGGGACCATTTCATAATCCAGGCCCGTTTCTTCCAGATATAGAGCGATCTTCGCCGGGTTGGGCGACGGGTGATAATAAAATTTCAGCATGTGGCTGACGACGAATGAGAAATGTCGCCAGCCACGATGCCATATTTGGCCATCACTCTTTTACGGTTGCGCCGCCGGACTGGGCCGCCAGATCGCGCTGCATGCTTTTGACCACGGCCACGCACATCAGAATCATTACGACAGAGAATGGCAGGCCGCCCACCAAGGAAGCAGCCTGCAGCGCCGCCAGGCCGCCGGCGAGCGCCAGCGCGATACTGACAAGGCCCTGTAGCAGCACCCAGAACGCACGCGTGGTCGTGGGCGGACGCGTCAGGCCGCCTGTGGACAGCACGGCCAGCACGAACGCGCCAGAATCGGCCGAGGTGACGAAAAAGGTCACGATGAGCATGATCGCTAGCAGCGAACTATAAAACGACAACGGCAGGCCGCCGAGGTAGTCGAAGATGACCTGCTGGGCGGCGATATCGCCCAAGCCGCCCACGCCGAACATTTCACGCTCGAGCGCGGCCCAGCCCATGGTGCCGAACCAGATAAAGATGCCGAGGGTGGGCACACTCAACACGCCGAGCGTGAATTCGCGCACGGTGCGACCGCGAGAGATGCGTGCCAAAAACGTGCCCACGAACGGCCCCCAGGCGATCCACCAGGCCCAGAAGAATACGGTCCAATAGGATTGCCACTGGTCCGATTTCTGAGCGAAATCGGTCTCGAAGCTCGACTGAAGGATATGCGTGAAGTAATACCCGATCGAAGCGGTCACGCTTTTCAAGATAAACAGCGTCGGCCCGAGCGTCAGTACCCAAACCAACAAGAAGACAGCGAGCAGAATATTGAGATTCGACAGCCACTTGATCCCGCGCGACAGCCCGGTGAGTACCGATACGCCAGCTGCGAGGCTAATGAGCGCGATCAGCGTGATCCGTAAATCCAACGACGCATCGAAAATGCCGAGCGTGTCGAGCCCGGTATTGATCTGCATCACACCGAGGCCCAGTGACGTGGCCAGTCCGAACACCGTGCCGATCATAGCCACGATATCGATCAAATCCCCGACCCAGCCGTGAACCCAGCGCCCGAACAGCGGCTCTAGCCCCCAGCGAATCGTCAGTGGCCGGCCGCGGCGATGCGTCGCAAAGCCCAGCGCCAGACCCACCACGATATAGATTGCGAACGGGCAGCCTCCCCATTCCATCCACGTCAGATGAACGGCATATCGTGCTGCTTCGACGGTGTTGGAGGTCAGCTCGCGCGGGGCGTTGTGAAAGTGGGCGACGGGCTCAGCGGTGCCGTAGAAGATCACGCCGATGCCGATTCCGGCCGAGAACAGCATCGTGTACCAGGACAGGCGCGAAAATTCCGGGCGTGAATCATCCGGTCCGAGCCGCAGCTGGCCGAAACGCGAGCAGCCCACCCAGATACAAAATCCGATGAAGGCGGCACAGACGAAGACGTAATACCAACCGAAGTAGTGAACGATCGCCGCGAGGACGTCATCGAAGAGGGTTGATAAACGTTCGGGATATAGCATCGTGGCGGCTACAAGCGCCAGAATGAAAATGACGACGGGATAGAAGACGCGCCCGGCAAGTTTTAGCGGGCCGTGACGATGCACGAGTTCTGCACCGTCGGAAGATGGGTCGATCAAATCGAGGTTATCCGTTAGGCAATGGACGGGCCGGAGGCGTGAGATAAAAGACCGGCACGCGATCAGCATAACGTATTGCGCCGACAGACCGGAGTCCGGTCATGATTGTCGCGCTTATCGGGTTGTGTAAGGATTTAAAGATGATGCGCACACGACACCTGTTCGGCGCGCTGGCGCTTGCCAGTCTGGCTGCTCTGTTGTTTGCCTATGCGCTGGAATATATCGGCGGGCTGATGCCGTGTCCGTTATGTATATTTCAGCGCGTGGCGATGTTCGCGTTGTTTGTGGTCAGCCTGGTGGGCTGGCTGCATAACCCGGCGGTGGCTGGGCGTGCAATTTACGGCGGGCTCGCCGTTCTAGCCGGCGGCGCCGGCGCAGCTATTGCCGCGCGCCACGTGTGGCTGATTCATCTGCCGCCGGATCAGGTGCCGGCCTGTGGGCCCGGCCTAGATTATCTGGTTCAGGTGATGCCGCTCTCCGACGTGATGGCGACCGTGCTGCGCGGTGATGCCAGTTGTGCGACCGTCAAGGCCAGTTTTCTGGGCCTCAGCCTGCCGGCGTGGACCTTGGCAGTATTTGGCGTATTGACGCTGTTTGCGATCGTCGGGCTGATTCGTGGCCCCGCGCCGGGTCGATAGATTTCCAAGAAACCAAAGGATTGACATGTACGCCGTTACCGATCTCTGCGACAAATACAGCGACGATCTCCAAATCCTGGATCCGGTATTCACTGACTTTGGTGGCCTGCTCGATTTCGCAGGGCCCATCTCAACGGTGAAATGCTTTGAAGATAACTCGCTGGTGCGTCTGGCTCTGGAAGAGCCTGGCGAAGGTCGTGTGCTCGTCGTCGACGGCGGCGGCTCCGAGCGGTGTGCCCTGATGGGCGATAATCTGGCGCAGCTTGCGATCGACAACGGCTGGGCCGGCGTCCTCGTCTACGGCTGTATCCGCGACTCGGCCGAGATCTCGCAGATGAGCGTGGCGGTCAAGGCCATCAACACCCACCCGAAAAAGTCGTTCAAGAAAAATCAGGGGGAGCGTGACGTGCCGCTGCGCTTTGCCGGCGTGAACTTCATGCCCGGTGATTGGCTCTATGCCGATCTGGACGGCATCGTGGTCGCGGACGGAGAGCTATCGCTATAACCCGGAGCAGCAACCCCGCGCGCCGGCCAAGCCGCCGAGACACGCCGGCAGCGTACTGTCGTCGCTGCCCGCGGCTGGCGTCTTATCGCCGCGAACTGTCGTTGGCGTACCCGGACTATCACGGGGCCTCTGTCACAGCCGTTGGCCCGGTCGATGCCGAGCTGTTGGTGGTGGGGCTGGCCCCGGGCCTGCACGGCGCGCATCGTACCGGGCGGCCTTTCAGCGGTGACGGCTCGGGGCAGTTGTTGTTCGAGATGCTCTACCACTACGGCTGGTCCAACCAGCCGTTTTCTACCGGCCCCGGTGACGGTCTGGTCTTGACCGGCTGTCGGATCACCAACGCCGTCAAATGCCTGCCGCCGGAGAACAAACCCACCGGGGGCGAGCGACAGGCCTGTCGGTCATTTCTTGCCGCCGAGCTGCGTCCGCCTCGCGTGGTTTTGGCGCTGGGGCGGCTCGCCCACAATACGGTGTTGACCGCTCTCGGGCTGCGCCAGGCCGATCGTGCGTTCGTGCACGCACGAGCCCACGCGCTGGCCGGACAGCGCTGGCTGATCGATTCTTATCACTGCAGTCGCTACAACCTGAATACCGGACGGCTCACGCGACACAGCTTTGCCGAGGTGTTCGCGCTTGCGCGACAAACGCTGAAACCATGAGCGGCTTGTCGATCAATGCTTGTCTTTGCGCATGATGCACACACGATGAGGCCATGAGCGAGCCCAACGATTTCGACCCGAACCGATATGTCCGCCAGCTCACCAGCCGGCCGGGGGTCTATCGCATGTACGACGCGGCCGGTGAGGTGTTGTACGTCGGCAAGGCAAAGAACCTCAAGAAACGCGTTTCCAGCTATTTCCTCAGGGCATCGGGCAACGCCAAGACCGAGGCGATGCTCGATCAAGTGGCCAACATCGAAGTCACGATCACGCACACCGAAGACGATGCGCTGCTGCTCGAGTCCACGCTCATCAAGAAGCACCGCCCGCGTTACAACGTCTACCTGCGCGATGACAAGAGTTATCCCTATCTGCTGGTGACCGGGGACAACGACTATCCGCGGGTGGTCTATCACCGCGGCGCGCAGAAGAAGAAAGGCCATTACTTCGGCCCGTTTCCGAGCTCGGGCGCGGTCAAGAACACCGCCGACACGCTCATGCGCCTGTTTCAACTGCGCAACTGTCGCGACAGCTACTTCGAAAACCGTTCCAGGCCCTGCCTGCAGTACCAGATCAAGCGTTGCAGCGCGCCGTGCGTGGGCTATATCAGCCAAGAAGACTATGCCCGCGATGTCGCGGACGCGGTCTCTCTGCTCGAAGGCAAGAACGAGTCGCTCATCAATCGGCTGGTCAGCGACATGGAAGACGCTGCGGCCAAACTGGACTTCGAGACCGCCACGCGGCTACGAGAAAAGATATCGGCGCTCCGCCGCCTGCAGGCTCAGAACCAGAGCGTGGGGGGCAAGAGCGATTTCGATCTGATCTGCGGCGACATCGACGGTGGCGTCGCGGCCATGGTGGTGGTCACCGTGCGCGGCGGAATCAATCTCGGTCATAGAAGCTTTTTTCCCAGCGCACCGGCCGGCACCGAAGTGGCCGCTGCGATGGAAGCGTTCATCAGCCAGTACTACATCGACCGGCCGGTGCCGCCCGAGCTGCTGGTCGATCCGTTGCCTGCCGACGATCAAGCGCTGGCCGATAGTCTGACCCAGCGCGCCAAGCGCCGTGTGTCGATCAAGACCAATGTGCGCGGTGAGCGGCGCCGATGGCTGGATAACACCCGGGCCACGCTGGCGCAGACTCTGTCGGCCCAGCTGGCCAGCCGGGCGGGGGTCGAAAAACGCCTGAGCGCGCTGGCGACGGCCTTGAAGCTCGATGAGCCGCCGATGCAGATGGCCTGCTTTGATATCAGCCACACGCGCGGCGAGAAGACCGTGGCCTCCTGTGTGGTCTTCGAGGCCGGGGCGCCGAACAAGTCAGCCTATCGTCGCTTTAATATCACCGGCATCGAGCCCGGTGATGACTACGCCGCCATGCGCCAGGCGCTGACCCGGCGGTTCAAGCGGGTACAGGCCGGCGAGGCCAAGCTGCCCGATCTGTTGTTGATCGACGGCGGCAAGGGCCAGCTCGGCGTGGCGCGCGAGGTGCTCGACGAGCTGGCCGTTGGCGGGGTTCAGCTGCTTGGCGTGGCCAAGGGCAGCACACGCAAGCCCGGCCTGGAGCAGTTGTTTCTACCCGGCCACAACAGCCCGCTGATCCTGCCGGCCGATTCGCCCGCACTCCATCTAATCCAGCAGATTCGCGATGAGGCCCACCGATTTGCCATCGCCGCGCATCGCGGGCAGCGTGGCAAGGCGCGTAGCACGTCGATGCTGGACGAGATCGAAGGCCTGGGGCCCAAGCGGCGAAAGGCGCTGCTCAAGGCCTTCGGCGGCCCGAAGCAGGTCTCGCGTGCCGGCATTGCGGATTTATCGCGCGTTGAAGGAATCAGTGCCGCGCTGGCCCAGCGCATTTATGATCATTTTCACGATACGGCCTGATCGGCTGGCGTATCGATCACCCATCACGCGAGGCGCGTCTTGAATCTGCCCACCTGGTTGACCCTGTTCCGCTTGTTGCTGATCCCGTTCGTGGTGGGGCTGCTGTTCGTTCGCATGCCCGGGTTCAACAGCGTTGCCGCCGTCTTGTTTGGTATCGCGCTTGCCACCGACTGGCTCGACGGTTATCTGGCACGGCGCTGGAACCAGACCTCGGACTTTGGCGCGTTTCTGGACCCGGTGGCCGACAAACTCATCGTCTGCGGGGTGTTGGTCATGCTGACCTACCGGGCGCCGGTGTTCTACGTGGCGTTGCCGGCGGCGATCATCGTGGGGCGGGAGCTGACCGTATCGGCGCTGCGCGAGTGGATGGCCGAGCTGGGCGAGCGTGGCATCGTCGCGGTGGGCTCGCTTGGCAAGTACAAGACCGCGCTACAGATGCTGGCGATCTTTTTGATGCTGTTCGACCTGTTTGAGCGTGGCCTCGTCTTTCAGATCGGCTGCGTGGCGCTGGCTGTATCGGCGGCCATCACGTTGTGGTCGATGGTGTTGTATCTGAAACAAGCCTGGCCGCGTCTGACTCAGGGTCAGCGGTCGATCGATCTTTAAGGGTCACGTATCAGTCGGAACACCCGGCGGGGCCTTATTCCGAGCCCCATACAAGCGATCACAATTTTTTTGTCATCATTGCTTGACCGGTGTTCCGAGATCTCTATAATGCGCACTCACAAGGCGGGAATAGCTCAGTGGTAGA
>DCKU01000096.1:9840-18222 GCA_002320455.1 Salinisphaera sp. UBA1666
CGAATCTCGTTTCCCGCTCCAAACGGCAAAACCTCGGCCGACAACGCCGGGGTTTTTCTTTATCGGCGCCGGTCGTCTCCAGCGGTGTCGACACCGGCCAGGTGGCAGAGTGGTGATGCAGCGGCCTGCAAAGCCGCGTACCCCGGTTCGATTCCGGGCCTGGCCTCCATATTCGTGATCTTCCCCAGACACGGTCACTGCCAAGACATCCGCCCGGGTGGCGAAATTGGTAGACGCATGGGACTTAAAATCCCTTGGAACATAGCTTCCGTGCCGGTTCGAGTCCGGCCCCGGGCACCATCGTCGAATGATCTCGATCGGCTTCGTCGATTCGGTTGCGTGCGCGTAAGCGTTGCCTCGCTGCGCGGAGGCGTTACACTCGATGTCCTCGTTTATAAACATGATAAAAACGATGGCAGGAGAGACTTCGCTGACGTTCGATCAGCTGCCCGGCGTGATGCCGTACTATCTTCGTGCGGCTACGACCTTGTCGGGCGGCCTCGACGCCAATCAGACGATTCCACGAATCGAGGCACGCATTTCTGGCCTGTCGGTTCGGGCCGAGCACCTGGCGCGCTATCGAAAAGTGTGCGGCTTCGCCCGGTCCAGCACGTTGCCGATCACCTATCCGCACGTACTGGCGTTTCCGATTCACATGGCCGTGCTGACGCATAAGACGTTTCCGCTCAAGCTGCTGGGTCTCGTGCACGTCAAGAATCAGATTTCCCAGCAGCGTCCAGTGGGCGTGGATGAGCCCCTGGATTTGTTGATCTATGTCGACGGGCATCGCGAAACCGCCAAGGGCATCGAGTTCGAGCTCACCACCGAGGCCTACGCAGGGGATCAAACCGCGGTCTGGCAGGCCAACGCCACGTTTCTCTCGCGTCAGAAGACGAATGTGCCCAAGGAGTCCGGCAAGAAGCACGACGGGCCGCCCAAGCTTGATTTCACGCCCGAGACACAGGGCGAGTGGACGGTCCCGGCTGACATCGGACGCCACTACGCCGCCGCGGCCGGTGATTACAATCCCATCCACTTGAGCCCTTACAGTGCCAAGCTGTTCGGCTTTAAAAGAGCTATCGCGCACGGCATGTGGACCAAGGCGCGTGCGGCCGCGGCGCTGCATGACCATATCGGTGACGGGCCGGCTACTATCGACGTTGCGTTCAAGAAACCGGTCTTTTTGCCGAGCCGCGCAACGTTCTGCCACGGACAGACGAGCCAGAACAGAGCGTTCGCGCTCACGGACAAGTCGGGTGACATTCATCATCTGACCGGTACGCTCTCGCACTCTTGACGGCCGGGATGGTTGGTCCGGGACCTGATCGGGGCCAGCTTACGAATTGCGCCGTCAAGACGTTATTCTTTTCGAGCAGTTACTTTTGAAAGGCGGATCATGAGAATCAGAAAAGCGGTATTCCCGGTCGCGGGGCTGGGTACGCGGTTTCTGCCGGCCACGAAGGCCAGCGCCAAGGAAATGTTGCCGGTTGTCGACAAGCCTTTGATCCAGTACGCGGTCAAAGAAGCGATCGCGGCCGGGGCGGAAGAGATGGTGTTTATCACCAGCCACGCCAAGAACTCGATCATGGACCACTTCGATCGGGATTATGAGCTCGAGGCTGCGCTCGAGGCGAAGGGCAAGCAGGAGCTGCTCGACGCCGTGCATGATGTATTGCCGCCGGGTATCAGCTGCGTCTATATCCGACAGCCCGAGCAGTTGGGTTTGGGCCATGCGATCAACTGTGCGTTGCCCGCCGTAGGCGATCAGGATTTCGCCGTGATACTTGCTGACGATTTGATCGCCGGCTCGTTCCAGCCCTGCATGGCGCAGATGCATCGCGTGTATCAGGAATACGGGTCGAGCGTTCTGGCGGTGCAGCGCGTGCCGTGGGAAGAGACCCACAAATACGGCATCGTCGAATCCGAGCAGATAGGTCCGGGGCTTTCAGAAATCCGCGGCATCGTAGAAAAACCCAAGACCGAAGAAGCACCGTCCAATCTGGCGGTGGTGGGACGTTATATCCTGACGCCTCGAATCTTCCGGCTCATCGACCGCACAAAACCCGGTGCCGGCAACGAGATTCAGCTCACCGATGCCATCGAGGCCTTGATGGGCGAGCAGACGGTGCTGGCTTATGAATTTGAAGGCACGCGCTACGACTGCGGCAGCAAGTTTGGTTATCTGAAAGCCAACGTGGAGATGGGGCTGCAACACCCCGAGATCGGCGACGAATTCCGTGATTATCTGCGCGGTCTGACCGATAGCTGGCTTACGACGCCCGACCAGAAAATCGGTTGAAACATCGGCCGCTGAGGCACGTCAATTCGCGCTTCGTCGGCCTATAAAGAAAACGTTAGTTTGTTATCATATCGGCCCGGTCGCGGGGAGTGATGCAACAACCTCGCGCTGACGAACGACCAGGAGATGAGTCCGGCATCTCGCCCTGGTAACAATCTGTATCTATGAAAAGCGATCTGAACGACCAGTTCATTAGCACTTCGCCGCTGTTCGGTGGCAATTCGGCATACGTCGAGGCCTATTACGAGCAGTATCTTCGCGATCCCGATTCGGTCGAGCCGAGCTGGCGCGAGTATTTCAAAAGCCTGAACGGCGATGGCGACAAGGATGTTGCCCACGGGCCGATTCGTGACTCGTTCGTCGATCATCAGCCGTCAGCCGGCCAGGGCGCGTCAGCCAAGGCGGGCATGTCGTCGCGAGCCGCGCAGAAGCAGGCAGGCGTGCTGCAGTTGATCAGCCATTATCGCTCGCGCGGGCATCGCGTGGCCGATCTTGATCCGCTTGGATTATACGACCCGGCGCCGTTGCCGGACCTTGATCCAGCGTTTCACGGCTTGGCCGAAGCCGACATGGACAAGGTGTTCAATACCGGCTCGCTCTATGCGCATGACGATGAAATGTCGCTGCGCGACATCATCGACGTCTGCAAGCGGGTGTATACCGGTACGATCGGCACCGAGTACATGTACATCACGCAGCCCGAACAGAAGCGCTGGATTCAGCGTCGTCTGGAAGCCGGGGTGGAGCACCATGGCCTGGCCGATAAGGAAAAGCTTGAGATCCTTCGCCAGTTGACCGCGGCCGAAGGTATCGAGCGCTACCTGCACACCAAATACGTTGGCCAGAAGCGTTTCTCGCTGGAAGGCGCTGACAGCATGATTCCCGCGCTGGACGAGCTCGTACGCTCGGCGGCGCGGCATCACATCGACGAAGTCGTGCTCGGCATGGCCCATCGCGGCCGGCTAAATGTGCTGGTCAACATTCTGGGCAAAGCGCCGAGCGAGCTGTTCGCCGAGTTTGAAGGCAAGTACGACGTCGAAGAGCTCGATATGTCGGGTGACGTGAAGTATCACCTAGGCTTTTCGACCGATATCGAAATCGAGGACGAGCGCGTCCATCTTGTGCTGGCGTTCAATCCGTCGCATCTGGAAGCAGTGAATCCCGTGGTCGAGGGGTCGGTCAAGGCGCGTCAGACGCGTCGCCACGATGCGGCCGGAGAAACGGTCCTGCCGGTACTGATCCACGGCGATGCGTCGTTCGCCGGGCAAGGCGTGGTCATGGAAACCATGCAGCTGTCCCAGGCCGAAGGCTATGCCACGGGCGGCACCGTGCATCTGATCGTGAACAACCAGCTCGGTTTCACGATGCAGAACCCCATTACGGGCAAGCAGGGCGAGATCTCGCGTACGTCGCAGTACTGCACCGACATCGCCAAGATGCTCGAGGCGCCCGTTTTCCACGTCAACGGTGACGACCCCGAGGCGGTGGTCTTCGTCACGCGCCTGGCCATGGATTATCGCGAAGCGTTCGGCAAGGACGTGATCGTCGATATGATTTGCTATCGCCGGCAGGGACACAACGAAGCCGACGAGCCCGCGGTCACGCAGCCGATGATGTATCAGAAGGTGAAGCAGATGCAGACCACGCGGTCGCTCTACGCCAAGCACCTTCAAAACATCGGCCTGATCGACGACAACCACGCCCAAGAGCTGTTCGACGCGTACCGCGACGGCCTGGACGAAGGCAAGAACATCACGCGTACGACGCTCGGCCTGGTCGGCAATGAACACACGGTCGACTGGGCGCGCTACAGCCGCGACAAGTGGTCGAACGTGGTCGATACGTCGGTGCCGGTCGAGACGCTGAAGCGTTTGTCGAGCAAGCTCTATGACGAGCTGCCCGAAGGGCTGGAGCTGCACAAGCGCGTCGAGCGCATCGTCGGCGACCGCCAGAAGATGGCGGCCGGTGCCACGCGCGTGGACTGGGGGTTTGCCGAGCACATGGCATACGCCAGCCTGCTCGATGACGGCTTCGACGTGCGCCTGTCCGGTCAGGATTCCGGCCGCGGGACCTTTTTCCATCGCCACGCGGTGATCTATAACCAGCAAGACGGCTCGGAATATATCCCGCTCAACCAGTGCTCGCGCGACGGCACGCGATTCGACGTCAACGACACACTGCTGTCGGAAGAGGCCGTGCTGGGCTTCGAGTACGGCTATGCAACCGCCGACCCACGCACGTTGACGATCTGGGAAGCGCAATTCGGTGACTTCGTCAACGGCGCGCAGGTCATTATCGACCAGTTCATTTCTTCCGGCCGCGCGAAATGGGGCCGGATGTGCGGTCTGGTGATGTTCCTGCCGCACGGTTATGAGGGCCAGGGCCCCGAACATTCGTCCGCGCGCCTGGAGCGTTTCCTGCAGCTGTGTGCCGAGCGCCACATGCTGGTTTGTGTGCCGTCTACTCCGTCGCAGTGGTTCCACCTGCTGCGACAGCAGATGGTGCGCAACTTGCGTATGCCGCTGGTCGTGCTTACGCCGAAGAGTCTGCTGCGCCATCGCCTGTCAACGTCGACACTCGAGGACCTGGCCGAAGGGCATTTCCAGTTCGTCATCGACGAGCCGGAAGATATCGACGCCGACAAGATCAAGCGTGTGGTCTTCTGCAGCGGCAAGGTCTATTACGACCTGTTGCAAGGCCGCGAGGATCGCGAGCTGGACGACGTGGCCCTGGTGCGTATCGAACAGCTTTATCCGTTCCCGGCCGAGGACTATGCCAAGGCCCTGGATCGCTACAAGAACGCCGAGCAGGTGGTGTGGTGCCAGGAAGAGCCTGAGAACCAGGGCGCCTGGTATCAAATCAAGCATCGTCTGCAGGTGCCGCTCTCCGACCAGCACGAGCTGCTCTACGCCACGCGGCCGGGCGCGGCCACCACGGCGGTGGGCTATCACAAGCTGCACGTCAAACAGCAGGAAGCCGTGGTCGAAGCGGCGCTGGTGGCCGGCGAGCATTTGATCGAGAAAGGCACCGTCAAAGCTGATCCGCGCGGCAAGAAGTCGGGCATTCGGCACAAGAAATCGTAAGCGCGCATCGCACTCGAATACCTCACGACAAGAGTCAGGAATTAAAAGCATGGCGACAGAAGTCAAGGTCCCGGAGCTGCCCGAATCCGTTAGCGAAGCCACGGTCGGCGAATGGCAGAAGAAGCAGGGTGACGCCGTCGAGCGAGACGAGAACCTGTTGGATCTCGAAACCGATAAGGTAGTGCTGGAAGTGCCGGCCACGTCAGCGGGCAAGCTCGTCGAGATCAAAGTGGCAGCCGGCGATACGGTACAGGCCGGCGATGTGCTGGCTATCATCGAAGAAGGTGCGGCAGGTGATGCCGATGCCGGCGATGACGACAGCGCGGATGACAAGAGCGAGGATAACGCCGCGTCAAGCGACGACGGCGACAACGACAAGCCCGCGGCCGAGCCGTCATCCGACGAGGGGGACGAAGAAGGCGATGCGGACGCAGTCGCCAGCCCGGCAGCCAAAAAGCTCATGGCCGAAAACGATCTGTCGGCGGCCGATGTGAAGGGCACCGGCAAGGACGGGCGAATCACCAAAGCTGACGTCCAAGGCGCCGTTGACTCCAAGCCGGCTCAGAAATCACAAGCCTCTAGTGGTGACAAGAACAGCGCCCAGAAGAGTGCGCCGGAAGAGGCCGATACCGGCCGCGCCGACCGCCAGGCACTAGGCGACCTGGGCGCTGAGCGCGTCGAACAGCGCGTGCCCATGACGCGGATTCGTTCGCGTATCGCCGAGCGTCTACTGGATGCCAGCCAAAACACAGCCATGCTCACCACCTTCAACGAGGTGGACATGAAAGCGGTGATGGAGCTTCGCGGTCGCTACAAGGAAGCGTTCGAGAAAGAGCACGAAGTGCGTTTGGGCTTCATGTCGTTCTTCGTAAAAGCGGCTGTCGAAGCGCTCAAGCGCTATCCGATCGTCAATGCCTCCATCGACGAAGGTGACATCGTTTACCACGGATTCTACGACATCGGTGTGGCGGTCTCCTCGCCGCGTGGCCTGTTGGTTCCGGTACTGCGGGACGCCGACCAGATGTCGTATGCGACGGTGGAATCCACCATCCGTGATCTGGGCAAGCGTGCCCAGGACGGCAAGGTCACGATGGATGAAATGACCGGCGGCACGTTCACCATCACCAACGGCGGCGTCTTTGGTTCGCTGTTGTCGACGCCGATCATCAACCCGCCGCAGTCGGCTATCCTGGGCATGCACGCTACCAACGACAAGCCGGTGGTTCGCGACGGCGAGATCGTTATCCGGCCGATCATGCAGTTGGCCCTGTCTTATGACCACCGTCTGATCGACGGGCGTGACGCTGTGCTGTTCCTCAAGACGATCAAGGACCTGCTCGAGGATCCGTCGCGGTTGTTGCTGCAGATCTAGACCATTCGACTCATTTAGCGCCGGCGCCACGCCGGCGCGATCTTTTCAAGCTTTCCAAGGAACATCATGAGTTCATCCTACGATGTCATCGTGATTGGCGCCGGCCCGGCCGGCTACGTGGCTGCGATTCGCGCGGCTCAGCTCGGCATGAATACGCTCTGTGTCGACAACTGGCTAACCCGCGGCGACGAAAAACCGTCGTTGGGCGGGACCTGTCTCAACGCCGGCTGTATTCCGTCCAAGGCGCTGCTTGAATCCAGCGAGCTCTATGAGCGGGCGCAGCACGAGTTCGCTTCGCACGGTCTGTCGTTCGACAAGGTCGATCTCGATATCGCCAAGATGCAAAAGCGCAAGGCCGGCGTTGTCTCCGAACTGACAGGCGGCATCGCTAGCCTGTTCAAGGCCAACGGTGTGGAGTCCATGGCCGGCACCGGCCAGGTAGTCGACTCCGGCAAGGTGCGCGTGACCGGCCACGACGGCAAGGAACAAGACCTCGAGGCCAAGCACGTCATCGTGGCGACCGGCTCGGTACCGGTCGAGCTGGATATCGCGCCGTTCGATAACGAGTACATCCTGGACTCTTGGGGCGCGCTGGACATGGCTGAAGTGCCCGAGAAACTCGGCGTCATCGGCGCCGGTTATATCGGGGTCGAGCTGGGCAGTGTGTGGTCGCGTCTGGGCGCCGAGGTCAAGATTCTCGAAGCGGTCGACGAGTTCATGCCCATCGCCGATCGCGATGTGGCCAAGGAAGCGCTCAAGACCTTCCGCAAGCAGGGCCTGAACGTCGAGCTCTCTGCGCGGGTGACCGCGGCCCGCGTGGAAGACGACAAGGTCGTCGTCGAATACACCAAGGACGACGAGACCCATACCGAGACGTTCGACAAACTGGTGGTCGCCGTCGGCCGTCGTCCGAACACGAAAAACATCTGTGCCAAAGACGCGCGCGTCGAGCTCGACGACAAGGGCTTCATCGACGTCGACGATGCGTATCGCACCAGCCTGCCGGGCGTGTACGCCGTAGGCGACGTGATTGGCAACCCGATGCTCGCGCACAAGGGGATGGAAGAGGGCACGATCGTGGCCGAGCTGCTCGACGGTCAGAAGCCCCACATGAATTACGACGCCATCCCCTCGGTGGTCTATACCGCGCCCGAGCTGGCCTGGGTTGGCAAGAGCGAGGCCCAGATCAAGGCGGCCGGTATCGACTATCGCGTGGGCCAGATTCCGTTCGCCTCTAATGGTCGGGCCAAGGCCATGGCCCACCAGGGCGGCTTTGTGAAGATGATCGCCGATGCCAACACCGACGAAATTCTGGGCGTGCACATGATCGGGCCGTATGTGTCGGAGATGGTGCAGGAAATCGTGGTGGCCATGGAGTACAAGGCGGCCAGCGAAGATATCGCGCGTATCGTCCACGGCCATCCAACGCTCGGCGAAGCCGTGCACGAGGCCGCGCTCGCGGTCGATGGCCGGCCTATTCACTTCCCGCCGAAGAAAAAGAAAAAACAGTAACCAGCGGGCGTCAAAAGGCCCCTCGATAGCCCCGCCGGCATATGCCGGTTGGGGCTTTTTTATGACGCCCGTTCGTAAGAGAAGCTCTGCATCACCTCTCGCGGGTCGCGTTCGCC
>DCKU01000136.1 GCA_002320455.1 Salinisphaera sp. UBA1666
CGTTCTAGCACGCTTGCGCAGAATGACTGCGCGACGCGCGCTACGCCTCGTCTTGCCGCAGAACAGCGCTTGGCGCGGACTCGTATGAAACCTCAACAGACCCTAGTGGTGATGATGGCCACAGCAATGCGCGGATTCCGTGGCCTGGCGTGACAGCCACCACAGCACCGCGCCCACGATGCCGAACACCACGTTGAGCCAGAACGTGTAGTCCAGGGCGAAGAAATGCATCTGGCCGACCTGGGTAGCCGCCGCACCCGGTACCCAGCCCAGCGCGGTGAACACCACATCGACCACGAAGCCGGTGATGACCATGGCCACGTACAAGATTGCTGCCAGCTGCAGCATCAGGCGCGTGCCGTAATAACGACGATAGACCAGCAGCATGGGCACCACGATCAAGTCGCCGTAGATGAAAGCGATGGCCCCGCCGAAGCTGATACCGCCGTTGAACAGGGCTGCGGCCATGGGCACGTTGCCTACCGAACAGACGAAGCTGATCACCGCCACCAGCGGGCCGACCACGGCGTTTTCCAGCATCTGAAAGAGCCCCACGCCGTCGCCGCCGGCCAGAAACAGCGTGCGCCAGAACACGTCCGGTACCCAGACCACGATAGCGCCGGCCACCACCACGCCAATGACGATGTCTTTCCAGATCATCGACCAATCCATGACGAATCGAGAGGCCGCCTGCGCCCAGCCGTCGAAGGAGGTCAGCGCCGGCA
Organism: Salinisphaera sp. UBA1666; assembly: GCA_002320455.1. Taxonomy (GTDB): domain Bacteria; phylum Pseudomonadota; class Gammaproteobacteria; order Nevskiales; family Salinisphaeraceae; genus Salinisphaera. The sequence continues at coordinate 726 of DCKU01000136.1, forward strand.
CCTGAGCCTCGTCGGCGCTTGTTTCACCCTGCTCGGCCTCGCGGACACGTTCGAACGCCTGGATTGGGCCCACCCAGCGCATGAAGAGTGCTGCCAGGGAAATCAACAGAATGCCGCCGGCAAACTCGGCCACCACGAACTCCCAACCCATCAACGACCAGAGCACGAAGCCCAGCTCAATGACCAGATTGGTGGCCGCGATCATGAACACCACGGCCGCCGAGATATGTGCCCCGCGCAGGAACACGCTGCGCGACATGGCTGCCGCCGCATAAGAACACGACGAGCTGATGGCCCCGAAAAAGCCGGCGCGGGCAATCGAGGCCGGGCGGTCATCGCCCATCACCTGAGCCATGCGGTGCTTGGGGATGAAGGTCTGCACCACGCCCGACAGGCCAAAGCCCAGCACCAGGGCCCAGAAGATCTGCCAGAACATGCCGGCGATCGTGTAGAGCGTATCGCCAATCATTGAAACCACATTCATTATCAACTCCGTCTAATACCAGGCCGAAAAACCGACAACGAATGCGGTCGCTGAATCCGACTCGCCATCGCGCCGCGCCTGATCGGCCGTATCGAAATAGGATTGCTCGTAGCGAACGCCAATGTAAGGCGTGAATTCACGGATGACCTGATATTTCAGACGCAGGCCCATTTCCGTGTTCTGCAGCCCGCTGCCCAGGCCATACGCCCGGTCCTGGGCCCCCAGATTGATTTCAGCCCGCGGGGCCAGGCGTAGCCGCTGGGTGAGAAGCGCTTCGTACTCGAACTCGCCGCGCGCGCTGACCACACCGTCCTGGCTGACAAACGCGGACAGCTCGGTTTCGACGAAACCGGGCGCCAACCCCACCAGCTTTGCCATGCCAAACACCCGATTATCGCGCGGATAGGTGTCGTAGCGCAGCCCGGCCAGTGCATTCCAGAACGGCGTGATGGCCTGCCCGTAGCTGGCCTCCAGGCTTGCCGATTCGGGCGCCCCGCCGGCGGTCGCGCCCTCGCCCTCGGTCTTCCACCAGAAGCGGTGGATATCGCCGCCCACCCAGCCAAACGCTTCCCATAGATAGCTGTCGTCGGGATGGCCGGTGCCGAACTCGGCGCGGTCGATGGCCGTGAGCGCGCGCACCGTGTCGTCTTTCATGGGATCCATCCAGTCGGCGGGCGCGCCGCTGGCGGGGTTTGCTGGGCCCTGGGGCACCACGCTGGCCGGATCGGCCCGGCCGGGCAGGGCCTCGGCGGCCAGCGCATGACTGCCCGCCGCGGCCGAGAGCCCGACCAGCGCGGCGGCTATCAACAATGATTTATGCATGCTCCAGCGCCTCCTGCGGTGCCACCCGGACTACGCGGAACATGCCGGCCTCCATGTGATACAGCAGATGACAATGAAACGCCCATCGCCCCGGCTCGTCGGCGGTGACCAGCAGCGAGACGCGTGAGGCCGGCAGCACCGAAATCGTATGTTTGTAGGGCAGCCGGTCGCCCTGGCGGTTTTCCAGCTGCATGAACATGCCGTGCAGATGGATCGGGTGCTCCATCATCGTGTCGTTGACCAGCACCAGCCGGATCCGCTTGCCCAGGGGGAAGTCGATCGGCTTGGACTGAGAGAACTCATCCCCGTCGAAGGACCACATATAGCGATCCATATTGCCGGTGAGATGTAGTTCGATGGTGCGATCAACCGGTGCGTGGCGGTCCGGCGGGGTGATGACGTTACGCAGCTGGCTGTAGGTCAGAACCCGGTGCGTGAAGTCTTCCAGCCCGGTGCCACGATCGCCCAGGCGATAGCGCTGTACGGCGGCCTGATTGATATTGCCCACGCCGTAGTCGGCTTTTTCGTGATGGGCGATGATCGGGCCGGCGTCCTCCATCATCGTGCCCGTGCCGGACCGGCCTGCCATGCCCTGCATTGAATGGCTGTCGCCCTGCCCATGGGATGCGCCATGACCCATGGCCATGCCGTACATCGCCATGCCCATATCAACCATGGTGCGCTGCGGCTGGCCGCGCAGCGGGGGGATTTCGGCCTGCATGCCGGGCCTAGGTGTGACCTCTCAGTAGA
>DCKU01000019.1:0-187 GCA_002320455.1 Salinisphaera sp. UBA1666
GCCACGATCAAGACTCGCAACGCCGCAGGGCGCCCCTAGTCAATTTTCTATGGGCGGCCCAACCCTCCGGGACAAGCGCCCAAAAGTTGACGATACGTCGGCAATCCAGCGTTCTAGCCTTCTTGCGCAGAATGACTGCGCGGCAAGGGCTACGCCTCGTCTTGCCGCAAAACAGCGCTTGGCGCGG
>DCKU01000019.1:523-13881 GCA_002320455.1 Salinisphaera sp. UBA1666
TGAAACCTCAACAGGCCCTAACGTCAACGCTCGTTTTATCGGGGCACGACGCTATGTGTCTAATCGCCGTCGCTTGGCAGACCCATGCGCGCTATGACCTGCTGCTGGCGGCCAATCGCGATGAGTTTCACGCGCGACCGACCACTCCGGCCCACGTCTGGGCCGACCCGGCCGGGCTGGTCGCCGGGCGCGATGAGACTGCGGGCGGGGCATGGTGCGGGGCTGACGCGACCGGCCGTTTCGCGGCCGTGACCAATATCCGCGACCCGCAAGCCGGCGCGGCCGGTGCCTCGCGCGGGGCCTTGGTCCGTGACTATTTCTACGCCGGGACCAGCGCCCGCGAGTGGGCCGCGCATGTGGCGGCCGTGGGCCACGAATACGGGCCGTTTAATTTGCTGGTGGGCGATCGGAATACGCTCTTTCATGTCGCCAATCGCGGCGCCTCGGGTCCTCGGCTTATCCGCCCCGGTGTGGTGGCCATCAGCAACGGCCACTGGGGCGATCGCTGGCCGAAGACCGAGGCGGCTTCCGCGCGCCTGCGCAGGCATATTGCGGCCGACGACTGTGCGGCGGAATCACTTCTTGGACTGCTGCACGATACCGATCGCGCTGCCGTGGCCGATCTGCCGGATACCGGTATCGACCGCCAGAGCGAGCATTTTCTCTCGGCCATGTTCATTCAGAGCCCGGCTTATGGCACCCGCGCGGCCACCGCGCTTAGGCGCGACCACGCCGGGCATGTCGATCTGACCGAGCAGGGTTTTGATCCCGCGGGGCAAGCCGTGCACCGTGTGCAACACAACTGGTCCATTGAGACACGTTCCACATGAAACCCATCCGTGCCTACGGCAGCTGGCCGTCCTCGATCTCTGCGGCCCACGTGGCCGCTGCGGGTCGCAAGTTCACCGATCTGACGGTCGACACGGCCGGGCCCGGCGGGCCCACGTTGCTCTGGGTCGAGGCACGACCGGAAGAGGGCGGGCGCAGCACGATCGTGGCCGACGACCACGGCGCGCCGGTCTCGCTCATCGATGCGCCCCTATCGGTGGCCAGCCGGGTCTATGAATACGGCGGCGGGGCCATCGCTGCCCACGGCGGGTTCGTATGGTTCGTCAACGCCAGCGACCAGGCGATCTGGCAGCGCGACCCGGAAGGCGAGCTGGCCGCGATTACCGATCCCGGGGCCGATCTGCGCTTTGCCGATCTGCAATACGATCGCCGCTTCGGTCGGCTGATCGCGATTGCAGAAACCACGGACGAGGCCACCGCAGAGCCCGTGGCTCGCGTGGTCGCCGTACACCGCGACGGGCGGGTCGACACGCTGGCCGAGGGGCATGACTTCTATGCCAGCCCGCGTCTGGCGCCGAGCTCGCAGCGCCTGGTCTGGCTGGCCTGGAATCATCCCCATATGCCTTGGGACGTGACCGAGCTGTGGGCTGCCGACATCGACGCAGAGGGCCGTATCGGCACGCCGGCCCCGCTCTGGCAGCCGGATGACGTTTCGCTGTTCGGCCCGGTGTTCGATCCGGACGGTGTGCTGCATATCGTGGCCGATGTCGACGACTGGTGGAATATCCACGTCGAGACGCCGGACGGCGGGTTCACGCGACTCACCCACGAGGCCGCCGAATTCGCAGTCCCGCAGTGGGTGTTCGGCCAGTCGACTTATGCGTTCACCGCCAGCGGGCGGCTGTTTGCGCTGGCCACCCACGACGGCATCTGGCAGATCGGCGAGGTGGATCGCGAGACGGGCGCGTTCCGCGGCCTGCGCCAAGACTTCGACTTCTACGAACAGATCGTAGCCCGCGACGACGCGTTGGCTGTGGTCGCGGCCAACCCGGCGCGGGCCAAGCATGTGCGCCTGTTCCACGCCGACGGCTCGACGGAGATCCTGCAGGCCGCCGACTCGTTGCCGGCCGATGCGGCCCTGTCCCGGCCCGAGTCGATCAGCTGGGTGACCGGCGACGGGCGCAACGCCCACGGCTTGTTTTATGCCCCGGCCAGCGAAATCTACGGCGCCCCCGAAGACGAGCGCCCGCCGGTGATCATCAAATGTCACGGAGGGCCTACCGGGGCCACCAACACCGCTCTGGATGCGCGTATCCAATACTGGACGTCGCGCGGCTATGCGGTTCTGGACGTCAACTATCGCGGCTCGACCGGCTACGGCCGGGCCTATCGCCAGGCGCTGGTGGGCGCCTGGGGCATCGCCGACGTCGAGGACTGTGAATACGGCGCCGCGCATCTGGCCGCCGCCGATCGGATTGACCCCGAGCGGGTGTTGATCTCGGGCTCCAGCGCCGGCGGCTATACCGTGCTCTCGGTGCTGACGTTCACCGATCTGGCCGCCGCCGGCGCCAGCTATTACGGCATCGGTGATCTCAAGCGTCTGCTGGCCTCAACGCACAAGTTCGAGTCACGCTATCTTGACCGGCTGATCGGCACCGAGACGGCCACGCTCGAGGCGCGCTCGCCGCTCTATCACGCCGAGCAGCTGTCCTGCCCGGTGCTGTTTCTACAAGGCATGCGCGACAAGGTGGTGCCGCCCGATCAGGCCGAGTCGATGGTGGCCGCGCTGCGCGAATCGGGCGTGCCGGTGGCCTATGTGGCTTTCGACTCGGAGCGTCATGGCTTCAAGGATGCCGACAACATCATGACCGCCATCGAGGCCGAACGAACCTTCTATACCCGCGTGCTGGGCATTCGAGAAGTCGACGATCTGGAAGCGCTGACGATCGAGAACTTCGACGAGGACAGCGTCGGCTAGGCTGTCATTGCGCATCGTGGCGTTCCACAAAACGCCGATCGATGCGGTCCTTGAGCTGCCAGAGCAGGCGCGACGGTGGGATGCTCAGACCGCCGCGCACGGCCAATGCCCGGCGATCGCCCGTGGATATCAGCGACAGAGCGTGTTTTGGCGCGTTGAAGTTCACGAGGGCATCGCCCCGAACGGCCCGTCGCAGATTATCGGCCAGCACCGGGACTTGGCGTACGGCATAGACGCCGGATTTAGGCCGCGGTTCGGGCAGGGCCACGACGTCGCCGGCGGCAAAAACATGGGAATGCGAGCGCGAGGCCAGCGTCCAGTCGCAGGCGATGAAGCCGGCGTCGTCCAGCGCCAGGCGGGTCTCGGCCAGCCAAGCCGGGGCGCGGGCGCCGGTTGCGGCAATGACCGCGTCGGCCGCGTGGCGTGTGCCGTCGTCGAAGACCAGCACGCCGTTGTCCACGTCGGCTACGCCGCGGCCCGTCAGCACGTTGACCCCGGCCCGTGCCAGCTCGGCGTTCAAGTCACGCCGCACCAGGCCTGAGGCGCCGGCCATCACACCGCTTCGGGCGATCAGATCCAGGCTCGGGCAGCGATAGCGTCGCCGGTAGCGATAGGCCAGCGACAGGCTGAGCTCCACGCCGCCCGCGCCGCCGCCGATGATTGCCAGGCGCCGGCGTGCGTCGTCGCGTTCGAGCTGTTGTTCGAAGCGGGCCAGCCCGTCCAGCAGAGATGTCACCGGTTTGACCGGGATGACGGCCGGATGGTCCTCGGCGAGTGCGGCCGGTGCGGTACCAATATCCAGCGATAGAAAATCGCCGGTGATCGTCCGCCCGTCGGCCAGTGTGACGGTGTGATCGACCAGCCCTGTAACCTCGCCGGCCACGAAATCCGCGCCCAGGTGCGCCAGACATCCGCGCGCATCGATTTTCAGCTCGCTTTCAGCGTAGTGCCCGGCCACGTGGGCCGGCAGCATGCCGGAGTAGTAGAGCGTGGGCGCAGGCGAAACCAGCGTGATATGGGCATCCGGCGCATCAGAAGCCGCGAACGCGCGCAGCACGCCGATATGGGTATGCCCAGCGCCGACCAGTACGATATGTCTCATGGGCCAAGCGCGCCGGCAGGCAGCGAGTGTTCGTACAGTGTCGGGGGCGTGTTAAACATAATACGTCCGATCCGGCCGCCAGGAGGGTAGGCCGGCCCAAGGGATTGATTGGGGATTGATTATCGCGACCGGTGCTGCGTCATGGTCGACGTGTGACGCTAACGCGTACGAAACAGCTACGATACGCGACGGGGATCGATGCGCTGTCGGGACGACACCAGCGAACACGGGTTTGATCGTTTGACTGAAAAACAAGCAATGCGGGCAGGCGTTCGGTTTGTCACCGGACTGGGATGCGCGGGCGTGCTGTGCGCGGCCATCGGCTGGGCGCCAGCCGTATGGGCCGATACGGTCGAGGTCGAGATCGTGGGGATCGACAACCCGTTACGCTCAAACGCGCGTAAGTCGCTGTCGGTGGCGGCCAAGCATGAAGAGTCGTGGTCGGCCGGTCATATCCAAACGCTGTATCGCCTGGCGCCCAAGGAGATCAAGCAGGCGCTGATGCCCTACGGCTACTACGCGCCGGAGATCGAAACCGAGCTCGACAAGCCGGCGGCCGGCTCCGAAACCTGGCAGGCCCGCTTCACGGTCAAGAAAGGACCGGCGACCAAGATTCGGACCTTGAACATCGCCGCCCGCGGGCCGGGTGACCAGTTGGATGCCCTGCGTCGGGCCATGAAGGACACCGAGCTGGCCACCGATCAGCGATTGGTGCAGTCGCGCTACACCGCCACCAAGAGCGCGATGTTTAACGCGGCCTACAACGCCGGTTACCTGGATGCGGCGTTCAGCCAGTCGGCGATCCGGGTCGATCCTGAAGCCCGACTCGCCGAGATCGATCTGGTACTGGACACCGGCGAGCGTTATTACTTCGGCCCGGTGACCTTCAAGCAGGATCTGCTGGCCGATGATTTCGTCCAGCGCTTCGTACCGTTCGACTCGGGCGAGCCCTACAGCGCCCAGGAGCTGATCGATCTACAGCTGGTATTGAACGACAGCGACTACTACAGCCAGATCGAGATCGACGCCGAGCGCGCCAGGGCCCAGCGTGAGCTGAATAACGATGCCTGGTTTTATGATCTGATCTATCCGCCGTCCGATCCGTTGGAATCGATCGGCCAGCTGCGTATCCCGGTGACCGTGACGGCCGAGCCCAGCAAGGGCCAAAGCTACAAGTTCTCCGCCGGCTACGGTACCGATACCGGTCCGCGGGTCGGGGCTGGCGTGAAGTTTCGACACTTGAACCGACAGGGGCATCAGTTCCGTCTGGATACCCGCGTGTCACAGATCCAGCGCTCGCTCCAGGCGGCCTACGATATCCCGATCGAAAATGTCGCCCAGGACAAGCTGTCGTTCACGGCCAGCATCAACAACGAACAGTTTGGTGATATCACCTCGACCTATTACGGCGTGGGCGTGGTGCGCGACACCGGCTGGCAGCTCGGACGCAAGCGTGCCTATCTGCGCTTCCAGCAGGAGTTCTATGACCTGGGTAACGGCAATCAGAACAGTATCCTGTTGTATCCAGGCTATAACGTCACGCTGCAGAAAGCCGATGACCTGCTATTCACCCGCAAGGGCGTGAGTGCCTCGTTCGACGTCCACGGCGCCGCCGAAGCCCTGGCCTCATCCACCAACATGATTTCGGCCGAGTTGAACGGCGCAGCCGTACTGCCGGTGACCGAGACCACACGCGTGGTGTCTCGCGGCCGACTGGGGGCGATCGGTACCGACAACTTCGAGGATGTGCCGCCCAGCCAGCGTTTCTTTGCCGGCGGCGCCCAGAGCGTACGTGGCTACAACTTCCAGTCTATTTCGCCGACCAACGCCGACAACGAAGATATCGGCGGGCGTTACGTGGCCACCTTCAGCCTCGAGGGCAACTGGTTCTTCTACAACAAGTTCGGCCTGGCCACGTTCTTTGATGCCGGTGATGTCACCAATGAGGTGGGCGATTTCTCGCTCAAGAAGGGGGTAGGCATCGGTTTCCGCTATGGCTCTCCCGTGGGCATGGTGCGTCTGGACGTGGCCCATCCGTTGGATGACACCGGCGGCGACTTCGCGATTCACTTCAGCCTGGGACCGGACCTGTGAGCCAGCGCGACGAGCAAAAATCGACCCAGACCGGCAAGCAGCCGGCGCGGCCCGCACGTCGCTGGCCGCGCCGGATATGGCGCGTGATCAAGTGGGTGCTGATAACGCTGCTGGTGCTGCTGATCGTGCTCGCAGGACTCGTTGCCTGGGTGGGCGGTACGAACGCCGGCACCGCATTTGCGTGGCACCAGGCCAATCGTTTCTTGCCCGACATGATCCACATCGATCGGGTCGAGGGCCGGTTGATCGGTCCGTTGCACATGGGTGGGGTGGACTACACCACCGAGTCGATGAAGGCCCATGTGGGTTCGATCGATTTCGACATGGATTTCTCGGCTATCTGGAGCCGCACGATCCACGTGAAACACTTGGATGTGAACCAGGTGGATTATGAAGTGCTCAAGGAAAGCGAGCCGGCCCCGGAAGAGCCGGCCGGCGAGCCGTTTTCCATGCCCGATCAGATCAATCTGCCGGTCAGCGTGATCGTGGACCGGCTCTCCGTGGCCAACGTTACCGCGATCACCGCGCCCAAGGCCGAGCCGGTCAAGGTGGACCGTATCGCGCTAGAGGGCGCACGGTTGGACAACGCCCAGTGGCAAATTGCCTCGTTGACCGGCCACGGGCCGCTTTTCGATCTGGACGCCGGCGCCGACGTTACGCCGGGCGGCGGCTATGCCACCAATCTGCATGCCAGCGCCAAGCTGCGCCTGCCCGACTATGCCCCGATCGATGCCACCGCCGATATCCAGGGCAGCCTGGACGATCTGGCGCTGGATATCGGCGTGGCAGCGCCCTACAACCTGTCGGTTACCGGCCACGTGACCGATGCGCTCACCGCGCTTGCCGTGGATGCACGGGTGCAAGTCGATGATCTACAAACCGCCAAGATCGCGGATTCGCTGCCGGTGTTGACAGCCAACGCAGACGTCGCCGCCAAAGGCCCGATCAATGATCTGGGCGTGACGCTGGATGCCGACGTCGACAGCCAAGACTACGGCCGGGCCACGTTGGACGGTGGCGTGCGCTATACGCCCAGCCAGGTGACGATTCAGGCGTTGAAGCTCGGGGTGCCCGCGACCCAGGGCCAGCTGGTCGCCAACGGCGACGTGGCGCTGGCCGAGGGCAACGCCATGGACGTGACTGTGGACTGGCAGAACCTGGCCTGGCCGCTTTCTGCCAAACCCCAGTACAAATCTCGCAAGGGTCGACTGGCCCTGAAGGGCGCGTTGTCCGATTACGATCTGACCACACGACTGGACTGGCAAGTGGTGGGCCAGACCGCCGGCACTCTGGCCGCCGAAGGCTCGGGCAGTACCGAGGCCTTCAAGCTGGCCCAGCTCACGGTCGACGGCGGCCCGGGCACGATTCGCGCCAACGCCGATGCGCGCTGGGCGCCGGCGCTCGATGTGACCGCCCACGTCGAAGGCAGCCATATCAATCCGGGCGCGATCGTGGCCGACGTGCCCGGTGACTTCGACTTGGTGACCGATGTCAGTGCGTCTCAGCCCAAGGACGGCACCCTGACCGCCACGGTGAAAAAACTCACGGCCAACGGCTCGCTGCGTGGACAGCCCCTGGATCTGAACGCACGTGCCAAGTACCTGGGTGATCACGTCAACGTGGATACGCTGCACCTGGTGTCGGGTGCGGCCACGGCTGACGTCAAAGGCACGTTCGGCTGGACGCCGAACGCGGCATTGAACGGCCAGTGGTCGATCCATTCCACTGATCTCGGCACGATCATGCCGGGCTTGGCCGGGCGTCTGGATACCGAAGGTCAGGTCAAGGGCCGCGTCAAGGCGCCTATCGCCAATGCCACGTTGACGGCGGACGATATCGACGCATTCGGCAACAAGGTCGGGCATGCCAGCCTGGACGCCAACATCGACTGGTCGGGCAACACGCGCTCGCGCGTGGATTTGGCCGCGGAGGCCATCAACGCCGGTGGTCAGGATATCCGCCGTGTTGCGCTCAATTTGGACGGCACGCCGGCTCGCCATGATCTGTCATTGAATCTGGACAGCGATATCGCCAAGGCTGATCTCGCGCTCAACGGCTCGCTCAACAAGAGCACCTACAAGGAACGTTTCACGCTCAACCGCCTGACGGCCAGCTACGACCAGCTGGCGCCCTGGTCGCTGGCCGGGCCGGCCACGGGCGCGGTTTCAACCTCGGCGCAGTCATTGTCTGATGCCTGCCTGCGCTCGGGCGAGGCACAGGTATGTCTCACCGGCAGCCACGACGCCAAGACGAGCGTGGCCAAGATCGATCTGTCGAACTTCAACTACGACTACGCCAAGCCTTATTTCCCGGAGGGCCTGGCGGTGACCGGCGCGATTTCAGGCACGGTCGACGCGCGCCTGCCCACCGGCGCAGCCCCCCGCGTGGCCGCCGATCTGTCGACCACGGCCGGCAAGGTGACGATGACCACGCCTACCGGCGATACGGTAGAGGCTCTGACCATGCAGCCCGGCCAGATCGTGGCCAATATGGCCAACAACGGCGTCGATGCGCGCGTGGACTTGCCGTTTGCCGGAAACGACGGGATACAAGCCAACGTCTCGGTCGCCGAGGGCGCATCGCCCTTGACCGAGCACGCCCTCAACGGCCGGCTTCGGCTGGACAAGTCGCTGGCCGTGCTGGCGGATCTGTCACCCGAGGTCGATACCTTCGACGGCAGCCTGTCGGCGGATCTGTCGTTCTCGGGTACAGTAGCCCGGCCTAATATTTTGGGCGATGCCGAGCTGTCGGCTGCCAAGATCGTGCTCGTCACACCGGGCCTGACGCTGACCGACGTGTCGCTTGCCGCCAACGGGCAGGGCAACGCCATCGGCATCGCCGCGCGGGCGCGCTCGGGCGGCGGCACGCTGGCCGCCAACGGCCAGATTGCGCTGGATGACACGGGTCAGACGGTGCAGCTGGCGATTACCGGCGATCGGTTCCAGGTGGCCAATATCCCCGACGCCACGGCCTACGTCAGCCCCGACCTCAACGTCGAGGTCACCCCGGACAAGGTATCGGTGACCGGCTCGGTCACGATTCCCGAGGCGGCCATCACGCCCAAGGATCTGCCGGAATCCGGCGTGACCACGGTCTCCTCGGATCAGGTCATCGTCACCGACGAGAACAAGACCACCGACGCCGTGGCCCGAGCGATCGCGGCCAACGTCAAGGTCATTCTGGGTGACAAGGTGCGCATTGAAGCCTTCGGGCTCAAGGCCAATCTCGAGGGCAACCTGCGTGTGGTCCAGAACCCCGGGGATGCCAACCCCACGGGCACCGGGGCCATCGAAGTCGTGGACGGTTCGTACCGGGCCTACGGCCAGAGCCTGGATATCCAGTCGGGCAAGATCCTGTTCGCCGGCGGGCCGGTCAGTCAGCCGGGCCTGGACATACGCGCGGCGCGCTATCCTGATCCGGACGTCACCGTGGGCGTGCATGTGCGCGGCAGTCTGTCCGAGCCGGAGCTCACGCTTTTCTCTGACCCAACCATGACCCAGTCCGAGCAGCTGTCGTGGCTGCTGCTGGGGCGGGCGCTGGATCAGACCAGCGGTCAGCAATCCAGCCTGGTGGCACGCGCCGCGTTGGCGCTGGGCTCGTCCAAGGGCAACCAGGTGTTGCAGAACATCGGCGACAAGCTCGGTGTAGACGTCGGCCTGGGCGCCGGCGCGGGGGAATCCTCGAGCGAGACCGCGCTGACCGTGGGCCGTTATCTCTCGCCGCGTCTGTATGTGAGCTACGGGCTGGGGCTGTTCGATCAGGTCTCGACCGTATCGATGCGCTACAGCCTGTCCTCACACTGGGCGCTGGAAACCTCGTCCAGCGGCCAGGCCACCGGCGGCGATATCATCTGGACATTCGACCGCTAGGGCCTGTCTCAAGACCTGCGCTGGTCGATCAACGCCGACGCAGGTAATAGATCAGGCCGCCGGCGCCGGCGGCCAGGATCACGATGATCAGCGCGATCTGCTCGATGTTGTGGATATGCGCGATTGCCTTGTCCACGGCGTGGGCCAGGTGATAAGCGATAACGCTGACCGTGGTGGACCATATGAGCGTGCCGATCACGTCATAGAAGAAGAAACGCCAGGCCGAGACGCCCAGCGAGCCCAACACGAACGGCGTGACCGAGCGCATGGCATAGAGAAATCGGAAACCGATCATGATGAGCGCACCGTAGCGCTCCAGCAGTGCTTCGACGCGCGTGGCCTTGGCATGCCACTGCGGGCGCCGGGCCAGGGCCGGCCGGCCCATGCGCCGGCCCACGTGGAACCAGATATTGTCGCCGGCGATCGTGCCCACGGTGGCCGACAGCCAGACCAGCCCGGTTATCAGAATGCCCTTGTGGGCGGCCACCATGCCCAGCAGTACCGCGGTCTCGCCCTCGAAAAAACATCCGAGTGCGATCGCCAGATAACCGTACTGGGCGATCAGCTGCGACAAGCTGTCTACCATGGCTTAGCCGATAGCCAGACGTTCGCGCAGCCAGCGCCCGATAGTGGCGATCTCGGGCAGACAGACTTGATGCGCCATGGGGTATTCGTGCCAGGCCACCTGATAGCCGGCCGCCTCCAGCTGCTCGCGGCTGGCCTGCCCGAGACTGATCGGCACGACCGGATCCTCGCTGCCGTGGGCCATGAAGATCGCTACGTTTTGACTGGCCGGCTGTGCTTCGCGGGCCAGGCGGTCGTGTAGGGGCAGATAGGTTGAGAGCGCCATGATGCCGGCCAGCGGTCGGCTCTGACGCAGTCCCACGTGTAGCGCGATGGCGCCGCCCTGAGAAAAACCGGCCAGCACGATACGCTCGGGCGCGATGCCGGCTTCGATCTCGCGCTGTATCAGCGCGTTGATTGCCTCGGCCGTGGCGGCGATGCCCTCGGCGTCTTGCTTGTCGGCGATATCGATGCCCTTGATGTCGTACCAGGCCGGCATCGACATACCGTTATTCACGGTGACCGGGCGCGACGGGGCGTTGGGGAAGACGAAACGCACGGAGTGCGACGCGCCGAGGTTCAACTCGGGCACGATCGGCACGAAATCGTTGCCGTCGGCGCCCAGGCCGTGCAACCAGATGACACAGGCATCGGCCGGGGCCGGGGATTCAATTTCAACGCAGTCGAGCATGCAGGCACCTTGCAACGAGAGACCATGAAAGTGGCCGAAGTCTGTACAGCCGCGAAGCGGCTTGCAACCGGCCGCGCCGCAGGCGTCAAACCACAACAGGCACCGGGCCTGTCTGTGGCACAATGTAAGCAGTGCGAGCGCCTGTGCTGTAACGGCCGGCGCCTAAACCGTTCGAAGGAATCACGTCATGAAATCACGCGCTGCTATCGCCTGGGAGGCCGGCCAGCCGCTGTCGGTTGAAGAGATCGACGTCGCCGGGCCCAAAGCCGGCGAGGTACTGGTCCGTATCGTTGCCACCGGTGTTTGTCATACCGATGCCTATACGCTGTCCGGCGCTGATCCCGAAGGGTTTTTTCCGCGGATTCTGGGCCACGAGGGCGGCGGCGTCGTCGAAGAGGTCGGGCCGGGCGTGACCTCGGTAGCCCCTGGCGACCACGTGATTCCGCTGTATACCGCCGAATGCGGCGAGTGCAAGTTCTGCAAGTCGGGCAAGACCAATCTGTGTGGTGCGGTACGCGAGACCCAGGGCCAGGGCGTGATGCCCGACGGCACCAGCCGTTTTTCCAAGAACGGCCAGGCCCTGTATCACTACATGGGCACCTCGACGTTCTCCGAATACACGGTGGTCTCGGAAGTCTCGCTGGCCAAGATCAGCCCCGAGGCACCGCTGGACAAGGTGTGTCTTCTGGGTTGTGGCATCACCACCGGCATCGGCGCGGTCTATAACACGGCCAAGGTCCAGGCGGGCGACAACGTTGCGGTCTTTGGCCTCGGCGCGATCGGCCTGTCGGTGATTCAGGGGGCTAAAATGGCTGGGGCCAATCGCATCATCGGTATCGATGTGAACCCCAGCAAGTTCGAGTTCGCCCGGCAGCTGGGGGCGACCGAATGCGTCAACCCCAACGACTACGACGACCCGATCCAGGCCGTCATCGTCGACATGACCGACGGCGGGGTCGAGCATTCCTTCGAGTGCATCGGCAACACCGAATTGATGCGAAGCGCCCTGGAGTGCTGTCACAAGGGCTGGGGCGAGTCGACCATCATCGGTGTGGCCGGTGCAGGCGAAACCATCGAGACCCGACCCTTCCAGCTGGTGACCGGACGCGTCTGGCGCGGCTCCGCATTCGGCGGCGTGAAAGGGCGCACCGAGTTGCCCGACTACGTCGGCCGTTATATGTCGGGCGATATCAATATCGACGATTTCGTCACGCACGATCTGAAGTTTGAGCAGATCAACGAAGCCTTCGACCTGTTGCACGAGGGCAAGGCGATCCGCTCGGTACTGCATTTCTAAAAAACCGGGGCCGCGTCTCATGCAAAAGATCGACGAACACAAATCGTTTGCCGGCTGGCAGCAGCGCTATACCCACGCCTCGACGGCATGCGGCTGCGATATGACGTTTTCGCTGTATCTGCCGCCGACGGCGGACACCGAAAAAGTGCCGGTGGTGTATTGGCTTTCGGGCTTGACCTGCACCGACGAGAACTTTCCGAACAAGGCCGGCGCCCAGGCCATCGCGGCCGAGCTGGGGGTTGCCCTCGTGGCCCCGGACACCAGCCCGCGAGGCGAGGGGGTTGCCGACGACGACGCCTACGACCTGGGTCAGGGCGCCGGCTTCTATGTCAACGCCACCCAAGCCCCCTGGTCGACGCATTACCAGATGTACGACTACGTGGCCCGCGAGTTGCCGGACATTCTGGCCGAGTCGTTCGGCGACCGGCTGGATCTCGCCCGCGAGGCGATCGCCGGCCACTCCATGGGCGGACACGGCGCGCTGGTCATCGGCCTGCGTAACCCGGATCGCTTCGCCGCGATCGCAGCGTTTGCGCCAATCTGTGCCCCCAGCGAGGTGCCCTGGGGCGAAAAAGCGTTTTCGGCCTATCTGGGTGACGACAAGCGCGCCTGGCAGGCCTACGACGCAGCCGCGCTCGTAACGGCCGCCGACAACCCCAAGGCCCTGCCGCCGATTCGCGTGGAGCAGGGCCTGGCCGACGGTTTCCTCGACGAGCAGCTGGCCCCGGACCGGCTCGAGGCCGCTGCCGCCCAGACCGGCGCACGCTGTGAGGTCAACCGGCGCAAGGGCTATGACCACAGCTATTTCTTCATCGCCTCGTTCATCGAGAATCATCTGCGTTTCCTGGCACGCCATTTGGGCGCCTAGGTGTGACCTCTCAGTAGATTGTTCATCCGAGCCGCATGCCCTGAAGCTGATGGGTGCTGAAATCCGTCAGACCTAAGGAGCAACCCGGATGAACCCGCACAAGAAT
>DCKU01000061.1 GCA_002320455.1 Salinisphaera sp. UBA1666
CAAGCGCTGTTTTGCGGCAATCCAGCGTTCTAGCACGCTTGCGCAGAATGACTGCGCAGCGCGCGCTACGCCTCGTCTTGCCGCAAAACAGCGCTTGGCGCGGACTCGTATGAAACATCAACAGACCCTAGAGCGGCGTCGAGGACATCCAGGCCGGCGCCTGCCTGATTGCCGCGCTCAGACAACACGCGGCGCCAGTTGCGACCGCCTGGCTGGCCGTGAAACAGTCCCAGCATGTGATGGGTGATATCGCGAAGCGCGCCGCCGGCCCGCAAGTGATCGGCGATATAACCGCGCATGGCGGCCACGGCTTCATGGCGCGACACCGGCGGGCGGGCATCGCCAAAGAATTCGGTGTCGACCCGGGCCATGATGTACGGGTTCTTGTAAGCCTCGCGTCCGATCATCACGCCGTCGACGTGGCCCAGCTGGTCGTGACAGGCGGCCAGGTCGACGAAACCACCGTTAATGCTCATGGGCAGATCGGGGAAGTCCGCCGCCAGCCCGTGCACGCGGGCATAATCCAGAGGCGGCACTTCACGATTTTCCTTGGGCGACAGGCCGGACAGCCAGGCCTTGCGTGCATGTACGATCAGGCGCGCGGCCCCCGCGGCCTGGATCTGGCGGGTGAAATCGGCCAGAAAGCCGTAGCTGTCCTGATGATCGATGCCGATACGTGTCTTGACCGTCACGGGAATCGACACTGCGGCTTTCATGGCCGATACACATTCGGCGACCAAGGCGGGCTCGGCCATCAGACACGCGCCGAACGCGCCGTTCTGGACTCGGTCCGACGGGCAGCCTACGTTGATGTTGACTTCGTCGAAGCCTGAATCTTCGGCCAGCCGGGCGCAGTGGGCCATCTCGCCGGGCTCACTCCCGCCCAGCTGCAGCGCGATCGGGTGTTCATCCGGATGAATTTTAAGAAAGCGGTGGGTATCGCCGTGGATGAGCGCCTTGCTGGTCACCATCTCGGTATACAGCAGGGCACGGCGCGTCAGCCGGCGCATGAAATAACGCTGGGTAGGCGTTGTCCAGGCCATCATCGGGGCGACCGATAGCCGCGCGCCGGACGGGATATCGCGCTGTGGGTCAAACTGATTCATCCCGCTATTATCGCACTTCGAGTGCGGGGGGTCAGCCGTGCGCGGGCGCACGCAAGCCGTCACAATAGTCGGCGGTTTCAACCGGCTATTGGTATGTACTCGCTGATTCGTCCTGCGCTTTTTTCTCAAGACGCCGAGAAGGCCCATGACCGTACGTTGGCCTGGGCGGATCGGGCGCGCCCGCTAATCCAGCGTATCTACGGCGCCCGTACGCCGAGCCGACCGACGCGTTTGATGGGCTTGGATCTACCCAATCCGGTGGGTCTGGCCGCCGGCCTAGACAAGAACGCCGCGCATATCGACAGCCTGGCCGCCATGGGATTTGGCTTTATTGAGGTGGGCACGGTCACGCCCAAACCACAGCCCGGCAATGACCGGCCCCGGCTGTTTCGTCTGCCCGAGCAGCGAGCCTTGCTCAATCGTTTCGGCTTCAACAACGCCGGCGCGGCTACGCTTGTAAAAAATGTGGCAGACGCTCGCTTTGACGGCGTCATCGGCATCAATATCGGCAAGAACAAGACCACGCCGCCCGAGCACGCCGTGGCCGACTACACCACGGCTCTGTCGATGGTCTACGACCAAGCCCACTATGTAACGCTTAATATCTCGTCGCCCAACACGCAAGGGCTGCGCGACTGGCAAGGCAGCGACGCGCTTGATGCGCTGCTGGGCGCCGTGGTGGCCGAGCGCGACCGTTTGGCCGAAACGCGCGCTCGTTTCGTGCCCCTGGCGGTCAAGATCGCTCCCGATCTAAATGAGGCAGGCCTGGATGCCATCGTGGCCCGGCTGCGCCACCATCGCATCGACGGCGTGATCGCCACCAATACAACCACCGCGCGTGACGCCGTACCGCCGCGCTGGCGGTCCGAGGCCGGCGGGCTGTCGGGCCGGCCGGTACGGGCCAAGGCCAACGCCGTGATCGCCGCACTTCATGCGCGCCTTGGCGATGACATACCGATCATCGGCGTGGGCGGCATGATGAGCGCGGCCGATGCGGTGGCCAAGCTAGCCGCCGGGGCCAGTGCCGTGCAGATCTATACCGGGCTTATCTATCGCGGGCCAGGACTGGTGAGCGAGGCCGCGCGTGCCATCGCGGCAAGCGATCGATCGATCGAAAGACCGTTGCTAGCGCGCCGACACGCTGTTGGCTGAGCTATGGGCAGCCCGTACTCGTGTCAGCTGATCCCGAAAAATCGCGTCTATGAAATCCAGAGACGCGGCCAGGCGATGATCGTCGGGCACGAGATGCAGGCGGGCACGACGACGCTTGGCAAACGCCAGGCTCGAGGCCAGAGGCACGATATCGTCATCCCAACCGTGCACGACTTCGGTATCATACGGGCAGCCGGCCGGATCTCCCGGATAACCGTCCATATACAGCGCCGGAGCCATGAGAAATAGCGCCGCCGGGTTCAGGGTGGCCGCCGCCATGGCACTGACATAGCCGCCCATGGATGAGCCGACCAGAACCAGCGGCGTGCCCTGCGGGTTGTGCGATAAGAGGTGTTCGAGTCGCGCCTGGGGCGAGTCGATGCCCTGATAATCGATGGAGGTCACGCGAAACCCTAGCTCACGGGCTGAGGCCGCCAGCCGCGTGATCTTGGATCCCCAAGGCCCGCTTTCCTTGCCGTGGGCAAAGATCGCGGTCGGGTGCGTGTAGTCGTCTTGCATCGTGGACGCGGACAAAAATTTACGTCTACTATGCCACGAGCCTTCACGAACAGCCGGGAGCCTGTTTGATCGTTGTCCGCCTGTTCAATCGCCTGATAGCCGCCCTGGCGCTCGGCGCCACCGGAATCGGCTTCGTACTCTGCGGTCTCGCCGCGGGCCTGGGTACCACCGACGGACGATGGGACGACATCGTGACCGCTACCGAGCTGGGGCTGGTGGTATCGCTCATCGCTTTGGGTGCAAGCTGGCTGTTCGAGCGCAGACACCCGGCACGCTGGGCGGGCGAGGCCACGCTGGTGCTAGCGGTGATTGCGTCCCTGATCTACGGCCTGGTGCTGCGCTGATGCAATCTCTCCCCGATCCTTCCCCCATGCGCTGGCAGCCGCGGCGCTTCAAGTCGGCCGTTCTCGTCGTGGCCGTGGGCATCGTCTGGCTGGCGAGCTGCTGGGCCGCACCGTGGTGGGTGGCCATCTTGGGAACCGTGCCGGGCGTCGTGCTGATCGCCACCGGCTCGGGGCAGTTTCTCTACGCCGGCGATCGCCAGCTGCTGTATCACATGGCGCTCGCCGGGCCCGTGAGCGCGCTGCTGGCGCTGGTGGTGGGTGTCTGGGTGGGCTGGCTGGTCTGGGGCGTTCTGCTGGCCGGCGGCATCATGACTTATCTGATCGCCGGCTGGGCGCTACGCGTACAACACCCGGTGCCGCCCGGTATCGAGCCGCCCACACGCAAGCTCGCGTTGATCAACAAAGTGGCCGGCGACGGGGCGCTGCTGGGTTTTTTCGTCAACTGCGCGCGCGTGCCGCGCGGCAAGGCCGTCGATCAGGACGTGGCCGAGCTGCGAGCCTGGGGTGAATTGGCCGCGCGCGAGGGGTGGCTGGAGCGGCCCACGGCCATGCACGGCGCGCCGAAGCCGTTTGCCGAAGCGCCGCGGATCAAGTCTGTGAAGACGGCTGGCGTGGCCTACGAGTGGTTGACCGCGCCCTCGGCGTACGCGCCCGAACCCAACTGGCCCGGGGCCACGCGCTGGGCTGATCATCGGGCCAATCGCATTGCGCGCGCTCGGGTCATGCGCAGTCAGACAAGCGCCGGACGCCCTTGGCTGATCTGTATCCACGGCTATCGAATGGGACACGCCGCACTCGATTTCCAGCTGTTCGACGTCGACAAGCTGCACAAGCAGATGGGCATGAATCTCTTGATGCCGGTGCTGCCGCTGCACGGCCCCCGGCGCGCGACGTTCCTGACTGGCGGCCGGTTCCTGGACGGGCCGCTCGGCGATCTGGTTCATGCCCAGGCGCAGGCGCTGTGTGATCTGCGAAGCTGTATCCACTGGATACGCGAGCAGGACCCAGAGGCACGTATTGGCGTGCTGGGCTATTCGTTGGGCGGTTATCACGCCGCCCTGTTGTCGTGTTTCGAGCCCGAACTCGCCTGTGTCATCGCCGGGATTCCCATGACCGATATCCCGGCGACACTCTGGCAGCACCTGCCGACCGCGCATGCCGACTATCTCGAGGCCTGTGGCTTGTCGGTGGCCTCGGTCAACGCCCGGCTGGGGGCGGTCTCACCGCTTGCCATGCCGTGTCGCGTGGCGCGCGAACGTCGTTATATCTTTGCCGCCACCGCCGACCAGCTCATCGCCCCGGAGCAGCCCTCGGCGCTCTGGCGACACTGGGACGATTGTCAGATGCAATGGTACGACGGCTCGCACTTGTCGGTGCGACACGAAGACAAGGTCGTCCCGTTTATTGATCGGGCGCTGCGCGAAACCGGTATGTGTGCTTGATACCGTGTTGTGGGCTAGTCCGGGGGCGCGTCAGAATAGTCGGCTATAAAATTCTAGAACGAGGAGCAGTCAAGTGAATCAAGTCGTCGTGTCGGCCACGGGGCTGTATAACCCGCCCGAGTCGATTTCCAACGAAGAGCTCGTTGCCTCGTTCAACGCCTACGTCGATCGCTACAACGCTGATCACGCCGACGCGATTGCCGCGGGCCAGCTTGCACCGCTGTCGCATTCCAACGCCGAGTTCATCACCAAGGCTTCGGGCATCGAATCGCGCTACGTCGTCGACAAGGCCGGGATTCTGGACCCGGAGATCATGGCGCCACGGATCCGTACCCGCTCCAACGACGAGCCCTCGATCCAGTGTGAAATGGCGTTGGCCGCTATCGATGACTGCCTGCGCGCGGCCGGCCGACAAGCCTCGGATATCGACGCGATCCTCGTGGCCTGTTCCAACCTGCCGCGGCCGTACCCGGCGCTGGCCGTCGAGGTGCAGGAATATTTAGGCGGCGGCGCCTTCGGCTTTGATTTGAACGTGGCCTGTGCCTCGGCGGCTTTCGGCATCCAGACCGGCGCCGATATGATCCGCTCGGGCACCGCGCGTCGCGTGTTGATGGTCAACCCGGAAATCTGCAGCGCCCATCTTAATTTCCGCGATCGTGACAGCCATTTCATCTTCGGTGACGTGTGCACCGCCGCGCTGCTCGAACACGCCGACGATGTCGCGGCCGGGCAGGGCTTTGACGTGCTGGGCACTCACCTGCAGACGAAGTTTTCCAACAACATCCGTAACAATTTCGGTTTCTTGAATCGCTCGGAAATTGAGCCTCGCCCGGATGCCGATCGGCTGTTCGTGCAAAACGGCCGCCGCGTATTCAAGGACGTGGGTCCGATGGTGGCCGAAATGATCGTCGATCACCTGGCCGAGCACGGTCTCGCCGCTGCAGATGTGCGCCGGCTCTGGCTGCACCAGGCCAACATCAACATGAACACACTGATCGCCAAGCGTGTTCTGGGCCGCAACGCCGAAGCTCACGAGTTGCCGGCGGTGTTTGCCGAATACGGCAACACCAGTTCGGCCTCGCCGGTCATCGTGTTGCATAAATACGGCGCCGACCTCGCCGGGGGAGACGTCGGCGTGATGGCCGGTTTCGGTGCCGGCTATTCGGCCGGCAGCGTGATCTTGCGTCGGCGCTGAGCGCTGCCCGGCGGTCTCATACCCGCGGCGTCGCCGTCACGCCGTTCTGTCATTCGTCTATCTCGCCTGATTTATGAGCCAAGCGCCCGAACGTCATTATCGAAGCGATTATCAGCTGCCGGCTTACCTGATCGACGATGTGTCGCTGAATTTCGATATTCAGGAAAACAACGTTGAAGTCACGGCCGAGATGGCCGTCAGGACTAACCCGGACGGGCCAGGCGGCCCCTGGCAGCTAGACGGCCGTGGACTCAGGCTGGTGCGTATCGCCATCGACGGGGCCGACCGGGGTGAAGACGGCTATCACCTAACGGATACCGGCCTGACGCTGGACGATCTGCCCGAAGCATTTACTTTGACTGTGGTCACCGAGATTGATCCGGAGACCAATCTGTCGCTGGAAGGCCTGTATCGCTCCGGCGCGATCTTGTGTACCCAGTGCGAGGCCACGGGATTTTCGCGTATCACGTACTGGCCGGACCGGCCCGACGTCATGGCGCGGTTTACCACCCGTGTCGAAGCCGACGCAGCGCGTTACCCGGTGCTGTTATCCAACGGCAACTGTATCGAATCCGGGCGTGCCCAGCCGGGTCGGCACTACGCGGTGTACGAGGACCCGTTTGCCAAGCCCTGTTATCTGTTCGCGCTCGTGGCCGGCGACCTGGGCGTCATCCGTGATCGTTACACCACGGCCAGCGGCCGGGAAGTGGCTTTGGCGGTGTTCACCGAGCACGGTAACGAAGCCCAGTGCTACCACGCCATGGATTCACTCAAGGCGGCCATGGCCTGGGATGAAGCAACCTACGGCCTGGAATACGACCTGGACCAGTTCTTCATCGTGGCCGTGGGCAGTTTCAACATGGGGGCCATGGAGAACAAGGGCCTGAACATCTTCAACACGGCCTGTGTCTTCGCTCACCAAGAGACCGCCACCGACGGTGACTTTGCCCGCGTGCGTGACGTGGTGGCCCATGAGTATTTCCATAACTACACGGGCAACCGCGTGACGTGCCGCGACTGGTTTCAGCTGTCGCTCAAGGAGGGGTTGACGGTCTATCGGGAGCACCAGTTCGCGATTGACCACGGCTCGCCCGGAGTCACGCGCATCGAGCAGGTGCGCATGATCCGCGATATCCAGTTCCCCGAAGACGCCGGCCCCCGAGCGCATCCGGTACGCCCGGACTCGTATATCGAGATGAACAATTTCTACACCATCACGGTGTATGAAAAAGGCGCCGAGCTGATTCGCATGATGGCACAGATGGCCGGGGATGCTGCCTTCATCGCCGGCGTTCAACATTATCTGGCCAAGCACGACGGCCAGGCCGTCACCATCGAGGATTTCGTGGTGGCCATCGAAGAAAGCGCCGGACTGGATCTGGGCCAGTTCCGGCACTGGTACAGCCAGGCCGGCACGCCGCGGGTACGCGTTGCTCAGCACTATGCCGACAATCGCCTCACGTTGTCGCTGTCCCAACACACCCCGGCTACGCCGGGCCAGGCGGATAAACCTGTCTTCGATATACCGCTCGCGCTGGCCGTTGTCGATGCCGAGGGTTGCCCGCAGGTGGCACCGCAGCTTGTGCGCCTCAGCCAAACATCACAAGACATCGTCTTCGATGACATCCAGGCCCAGCCGGTGGTCTCGGCGCTGCGGGGCCTGAGCGCACCGGTGAAACTGGAACAAGACGCGAGCCCGGCCGATCTGGCCTGTCTCATGGCCTACGACAGCGACCCGGTCTCGCGCTGGGATGCGGCCCAGTCGCTGTATCTGGCGCATCTGAGCGTCTGCGTATCTGCCTTGCAGGCAGGCGAGTCGTGCCCAGGGCTTCCCGAGGGTGTTGCCGGGGGCATTGAACGATTGTTGAACGATTGGCCAGACGACCGTGCGCTTTTGGCTGAAATGCTGACTCTTCCCAGCACCACGCAGATCGGCGAGGCGTTCGAAGCCATCGACGTTATTCCCATCGAGGACGCACGCCGCACGGTCAAACACCAGATCGGCCACCGCTTTGCCGAAGCGCTGACAACACTCTGCGACGCCCACGCGCCGACCGGGGCCTATGCCTTTAGCCAGGCGGAAGCCGGCCGGCGCCGCGTATTTGCGCTCGCGCTGGATTACCTGGCCGAAATCGACGCGTCGGGCATCGAGGCGCGCTTGCAAGCGGTCTACGAGGCCGCCGACAACATGACCGATCGCATGGCCGCACTCAGCGCTCTACAGCATCGCCCGGGCACGGTGCGGGATGTGCTCCTGGCCGATTTCGCCGAGCGGTATGCTAACGAACCGCTGGTGATGGACAAGTGGCTGCGGCTTCAGGTGAGCGCGCCGGATATCGACGCGCTGGCCAAGACCCGCGAACTATTGGCGGATCCGCGTTTTGACTTCACCAACCCAAACCGGCTTCGGGCACTGCTTGGCGGATTGGTGCGCGGCAACGCTCGGGCCTTTCATCGTACCGACGGGGCAGGCTATGCCTTGCTGGTGGATGAAATTCTGCGTATTGACGGTTTCAATCCGCAGATGGCTGCCGCGCTGGCGGGGTTGATTGCGCCGTGGCGGCGCTATGCCGGTGGCTATGCGCAGGGCATGAAAGCCGGTCTCATGCGTCTGGATGCCGCTGATCTATCCGATAACACGCGTGAAATCGTGGCCAGCGGACTGGCCGACACCGCCGACTGACACTGTCATGTAAGCGTCATATAACTTTCATAAGGTGGCGTCACGACTTGAACGGCACGAGCCGTTGTCATGCAAGATAAAAACGTTCTGATCGTTGAAGACGAAGCCCCGATTCGCGACATGATCCGGTTCGCGCTCGAGCGGGCGGATTTTTCCGTGACCGAGGCCGAGGACGCCCAGTCGGCCCGGCTGGCCGTGGCCGATCAATTACCCGATCTGGTGCTGCTGGATTGGATGCTGCCGGGCATCAGCGGGGCCGAGCTCGCCCGCGAGTGGCGCCGTGACGAGCTCACACAGAGCATGGCCATCATCATGGTCACCGCGCGTGTGGACGAGGACGATCGGGTGCGCGGCCTCAATCTCGGGGCAGACGATTACGTCACCAAGCCGTTTTCGTCCTCGGAGCTGGTCGCGCGCGTACGGGCAGTGCTGCGACGCAGCCTGCCCGGCGGCGAGGACGAACGCCTAGAGCTCGACGGGCTGTCTCTGGACGCCGCCAGCCAGCGGGTCACCGCCGGCGAGGATGCCGTACGGCTCGGGCCAACGGAGTATCGTCTGCTTCGTTTTTTCATGAGCAACCCCGAGCGGGTCTACTCGCGCGAACAAATGCTGGACCGGGTCTGGGGCCAGAATGTTTACGTCGAAGAGCGTACGGTCGACGTCCATATTCGGCGACTGCGTAAGGCACTCGCCCCGCACGGGTTCGACGGTTTCATCCAGACGGTTCGCGGTAGCGGGTATCGGTTTTCGAGCAAGTCGCTATAGTGCGCGGTGACGCCGGGCCCGGCCGTCGCCCGGGCACCGGTTGCCGGTTCGCCTCACGAAAAGGACATCACGCATGATGAACGCGCCCGCCGGCGAAGTGCGCCGTATCTGGGGGCTTGCCTTAGTGCGCCTGACGCTCTGGATGCTGGCATGCGGCGTGGCCGGTTATCTGCTGGGGCAGACGGCCTGGGCATTGCTTGCCGGTCTATCCATCTATACGGCTGGCCATCTCTTGTTTGCCTACCAGCTGCATCGGTGGTTGGCCAAACCGCGAATCGAGCCGCGCGAAGGCGTGGGTGTGTGGCAAGAGATCTACACCGAGCTCTATCGCCTCAAGCAGCGCAATCGACGGCGCAAGCGGCGTCTCAAGGACATCGTGGCCGAATTCCAGGCCTCGACCGAGGCCTTGCCAGACGGTGCGGTCGTCATCGACGGGCGTGGACGGATCGTATGGTTCAACCAGGCCGCGGCCGTCATGCTGGCGCTCCGGGCCGGCCAGGACAACGGCCAGCGGATCGTCAATCTGCTGCGCCACCCGCGTTTTGCCGAGTTCATGGCCGCAGCCGCCGTCGACGGCACTATGGGCGAACTGGAAATCCCAGCGCCGGCCAACGAAGAGCACACCGTGCTGCTGCGTATCGTGCCTTACGGTGACGGCCAGCGGCTGCTCGTCGCGCGCGACGTGAGCGACCAAAAGCGCCTGGAATCCACCCGCCGCGATTTCGTGGCCAACGCCTCACATGAGCTGCGCACGCCGCTGACGGTGCTGCGCGGCTATCTCGAAATCATGCACGAAGAAGCCGGCCAGGGCGGAGCGCTCGACAGCTGGCAGCGTCCGATCGGGGAGATGAGCGCCCAGTCGCAGCGGATGGGCCGCATCATCGACAGCTTGCTACGCCTGGCGCGGCTGGAATCCGAAGGCCTGCAGCAACGCCAGGAGTCCGTCGACGTGCCGGCGATGATCCAAAACGTGGTTGATGATTTGCGGCGTCACGACGGCCGCGCGCACGACATCGTCGTCGATGCACAGGCGGGGCTGTATTTGTACGGGCGCGCCAGCGAGCTCGAGAGCATCGTGTCCAACCTGGCCGCCAACGCGGCTCGTTATTCGCCGGCTGGCACTACTATCGAGATCCGTTGGCAGGCCGAGGCTGACGGGGCCGTACTGGCCGTCACCGACTACGGCCCCGGAATCGAGGCGGAGCATATACCGCGGCTGACCGAACGTTTCTACCGCGTAGACGCAGGCCGCAAGGCCTCCGACGGCGGGACCGGGCTGGGCCTGGCGATCGTCAAGCACAGCCTCGAGCACCACGAAGGCGAGCTGGTCGTAGACAGCACACCAGGCCGCGGCTCGACGTTCACCGCGCGCTTCCCGTATCGACGTCTGATATTCGACGACGCAGCGTAAGGGGCTGTTGCCGTTTCGTACGAGCCCGCGCCAAGCGCTCCTTAAAAATTGACTAGGGGCGGCAAG
>DCKU01000017.1 GCA_002320455.1 Salinisphaera sp. UBA1666
TGAAACCTCAACAGGCCCTAGTATGCCCGTTTGCGCGATCCAGCAGGGGGCCGAGTCTGGCGCCATGGCCAAGTCCAAGACCGTATTCATCTGTGAGTCCTGCGGGGCCTCCCAACCCAAATGGTCCGGCCAGTGTCCGGACTGCGGGGCCTGGAACACGTTGATTGAGAGCGTGCCGGCCGCGCCCGCCAAGCCGGGGGCAGCCGCGCCGGCGGTCTCGTTCGGCGACACCACGCCCCAGGTTCAAAAGCTCAACGCCATCACGCCGCGCGAAACGCCGCGCACACCGACCGGTCTGTCCGAGTTGGACCGCGTGCTGGGTGGGGGGCTGGTGCCGGGCTCGGTGATCCTGATCGGCGGTGACCCCGGCATCGGCAAATCTACACTGCTGTTGCAGGTGCTGGCCCAGCTGTCGGCCGATATCCCCGCGCTTTACGACACGGGCGAGGAGTCGCTGGAGCAGGTTCAGCTTCGGGCCCAGCGTCTGGGCGTGGCTAATGCCGATCTGGCGGTGCTGGCCGAGACCTGCGTCGAGCGGGTGCTGGCGCTGGCCAAGCCCCAGGCCCCGCGACTGCTGGTGATCGACTCGATCCAGACGGTCTTTTCCCAGGCCCTGTCGTCGGCGCCGGGCAGCGTATCGCAGGTTCGCGAGTCCGCCTCGATGCTGGTGCGCTTTGCCAAGGCCACTGGCACGGCGCTCATCCTGGTCGGCCACGTCACCAAGGAAGGCACGATCGCCGGCCCTAGAGTCCTCGAGCACATGGTCGATACAGTGCTGTACTTCGAAGCCGAGGCCTCGTCGCGTTTCCGCGTGATCCGGGCGGTCAAGAACCGTTTCGGCGCGGTGAACGAGCTGGGCGTGTTCGCGATGTCCGGGGCCGGTCTGAAGCAGGTCACCAATCCGAGTGCGATCTTTCTCTCGCGCCACGAGACCGCGGTGCCGGGCAGCGCCGTCATGGTCACGCGCGAAGGCTCGCGGCCGATGCTGGTCGAAGTGCAGGCGCTGGTCGATGAGTCACAGTTGTCTAATCCGCGACGGGTCGCATTGGGGCCCGACAGCCAGCGCCTGGCCATGCTGCTGGCGGTACTGCACCGCCATGGCGGCATACCGCTGGGGGATCAGGATGTGTTCGTCAACGTCGTGGGCGGCATGCGCGTCTCCGAAACGGCCGCCGATCTGGCCGTGATCCTGGCCGCACTCTCGAGTTTTCGCGACAAGCCGCTGGGCGAACGGCTGATCATCTTCGGCGAGGTGGGCCTGGCCGGGGAGATCCGCCCGGTGCCCGGCGGCGAGGAGCGCTTGGCCGAGGCCGCCAAGCACGGCTTCACCCGCGCGATCGTGCCCAAGGCCAACGCGCCCAAGTCGCGCCGCGTGGGCGAGCTCGAAGTGGTGGGTGTGGCGCGCCTGGGCGATGCCATCGAGGCTGCGGCCTCGTAGGCGCAGGCGTCAGCCGTTCTCGGCGTCCAGCGTACGGGCCCGACGCTTGCGCCGCGGCGGGCGTACGCGCACGGTCTGAACCAGATTAGCGCCGGTTTCCACGATCTCGAACACGTATTTGCCGATCTTGAGCCGGGTGCCGGGCTCGGGGATGTTTTCAGTCTGCTCGGTGATCAAACCGTTGACCGTGCGCGGGCCGTCCACCGGCAGGCGCCAGCCGAGCGCCCGGTTGAGCGAGCGCAGGGCCACCGTGCCGTCCACCAGATAACTGTTTTCACCGTCCATGGTGACGTTTTTCACGCGGGTCAGCGGGTCGGTAGTGAACTCGCCCACGATCTCTTCCAGGATGTCCTCGAGCGTGGCCAGGCCTTGGATATCGCCGTATTCATCGACCACGAAGCCGATACGACGCTTCTGGTTCTGGAAGTTCAGAAGCTGCTGGTTGAGCGGCGTGTTTTCCGGAATGAAATACGGGTCGCGCGCCAAGCCGAGCAGCCGGTCCTTGTCCAGCTCGTTGTTGGATACCAGCGCCAGCATGCGCCGCATGTGCACGATGCCGCGGATCTCGTCGATCGAGCCGTCGTACAGCGGCAGACGGGTGTGCTGGTTATGCACGAGCTGTTCAAGAATCTCCGGCCAGGGCTTGCTGATATCAATGCCGACGATCTCGTTGCGCGGCACCATGATGTCTTCGATGGTGGCGTTTTCCATGTCCAGGATCGACAACAGCATCTGCTGGTGGCGTCGCGGGATCATGGCACCGGCCTCGGTCACCACCGTGCGCAGTTCTTCCGAGGATAGCGAGTGGCTTGCGGCGTCGTCGGGCGAGACCCGCAGCAGCCAGAGCACGCCGCGACCGGCCGAGTTGAACAGATAAACCAGTGGCCAAAAGACCTTGAGCAGCGGCTTATAGACATACGCTGCGGGGTAGGCGATGCGCTCGGGATACAGCGCCGACAGGGTTTTGGGCGTGACCTCGGAAAAGACCAGCACGACGATCGTCAGCACCACCGTAGAGACGAGTACGCCGAAGTCACCGTAGAGTCGGATGCCGATGACCGTGGCCAGCGACGAGGCGATGATATTGACCAGGTTGTTGCCTAGCAGAATCAGCCCGATCAGCTTGTCTGGCGTCTCGAGCATGGCAGCGGCCCGTCGCGCACCGCCGTGGCCGGTCTGGGCCAGATGCTTCATCCGGTAGCGGTTGACCGTCATCAAGCCGGTTTCCGAGCCGGAGAAAAAGGCCGACAGAACCAGCATGCCGATCAGGATGCTAAACAGCATCCATAAGGGAATAGCGTCCAAGGACTAGAAACTCGTGAACAAATGAAGCGCGCGCCGGCGTGGCGCCGACGAACCGGTTACGACCAATGTTCGCCCAAGATGAGCTCGAGTACCAACTTACTGCCGAAATACGCCAGCAGAAGCAGCACATAGCCCACCAGAGCCCCGCGCACGGCAAGCCGCCCGCGCCAGCCATAGCGCCAGCGGCCGAACAACAGCGTGGCAAAGACGAGCCAGGCCACGATCGACAGGACCGTCTTGTGGGCTAAGTGCTGGGCAAACAGGTTATCGATGAACAGCGCGCCCGTGGCGATGGCCAGGCTCAGGAGAAAAAAGCCGCCGCCGATGAGCCGGAAAAGCAGCGTTTCCATGGTCTGCAGCGGTGGCAGGGTCGCGAATACACCCGACGGCGGGCGCAGGCGCAGTTGGCGATGCTGTAACCACAGCACGACAGCCTGTACCGCGCCGAGCGTGAGCAGCCCATAGGCCAGAATCGACAACAGGATATGGGCCTGTATCGGCCAGTCGAGCGCCTCACGCGCGCCGTTGGGATCCGGCACCAACAAGCCGGCCAGCGCGCAGACGCCGGCCACCGGATACATGACGAGACCCAGGGCACCCACCGACTCGCGTAGCGAGAATAGCCACAAAAGCAGGGCAGCCTGCCAGGCAAACAGCGACAACGCGGTGCCCAGGCCGATGACCATGGCGCCCGCTGAAATCGTCAGGTGCGCCAGCGAGACCAGCTGCAGCAACAGGCCGATGCCGGCCGCCAGCGCGACCGGCATGTACGAGCGGCCGCGTACGTGGTGCTGCCAGACCGCGCGCGTGGCCACGCCATAGGCCACGGCAGCCAGCAACACTTCGATGACAACGAACGTCATCACGTCTTCGTCGGAGCGGGTGTCATAAGACGGCATTGTGCCCCATTTCGCGTCGTTTAAAACGACGCCGGGCTCATCCTCGTTATACTGGTGGCCTTCAGGCGATTCGCGCCGGCCATCGGGCCGCGTCGGTGAGCGGCCCGCGACGGGCGCTCGGCCGACGGATCGCCGGCACCGCCGCGCGCGTGATGTGACCCGCGTGACACGCAAAACTTATGGATTGATCCATGTTCGATTCTCTTAGTGATCGGCTCAATCGTAGCTTCAAGACGCTGTCCGGACGCGGGCGGCTGACCGAGGACAACATCAAGGCCACGCTGCGCGAGGTGCGCATGGCCCTGCTGGAGGCCGACGTCGCGCTGCCGGTGGTCAAGCAGTTCATCGCCGATATCCGCGAGCGCGCGGTGGGCTCCGAGGTCATGACGAGCCTCACCCCCGGCCAGGCGCTGGTCAAGATCGTGCGCGACGAGCTGACCAAGCTGCTCGGCGAGGCCAACGAATCGCTGAATCTGCGCACCAAGCCGCCGGCGGTGGTGCTGATGGCCGGTCTGCAGGGCGCGGGTAAGACCACCTCGGTGGGCAAGCTCGCGCGTTATTTAAAGCAGCGCGAGAAGAAATCCGTGCTGGTGGTCTCTACCGACGTCTATCGCCCAGCGGCTATCGACCAGCTTGAGCGGGTCGCAGGAGACGTTGACGTCGGGTTCCACCCCAGCGCCTCGACCGACAAGCCGGCCAAGATCGCCAAGTCGGCGCTGGAGGCGGCGCGCAAGGGCTTTTACGATGTGCTGATCGTGGATACCGCCGGCCGGCTGGGTATCGACGAGAAGATGATGGGCGAGGTGCGCGAGCTGCACGGCGTGCTCGACCCGATTGAGACGCTGTTCGTCGTGGATTCCATGACCGGTCAGGACGCGGCCAATACCGCCAAGGCGTTTGGCGATGCGCTGCCGTTGACCGGCGTGGTGCTGACCAAGGTCGACGGCGATGCCCGCGGTGGTGCCGCGCTGTCGGTGCGCCAGATCACCGGCAAGCCGATCAAGTTTCTGGGCACCGGCGAGAAGCTTGAAGGTCTGGAGCCGTTCCATCCGGATCGCGTGGCCTCACGCATCTTGGGGATGGGCGATGTGCTGTCGCTGGTCGAGGAAGCCGAGCAGAAGGTTGACCGCGACAAGGCCGACAAACTGGCCAAGAAGCTCAAGAAGGGCAAGGGCTTCGACCTGGACGACCTGGCCGAGCAGCTGCGCCAGATGCAGGAGATGGGCGGCCTCGGCGCGCTGATGGAAAAAATGCCCGGCGGCGCGCAGATGCCCAAGGGTATGGCCGCGGCGGCCGACGAGACTCAGGTCACCAAGATGCTGGCTATCGTGGATTCCATGACCAAGCAAGAGCGTGCGTTTCCCGATGTGATCAAGTCCTCGCGCAAGCGCCGCATCGCGGCGGGTTCGGGCACACAGGTCCAGGACATCAACCGCCTGCTCAAGCAGCACACCCAGATGCGCAAGATGATGAAGAAGCTCAAGGGCGGCGGCATGAAAAAAATGATGCGCGCCATGCAGGGCATGGGCGGCGGCCAGGGCGGGATGCCACCGGGCATGGGCGGCGGTGGCGGCAATCTGCCGCCCGGCATGGGGCGCTAGGCCGCGTCTCGTCGAACAAGCAACGTCTTCCAATCTCGCGTAATCAGCGTACAATGCGCGATCTTTGAATGCTGCGCTGTCGAAACACGGCGCGGCATTGATGATCTAGAAGCCAATCACGGCCCCAACCAACGTATCCCGCTATGGTCAAAATCCGGCTCCAACGCTCCGGCGCGAAGAAAAAACCCTTCTACCATATTGTGGCGACCGACAAGCGCAACGCGCGCGACGGCCGTTACCTCGAGCGTCTCGGCTTTTTCAACCCGGTTGCAGTCGGCGGTGAAGTGCCGCTGCGTCTGGACGTCGAGCGCGTGGAATTCTGGAAGAGCCAGGGCGCCCAGCTGTCCGAGCGTGTGACCAACCTGGTCAAGTCGTTCAACAAGCACGGCGAAGGCGAAGCCGCGAAGCGCGTGGCGCCGCCGGAATCCAAGGTCAAGGAAGCCAAGAACCAGCAGGTGCCGGCCGGCGCCACGGGCGATGTCTCCGAGGCCGGTCCGGAAACCGCCGAGGCCAAGACCGACGAGTCGGGTCTGGACGAAGACGCCAGCTAAGCACGGCTATGGCCGAGCAGGGGCAAGCTGCACCCGTCGTTCTCGGCCAGGTACATGGCCTGTTCGGGGTCAAGGGATGGGTCAAGGTCTATTCCTACACGCGCCCCGTCGAGGCCATTCTGGACTATGACCGGTGGTGGATCGGCCGCGCCAATGAGGCGCGGTCGTTCCAGGTTCTGGCCGGTCGAACACAAGGCAAGACACTGGTCGCCCAGCTTGGAGACGAGCACGGCAAGCCACTTGCCGACCGCGATGCCGCGGTGGCGCTGCTCGAGCAGGATATTGCCGTCGAGCGCAGCGCACTTCCCGAGCCCGAACCGGGCGAATTCTACTGGGTTGACCTCATCGGCCTTAGCGTCGTCAACACGCAAGACGTGGTCTTGGGACGAGTAAGCGCCATGATGGAGACCGGCGCCAACGATGTGCTGGTCGTCACCGGCGAGCGAGAACGACTGATCCCTCTGGTTGTCGATATCATCGTGCTCGAGGTCGACTTCAACGCCGGGCAGATCCGCGTCGACTGGGACGCCGATTTCTAGACGTTCTCGTCTTCGGTATACGCCGTCTCAAGATGCGCATCGACGTCATTACATTGTTTCCCGAGTGGGTCTCGCAGCTCGAGCACTTCGGCGTGGTGGGGCGCGCCCTGCGCCAGACGCGATTCACGCTGGCCTGCTGGAATCCTCGCGACTACGGGGCGCGTGCCGACGGGCGGGTCGATGATCGACCGTATGGCGGCGGGCCGGGCATGGTCATGCAATACGCCCCGCTCGCAGCAACGCTTGCGGCCATACGCCAGGTCCGCGCCGATACGGCGCCGGTGATTCTCATGTCGCCGGCCGGTGTGTCGTTCGAGCAGGGCCGGGCTGCTGAATTGGCTGCCGGCAGCGGTTTTATTCTCGTAGCCGGCCGCTATGAAGGCATCGATCAGCGTTTCATCGATCACTGCGTTGACGCTGAGCTGTCGATGGGCGACTTCGTGCTGTCGGGCGGAGAGCTGCCGGCCATGAGCGTGATCGATGCGGTTGTACGCCTACAAGGGGGTGTACTGGGCGATGCGCGGTCGGCCGTCGAAGACTCGTTCACCGACAATCTGCTGGATTACCCGCACTATACGCGGCCGGCCGAGAGCGCCGAGGCCGGGGGCGTTCCCGAGGTTCTATTATCCGGTGATCACGCCGCGATCGCGCGCTGGCGTCAAAAGCAGGCGCTGGGACTGACCTGGATGCGTCGCCCGGCACGCGTGATACGCGAGCGTTTGAGTGCGGCCGAGCGCGCGCTGCTCGATGAGTTCATCGCCGAGCAGGCCGCGGCTACCGACGATGAGTGAAAAAACCGCGTGAAAACACGCTCTGCGGGGTCACAAGACGGAATCTTTCCGGTATACTCCGCCGACTTTGAACGCCGACCCACGGCTCGACGAACACGATTCAGAGGCAGGCCATGAGCAACATCATCGACGAACTCGAAGCCGAACAGAAAAACGGCAAAGACATTCCGGACTTCTCGGCCGGCGATACCGTCGTGGTGCAGGTACGCGTGGTCGAAGGCGACCGCGAGCGTCTGCAGGCTTTTGAAGGCGTGGTTATTGCCAAGCGCAACCGCGGCTTGAACTCGGCGTTCACCGTGCGCAAGGTCTCCCACGGCGAAGGCGTCGAGCGCGTATTCCAGACGTTCTCGCCGGGTATCGCCGAGATCAAGGTGCTGCGTCGCGGTGATGTGCGTCGTGCCAAGCTCTACTATCTGCGTGAGCGCAGCGGCAAGTCCGCTCGTATTCGCGAGAAGCTGAAATAGGCCTCAAGCTGCCGGGCATAGGCAGCTGCCTGACGGCTGCTAATAAAAAGGCGCCCCTATCGGGCGCCTTTTTTGTGGGCGGCGTCAATAGTCAGACGCGCGCTCTATGGCGTTGACAGGATACGGCTCACGCCCACGAACCGGCCGCGCCAGTAATCGTCGGCCAGGGAGACGCGGCGCACACCGCCGCCGGCCTCGGACGCACCGGGTAGCGTGATGACGGCCAGATTATCGGCCACATAGACGCCAACCGACAGCCGCGATCCCTCTGGCGCATCGAGTCGTAGAAAGACCAGATCACCCGGCTGGGCCTCGGCCAGTGAGATCGGCTGGCCGGCATCGAGCTGGTCACGCAAGGCCCGCGGCAGGTTTCGCCCGTTCTGACGATAGGCGTAATAAGCCAGCCCCGCATCGTCATACTGATTCGGACCGGCCATGTTGGGGGCATAGGCATCACCGACCTGGGCCAGGGCGGTTGAGGCCACCGTCTGGCGCACCGGGGACGTCTGCTCGAGCTGTTGCTCGACTTTGGACGTCGATGGCGTACTGGAACAGCCGGCGACGAACAGAAGAGCTGCGAGTGGGCCGATGAGCGCCTTGGACATGGATAAGCCGGTCAACGAAGACATGGTGCTCGCATAATGCCTAAAGCCGGGCCGGCCTGCACGACGGGACAGGCCGACCCGGAACCGCTCCGTCATCAGACTTCGCGGTGAGCGACCTGGCTCTCGACGTGCGCATCCAGCGGCGTGTTGTCGTTCTCGGTCAGCGCGTCGAGATATTTTTCGGCATCCAGTGCGGCCATGCAGCCGGAACCGGCTGAAGTGATCGCCTGGCGATAGACGTGATCCATGACGTCGCCGGCGGCGAACACGCCGGGTACGCTGGTAGCCGTGGCGTTGCCCTGGGTGCCGGACTCGACCTTGATATAGCCGCCTTCCATGGCCAGCTGATCGGCAAAGATATCGGTATTGGGCTTGTGGCCGATAGCAATGAAGATGCCGTCGACGGCCAGTTCCTGGGTTTCACCGGTGTCGCGGTGCTTGATGCGTCCGCCGGTTACGCCCATCTGGTCGCCCAGCACTTCGTCCAGCTCGTGGTCCCAGATGATTGAGACGTTGCCGGCTTTCACCTTGTCGAAGAGCTTGTCGGCCAGAATCTTTTCGCCGCGAAACTTGTCGCGCCGATGGACCACGGTAACGTGTGCGGCCAGGTTCGACAGATACAGCGCTTCTTCGAGCGCGGTGTTGCCGCCGCCGATCACGGCCACATTCTTGTTGCGATAGAAGAACCCGTCACAGGTGGCACAGGCCGATATGCCCCGGCCCATGAAGGCCGACTCCGACTCCAGGCCCAGATAGCGGGCCGTGGCGCCGGTCGAGATGATCAACGCGTCGCAGGTGTAAACGCCGTAGTCACCCTCCAGACGGTACGGCTTGGCCGATAGGTCCGCGCGATGGATATGATCATTCACCATGCGCGTGTCGAAGCGCTCGGCGTGATCTTTCATGCGGGCCATGAGGTCCGGGCCCTGCAGGCCGTCGACGTCCCCAGGCCAGTTGTCGACGTCGGTCGTGGTCATGAGCTGGCCGCCTTGCTCCACGCCGGTGATCATCACCGGATCGAGATTGGCGCGCGCGGCATATACCGCGGCCGTGTAGCCGGCCGGGCCGGAGCCTAGAATGATTAGGCGGTGATGCTGTGGCTGGCTTTGACTCATGGGCACGCTCGACGTTGTTACCGAATGCGCCAAAGGTGCGGCGGATCGGCCTCGAATTCAAGCTGGCTGCGATACACTCGCAGGCATCATTGCCCATCTCGGCCGCGGGCCGACAAGGACGCTTGGTGGCACAATCCTCCTCGATGTTGCGGCGCATTACGACCGGTCTCTGGCGTACCGTCGTCGTGCTGTATTCGCTGTTTTTCCTGCTGCTGCTGATCGCGGTGCCCGCGGGGATCTATTTCGCGCTCAACCCGGGTGCCGCGCCGGTGCCCGACAAGGCCGTTCTAGTCGTCGCCCCCAGCGGATCGCTGGTCGAGCAGGACAGCGGGGTCGCCTCGATCGTGTCGACGCTGGGCACACAAAACGACACGCCGTCGGTCACCCGTGATCTGATCACCGCGCTGGACCGCGCTGCGGACGATGCGCGGATTAAGCAGGTGCTGCTCAAACTGGACGACTTCTCCGGCGCAGCACCCGGCCAGCTCCAGGACTTGGTCGGTGCCGTCGACCGGTTTCGAGAATCGGGCAAGCCCGTGACCGCCTGGTCGGATGCTTACAGCCAGGCCCAGTACGAGCTGGCCAGCCACGCCGACACCATCGCCTTGGACCCGCTGGGCTATACGCTGCTGACGGGCTACGGCGTCTATAACAACTATTACAAGGACGCTATCGACAAGCTTGGGGTGACCGTCAACGTCTTCCGGGTGGGCAAGTACAAGTCGTTTGTCGAGCCCTATGTCCGTAACGATATGTCGGCCGAGGCAAGAGACGATGCGCTGGCCTGGTCGGGCACGCTCTGGGATATCTATCGAGACGTGGTTAGCCAGAAACGCGACTTCTCGCCGGATGCGATCGATGCGTACATCGACAACTATGCCCAGCGCATGGAAGCAGCCGACGGCGATGCCGCGGCCGTAGCGCGTGAAGCCGGGTTGATCGATCGCGTGGCCAGCATCAACGAGCTACGTCCCGATTTCGTGGACGCGGCCGGCGAAGATTCTGAGAGCGGCACCTTCAATCAGGTCGACGTCGACGATTATTTGGCCGATACCGCGCGCCAGGCCTCAGCTGGCGCGCAGAAGCAGCTGGCCGTGGTGACCATCGAGGGCAATATCATCGATGGGTCCTCGACGCCCGGCTCGGCCGGTGGCGATACCGTAGCCGGGCTGATCGACCGGGCACGCCGCGACGATGCCATCGGCGGGGTGCTGCTGCGGGTCAACTCGCCCGGCGGCTCGGTCACCGCCTCGGAGCAGATCCGGCGGGCGCTGGTCGCGCTCAAGGCCGCCGGCAAGCCGGTCGTGGTGTCCATGGCCGGTGTAGCGGCCTCCGGCGGCTATTGGGTGTCGATGAACGCCGACGAAATCTGGGCCGAGCCGTCGACCATCACCGGCTCGATCGGCATTTTTGCCATCGTGCCCACGTTCAACGAGCCACTGAACAAGCTGGGCATCCATACCGACGGCGTCGGCACCACCGAGCTGGCCGGTGTCATGCGCCTGGACAAGCCGTTGTCGGAGCAGGCCAAGCGTATCCTCCAGGCCGGCATCGAGCACGGCTATGACACCTTCGTGGGCAACGTGGCTCAGGCACGCGGCCTGTCGCGCGACGAGGTTGATGCCATCGCCCAGGGCCGGGTATGGGCCGGCGTCGATGCCAAGCGGATCGGGCTGGTCGATGAACTGGGCGGGCCAAGTGCAGCCGCCCGGGCGCTGGCCAAGCGCGTCGGGCTGGATACCGACAACCCGACGCTTCAAGAGCTGGCGCCGCCGCCCGACTGGCGCAGCGCGCTAACCGACGTGGTCGGCATTAAGGGCATCGACGCCGTGCTGCCTGACTGGCTCGGCAGGATCACGCACGCTGCGGCCGCGCCCGAAGTGCTCGCCGGGCTCAACGATCCCCATGGCTTGTATGCCCGCTGTTTCTGCGCGCTAGAAGATCACGCGGTCTCGTTTTCGGCCGCACCCTAAGGACACTCGATATGGGATTGCTCATCGACGGCGTTTGGCACGACCAGGGCTACGATACCGAGGCGCACGGCGGTGCGTTCGTGCGCGAGTCGCCGGGGTTTCGCAACTGGATCGAGGCCGACGGCGCCTTCGCGCCCGAGGCCGGGCGCTATCACCTGTATGTATCGCTGGCCTGTCCGTGGGCGCATCGCGCGCTGATCCTGCGCCGGCTCAAGGGGCTTGAGGCGGTCATTGGCCTGTCGATCGTCGACCCTTACATGGGTGAGAAAGGTTGGCAGTTCTCGACCGTGCGTGGTGCGGTGCCCGACCCGCTCTACGGCCTGTCGTATCTACACGAGCTGTACCAGAAGGCGGCGCCCGATTACACCGGCCGCGTGACCACGCCCACGCTATGGGATAGCCACCACGAGACGATCGTATCCAACGAGTCGGCGGATATCCTGCGCATGTTCAACAGCGCCTTCGACGCGTTGGCCGCGCATCCAGAGCGCGACTACTATCCCGCCGAGCGGCGCGCCGAGATCGACGCGGTTAACGAGGCCATCTATGAAGCGTTGAACAACGGCGTCTACAAGGCCGGCTTTGCCACGTCGCAGGCCGCTTATGACAATGCCTATGCCGAGGTCTTCGAGGCGCTAGATTGGCTGGACGCCAGACTGGCCGGCCAACGCTACGCGGCCGGCGATCAGATCACCGAGGCCGACTGGCGGATCTTCGTGACGCTGGTGCGCTTTGACGCAGTCTATTACAGCCACTTCAAGTGCAATCGACAGCGCATCGCGGACTACGCGCATCTGCCGGGCTATCTGCGCGAGCTGTATCAGGTGCCGGGTGTGGCCGAAACGGTCGATATGGACCACATCAAACAGCATTATTTTCGCAGTCATCCAGACATCAATCCGAGCGGCGTGGTGCCGCTGGGCCCGGAACTGGATTTCACCGCGCCGCACGGCCGTGATCATCTCGGCGCCGGATTCGATAGCGATCTAGGCTGAACCGACCGCTTCACGCGCCTCGTCCAGCATGCGCTGCAAGGCCAGGGGCTGGTTGGTAAACAGCCACGACACGCCGCGGGCGATCTCGTGGCACATGGCGTCGCCCCGGGTGAGAAACCCGCTGCCGATGAACGCGCCCTGGTCACGGAGCCGGTCAACGTCGCGCTGTGGCATACGCACGAACGCACCGGCAATGCCGCCGCAGGCGTGCGCGTTGGCCCAGGCGCGGATCTCGGGCCAGTTGAGCTTGGCCACAGGAATACAGGCGTCGGCCGGCGCCGGAGCGGCAGCAGCGAACAACGCCGGGCGTAGCGACAGAAACCGGTAATCGCGAATCGGCGTCAGATCGGCCAGGCTGCGGTGCAGGCGCGCCTCGCCCGCTGCGCGCCCACGCTCCTTGAGCTCGACCATCAGCGGGGTGCTGTGCCCGTAGCGCGCGACCAGGTCAGCCAAGTGGGGTACGTGCGGCGCGCGGGCGCGCAGATCGCGCCAGGCCAGATCGGCGATGGCGATATCCAGGCCGAACGTGCGGGCCAGCGTGGCGTCGTGATGCACCACCGGCTCGTCGTCTCGGGTATAGCGGATATCGAACTCGATAGCCCCCACGCCGGCGGCCACCA
Organism: Salinisphaera sp. UBA1666; assembly: GCA_002320455.1. Classification (GTDB taxonomy): domain Bacteria; phylum Pseudomonadota; class Gammaproteobacteria; order Nevskiales; family Salinisphaeraceae; genus Salinisphaera. The sequence continues at coordinate 12,897 of DCKU01000017.1, forward strand.
CCGGATCGAAGGCGGCTAGTGTGTTCTCAATGACGTGTTGTCCGTCGCGCTCGCCGCGATGGGCCACGATCGTGGCCGCAGCCAGCTGGGCTGGCGTGGGTGAGGCCGCGCGCCAGCCGATGGCTCGCTCGCAGGCGGACAGCAGTATTGTTTCAAGGGCCTGTTGAGGTTTCATATGAGTCCGCGCCAAGCGCTGTTTTGCGGCAAGACGAGACGTAGCCCGCGCCGCGCAGTCATAGTCGCGCAGTGGGCTAGAACGCTGGATTGCCGACGTGTCGTTAA